>CACZRZ010000121.1 GCA_902783655.1 uncultured Bacteroidales bacterium
CATCAAGACCTGCAAACACATCCGTTTCGACGGCAACGGCTACAGCGACGAATGGAAGGCTGAGGCCGCCAAGCGCGGACTGGACACGGAAACCTCCTGTCCTGTCATCTTCGAGCGCTACCTCGATGCCGACAGCGTGCAGATGTTCGAAAGTCTGGGCGTGATGACCAGGAAGGAGCTGGAGGCCCGCAACGAAGTGAAGTGGGAGACCTATACCAAGAAGATTCAGATTGAGGCCCGCGTACTGGGCGACCTCTCGATGAACCACATCATTCCCGTAGCCACCAGCTACCAGAGCCAGCTTCTGCGCAACGTGGAACGCATGAGTGCCGTATTCCCGTCAGAAAAGGCCAACCAGCTCAATGCCCGCAACCTCAAGCTCATCGAGGACATTGCCCAGCGCACGGCCACCATCGAGACACAAGTCGAGGAACTCGTTGCCGCCCGCAAGGTAGCCAACAAGATCGAGGACGAACACCAGAAGGCCATCGCCTATCACGATACCATCGCCCCGATGTTCGACACCATCCGTCGGCAGATTGACAAGCTCGAGCTCGTCGTCGATGATGCCCTCTGGCCGTTACCCAAGTATCGCGAACTACTCTTCATCCGCTAACACACAAGAAGCCCCCGCCGAGACAATCTCAACGGGGGCTTCTCACATGTTTAACAGGGCACAGGTCGGGTGAAAAGGTGCTTTTGTTTTTGGGTGTATATTGCCATGCTTTCATCGACGCGTCGATTGAGCTCCAACGACACGTCGATCCGGCTCCAACGACACGTCGATCCGGCTCCAACGACACGTCGATGAGGCTCCATCGACGCGTCGATGGAACCCCGGCCATGCAACGTGTGCGTGCATGTGTGCATGCATGCGCGTATGAATAAATTATGGTATGGAGGTTCCGGGGCTTGACGTGACGCCAATCAGTTCTCGGAGAAATCGAATTCCAGGACGCCTACGAACTGGGCGTTCTTGCCCTGATGGTCGAGGGGAATCTCAAAGCCGTCGGCATTGGGCAGGTACTTGGTGTACTCGAAGTAGGTGTGCGAGTGGCCACCCAAAACGACATCGATGCCGCGAGTGCCGCGGATGAGGGCGGGGTCCTGGTCGTCGCGGTCGCCATAGCCCAGATGCGAGAGGCAGACGATGAAGTCGCAGTGTTCCTCGTTGCGCAGTTTATCGACAATGCCCTGAGTCACCTCCAAGGGTTTGTGATAGACCACACCTTCGCAGTTTTGCTTCGATACGAGTCCCTCCAACTGGGGCCCGAGACCGAAAATGCCCACGCGCTTGCCCGCGCATTCCTTTATTATATAGGGACGGACAAGGCCCTCGCAGACGGTGCCCGTGAAATCGTAGTTGGCGCATACGACGGGGAACTTGGCCATGCGGAACAGGCGTGCCATGTTGTCCATGCCGCAGTCGAACTCGTGGTTGCCGATGGTGCAGGCGTCGTAGCCCATGACATTCATCAGTTCCACTTCCACCTCACCCTTGAAGAGACTGTAATAGACACTGCCCTGAGAGAAGTCGCCGCAGTCGAGCAGCAGCATGTCGGGATGTTCTTGGCGGAGCTCCTTTAACAGGTTCACGCGGCGCATGTAGCCGCCCTTGTCGGCCTGTTCGGGCTTGATGTCGTGCTTGGATATGGGTTCGATGCACGAATGTGTGTCGCTGGTGTGGACGAGGGTTAGCTTCTGCGCTAACGCTAAATTAAAAGTGAAAAGTGAAAAGTGAAAAATTAACAGTATTACACGCCTCATGACATTCAATATTATCTTTTAATTTTTATCTTTTATCTTTTAATTTTTATCTTTTAATTTTTAATTATTATTCTGCCTTCGATTTTCGAGGTGATGGTCTTGTGTTGCTGTATGCTCTTCATCATGCAGTCGCGGGTGAAGAGGTCGCTCACGTCCACCTTCTGTGCCCGTTTCAGTGCATACATCCTGTCGTTGCCCTCTGCCAGGTAGTCGAGTGTGGCGATGCGGTATGTGTGTTCGGGGTCAACGGTCTTGCCGCTGACCTTGGCATCCAGCAGTTTTCCGTCGTTGTCAATGACCAGTCGCACCTCGTGGCTCACGCCTTCGCCATGCACTGCCGCAATGTTGCGGAAGAGCTCCATGAGGTCGCTGCCTTTCAGATAGACCATGGCCAGGCGGTTGTCGAAGGGGGAGATGAGCAGGATGTCGCCCCTGCGCACGGTGCCCTTGGGCATGTTGTTTCTGAGTCCGCCTACGTTTATCAGTCCCAGGTCGGCCCGTCCGTTCCCACGGAAACCGGAGAACTCCACCAGAACGTCGGCTGCCCAGTTGCTGAGCAGGCTCTCGGGCCGGCCAGACGACATGCCCACCAGACTCTCGCCCAGCACAGGGGCCACCACGCTGTCCACGGCGTTCTTGTAGCGTGCGACCACGTTCGACGCCGAACGGTCGGGGTGCTCGTCCAGCCGATTGGTGACCTCGATGCGCTCTGTCACTATCCGACGTTGGGCATACGAGAAATTGAAAATTGAAAATTGAAAATTGAAAGTTAATAAGAGGAATAGGAACTTTTTCATAGTCTTATGTGGGTTTTATGACGACAAAGATACAAAAAAGATGAAATATTGCCACGAATAAAAGAGAAATTACATGTAAAAAAGAAAAAATTTATGCATTAAGAATTGTGGATTGTGAATTATTTTGTAACTTTGCACCCGCTTTCCGCCCCAGGTCGCTGGCAGGATGAAGAGTTCCCTGTTATGCCTCGGGTTGAGATGTACAACAATTTAACAACCAAACAAAATGGCAGATTTAATCAAAATTGCTGAGGAAGCATTTGCTACTGGTAAGCAGCACCCCCAGTTCAAGGCCGGTGACACTGTGACCGTAGCTTACAAAATCATCGAGGGCAACAAGGAGCGTATCCAGCTCTATCGTGGCGTATGCATCAAGATCAGCGGTCACGGAGAAAAGAGACGCTTCACCGTCCGCAAGATGTCGGGTACCGTTGGTGTAGAGCGTATCTTCCCCATCGAGAGCCCCAACATCGACAGCATTACCGTAAACAAGGTTGGTAAGGTGCGTCGCGCTAAGCTGTACTACCTGCGCAACCTGACTGGTAAGAAGGCTCGCATTGCCGAGAAGCGTGCAAATGTTGCCGCTGAGGACTAATCGAGCAACTCGAGAATGTAAAGAGAAAGGCATCAAGAGCAATTGCTCAAGATGCCTTTTTTGTTGCAAACAGCAAACAGTAAACGGTAAACAGTAAACAATGTTGGAACTGGGAAAGATGAACCGCCTCGTGGTGGTGAAACGGGTGGACTTCGGCCTGTACCTGGATGGTGGCGAGGTGCACGGAGAGATATTGCTGCCTTCGCGCTATGTGCCCGAAGGTGTGGAGGTTGGTGATGTGCTGGATGTGTTCATCTACCTCGATCAGGACGAGCGTCTTGTTGCCACCACCGAACGTCCGCTGGCACAGGTGGGCGACTTCGCCTTCCTGGAAGTGGCATGGGTCAACAACTTCGGAGCCTTCCTCTCGTGGGGACCGATGAAGGACCTGTTCGTGCCCTTCCGCGAACAGAAGATGAAGATGCAGAAGGGAAACAGTTACATCGTGCATGTCCATCTCGACGAGGCAAGCCACCGCATCATGGCCTCGGCCAAGGTGGAGAAGTATCTCTGCGACGATTTTCCGCCCTATCAGGTGGGCGATGCCGTGGAGATACTCGTCTGGCAGAAAACCGACATGGGCTTCAAGGCCATCATCGACAACCGGTTCGGCGGCATGATATACGACCAACAGGTGTTCCGCCCCTTGCACACGGGCGACCGGCTGACAGCATACATCCAGCAGGTCCGCGAGGATGGCAAGATCGACCTCATCCTGCAGCCCATGGGGCAGCAGGCAGCCCGCGAGTTCAGCGATGTGCTGCTGGAGTACCTGCAGAAGAACGGTGGCCGGACCATACTCTGCGACAAGAGTCCGGCAGAGGACATCTACAATACCTTCGGCGTCAGCAAAAAGGTCTTCAAGAAGGCTGTCGGTGACCTGTACAAGCGCCGGCTGATAACAATTACGGACAACGGAATAAAGACCCTCCCCTAGCCCCTCCCTTGTAGGGATGGGAACAGATACTCACATAAAGAATTAGATAATGGAAAAGCAAAATATTCAAATGGAAAACTTAACTACGCCCCGCCCTACAAGGGAGGGGATAGGGGGAGGGTCCAATATGATTCGCTTGCGAAACATAACCAAGAGCTTCGGCACGCTGCAGGTGTTGAAGGGCATAGACCTGGATATCGCAAAGGGCGAAATCGTGAGTATTGTCGGACCCAGCGGGGCGGGGAAGACCACCCTGTTGCAGATTATGGGTACCCTGGATAAGGCCGATTCGGGAACGGTGGAGATTGACGGTGTGGATGTCAGCCGCATGTCGCAAAGCAAGTTGGCACGCTTCCGCAACCAGCGCATCGGTTTCGTATTCCAGTTCCATCAGTTGCTGCCCGAATTTACGGCATTGGAGAATGTCATGATACCGGCCTTCATCGGCGGCATGGGCAAAAGAGAAGCCCGCCGACGTGCCGAAGAGTTGCTGGCCTTCATGGGACTGGCCGACCGTGCCGAGCACAAGCCCAACGAACTGTCGGGCGGCGAGAAGCAGCGCGTGGCCGTTGCCCGTGCCTTGGTGAACTCGCCGGCTGTGGTGATGGCCGACGAACCTTCGGGCAGCCTGGACACCCAGAACAAGCAGGAACTGCACCAACTCTTCTTTGACCTGCGCGACCGCCTGGGGCAGACCTTTGTCATTGTCACCCACGACGAGGAACTGGCCCGACTGACCGACCGCACCATTCACATGCGTGACGGACAGATAGAGGAAAGGACCGATGAAAGAAAATCTGAACTGAAAGACTTACAGACAGGCGGCGAGGCTGAAGCCGGCAGTGCGTGTGACGGGCTCGTAGGTGGGTAGGAGCAGCAGTCCGCGGTTTTTATTCTTTGTTTTCTTGTCCAGGCCGAACCACTTGCGTTCGAGCGGCAGCAGCCAGTAGGCTCCATGCACGGCCAGAATGCCCATGCCGGCACCGGCCAGGACGTCGTTGATGTAGGCGCGGTCGTTGTACATCTGCATCACGCCGATGCCGGCAGCAATGGTGTACACACCCATGCCCCATGCCCATCCGCGTTCGATGCGAATCTGTTCGGCAGCCAGAAAGGCGTTGGCTGTTTTGAATGAGGGAAAGGAGTGCCGTCCCTTTCCGTCGGGTCTTTTTTCACGCACACAGGCATTGACGATGGGCATGGAGGTGTAGAGCAGGGCATAGCCTGTGGCTTTCACCAGCATGCGGTCCATCATGCTATGTTTACATTTCGGGCCTACGGCGATGGTCAGGATTTGTGTGGCCAGGGTCACCCAGGTTTCTACGTAAGCCTTGCGGTGTTCGCCGCGTCCGCGCTGGAAGGCGTCGCGAACGTCATACTTCATGTCGGCCAGCCGATTGTTGCCCAGGGCAGCGGCTCCCAGGGTTATCAGGGCAGCGGGTACGATGATTTGTTGCGGCCGAATCAGCGGTTTGTGTTTTTCCTTCATCAGGTCGGCAATGAGCATGTCCCCGATGAGCGAGTCCACCTCTGCCGTCATTTCCTCCTCGGCCTGAGTCTGTTCCATGTCTGCCACGAGCGAGTCCACCAGAGCCTTCATTTCTCCCAGGGTGTCTGTCGGGACGGGCTCTTGCGCAAATGCAATGGATGATTGAAAATTGATAATTGACAATGGGGCTACGCCGATGAGCACAGCCAGCAATGCGAATATCCTTTTATAATCTTCAATCTTCAATGTTCAATCTTCAATGTTCAATCTTCAATCTTCAATTAAGAATCGTGCAGTATTTCGCGTGCCCGTTCCAACAGTGTGTCGCGTCCGCGAGCCACATCGGCCGAGTCGAGGACGCAGGGAATGTCGGGCAGGATGCCGAACTCTATCTGCTGCATGTCCTTGTCCAGCGAGGGACTGGCACTGAAGCGGACGGCCCATCCGTTGGGGAGTTCCGTCGAGAAGGGCATGCCGGAACCGCCACCCGAAGGGTCGCCCAGGGTGGTTACGAGAGGGCATTCGCGCGCGTTCCTTATAAATATGTTGCATGCCGAGTAGCATTCACGGTTTTGCAGAACGACGACACGCTTCTGCCATCTGACCCCTGTGGAGGGCTCCACGTATTCGGGCTTTGGCTTGGAAAAGTCGCTATGCCCGCGCCCCGTCTTGTATTGGGTGTAGCCCACCAGCAGTCGTTCGTTGGTCAGTCGCTGGCTCAGCAGTTCGGCATTTGTCAGTTGTCCGCCTGTGTTGCCGCGAACGTCGATGATGAGTCCGTGGCACGAGCGGAGGTAGAACAGCACGTCGTCCAGGTTGCCCTCGCCAATGGCAGAGGCAAAGGACTCATAGACGACGAGCCCGATGTTGTCCTCCAGTATGCGGTAGCGTATGCCAGCCGCTATCTTGTAGTCGGTACCCAGGTATCGGTCGCGCAGTTCCTGGCTCCACTGTCGCGGATAATCCTCGTGCCATGCCCAGTAGCGACTGACGTCGGCAGAGGTGTAGAGGTTGACGTGGCCGTCGCGCAGTTCGCCGAGCATGTCCGTCAGCACCTCCTGGAGCTGCACCTTCGACATCTTGGGATTGATGCGTTGGCGGTAGCGCTGGTGCACCTCGTTCCAGTCGAGTCCGATGGCCTCGGCCTTATAGTCGAGAAAGCAGTAGTGTTCGTCGATAATCTGCCACAGCGCCTCGAAGTTGCCCTCAGGCGTATCGTCGAAAGTCGGTTCGTTGACGCAGGCTGTCAGGCCGGCGAAAATGTAGAATGTGAAATGTAAAATGTATATGAATCGTCTCATTCCATCTGTTTTATCGGTGCAAAGATACGAATAAGCGAGTAAAATGCCAAATTCATTTGAGCATTTTCGAGCGTGAGTATCTTCGACCGTAGGTCAAAGTATCGAATAAGCGAGTAAAATGCCAAATTCATTTGAGCATTTTCGAGCGAGAGTATCTAAGAAACATTGTTTCAAAGTTACGATTAAATTTGGAATGAATAATGCATATTTCAAAATTATTTAGTATCTTTGCAGTCGAAATGCAATGCGGAAAAGGGAATCAGGTGAGAATCCTGGACAGTCCCGCTGCTGTGAATCGCCATGCGACGGAGCAGGCACCAATGTCACTGAGGTGCAATCCCCTTGGGAAGACGTCTGCTTCGCGGCGATGAGTCAGAAGACCTGCCGCCATTGCCGTCCAAGGACCGAGCCGCGCGGATACGGCTTTGTGGAGAACAACTTATTGTTTAACTAAAAATAAAATAGAAGAAGAATGAAAAAGTTTTTCTATCTGGCACTTGTCCTGTGCATGGGCTTTGCCATGACGTCGTGTGACGATGATGATGAACTAGAAGGGTTAGTAACGCTGGTCGTGCAGGGTGAACACGAAATGACAGCCGACCAACTGACAGTTATGGAGGGCGAAGAGTACGTGCTTGCCCCGAAACTTGAAGGTGCAGACAGCAAGACCACCTTCGAATGGGAACTCGACGGTGAGGTGATTAGTCGGGATTCCGTACTTCGCTACACTTTCGAAGAGGCTGGTGAATATTTAATATTCCTGTCAGCCACTAACAGTCATAAATCAAGCATCCACAATGCCTATCACGTAACAGTTAAGCCCTGGATGTTGGATTTCGAGGGTGACTATTGGACGAAACTGATTGACAGCCCGCAGTACAATGGTCAGCTGCTGTATGGCGAGGGCAAGGATACCTACGACTGGACTGACCCCATCACTGGCCTGCAAGGCGGACTGACCCGTGCTTGGGGCGGAACGTATGGTTTCAGCGAGGGTGGTATTGCCATCTCAAACTATATTTGCGACAGTTTGCAAACCCATGCAACCTACATTTACCAGCTGGAGGTCCCCGTGTCGAACGGCAGTAACAACTTTGCCGTCGTTTATTGCGATGCCAGCCTCCACTTCGACAAGGGTGTCAGCCGTGTGATTCGCTCGATGGACATCTGCCCCACCACCTATCTGCTTGGCGTTGAGACCTATGGTGACGGCTATGCCAAGGCACTGACAGAGGCTGGCGACAACATGGTTCTGACCATCACTGCCGACAACGGCAAGACACTGGACGTGGACTTTGCCCGCGACGGCAACATCCTGAAGGGCTGGAAACACATCGACCTGTCTGCCCTGGGTGAGGTCAACAGCCTCTCCTTCACGATGGACGGCAGTGACAAATCGGACTGGGGCGTGAAGCATCCCAAGTATTTCGCCTTCGACAATGTCCAGGTGAAAATGAAGTAAACGGTGCGGCTCTCTATCTATAGGTATAAAGTTATCATGCTGCTGACAGCCTTGGTGCTGTCGGCAGCATGTTCGCATTCTACACCCGACCCCGACGGGCAAGATATGCTGCTCGACGGACAGGGAGTGCTCGTCCTGTGCGAGGGCAACTATCAGGCCGGAAACAGTACGCTCTCGTACTACAATCCCGACACGCGAACCGTGGAGAACGGCATATTCCAGCGGGCCAACGGGGCTCGGCTGGGCGACACGGGCCAGTCCATCCAACTGCATGGTGGGGTGGCCTATGTGGCTATGGAGAACAGTGGCATCGTGTGGGCCATAGATGCCGAGACGGGAAAGGTGCGCGGACAACTGGTGGCGGGCCAGACCGAACACATGATAAATCCCCGCTACGTACATTTCCTCTCGGACGAGAAAGCCTACGTCACCGACCTCTATTCGCCCTATATCACCATATTCAATCCCCGGACGATGACCTATCTGGGCAACATCTCCACCCATCAGGAGGCCGTTATGGGCTATAACTCCACGGAGGAAATGGTGCAGTGGGGACACCGCGTATTCACCAACTGCTGGAGCTACTCCAACAAAATTCTGGTCATCGACACCCGGCGCGATGAGGTGGAGGCCGAAATCACGCTCTCCAGCCCTCAGCCCAAGAGCATGGTGATGGATGCGCGAGGCAAGTTGTGGGTCATCACCGACGGAGGCTACTCGACGGGTGACGATTCGTATGGCGACAATATACCCCACCTCTACCGCATCGATGCCGAGACTCTCGTCGTCGAGCAAGACCAGGCGCTGGACACCGACGAGGCCAACGTACAATTGGCCACCGACCCTGCTGGCATGGTGCTCTACCTCATCAACAACGATGTCTATCGCATGGAAGTCACGGCCAGCCATGTGCCCGTCAGACCCTTCATCGAGGCTCCGCGCGGTGCGAACGGACGCCGCCATTTCCTCTATGCCATCGGCATCAATCCCCGCAACGGTGACATCTATGTGGCCGATGCCGTAGATTACAGCCAGTCGGGCGTCGTCTATCGTTACAGTGCCGACGGGCAACTCATCGACCAGTTCCGCGTAGGCATAACCCCTAATAACTTCGCCTTCAAATGAAACAGACGTTACTCTTATTCTTCACGCTATACTTTTCGCTCTTCGTCTTGACCTCCTGCAACGACGACCCTGCGACACCCACCAACAACGGACCGTTGCCCGTGATTACGTGGGTCATGTCCTCGGGACGCTTCCGCATCCAGACGGGCGAGAGTATACAGTTGGTGCCCGACATCGAGAACCTGGACGAGACCAGCATCTACGTCTGGACCATGGAGGGCGACACCATTGGCCACGAAACGTACTATACATTTATGACCGATTCCGTTGGCGAGTACTTTATCCAACTGACCGTGAATAACCGCTACGGACGGGTGAGTGACGAGGTGAAGATAACCGTAGTGGAAGCCGAGAATACCGAGCTGCCCGAGATTCCCGAGCACAGCGGATGGCAGTATCCGTGGTCGGGCATCAACGTGGCGCAGGGACGCACCATCAAGGTACTGGCCTATGTGGATGGCCGGCAGGTGTCCAGCGTTTTCACGGCTGCCGAGCCGGGCACCCACAAGGTGGTGCTGACCGATGAGCCTACGGGCCAACAGCAAGAGTTCAACATCTATGTATGCCCTCCGGCCGGAACCTATCGTCGAAGCAGTGAGGGACAGGCTATGGTCAACCAGATATACGAATACATGCCCGCTCCGGGCCATCAGGTAAACGGCTATATCATTACAGGTGAGTCTTTCCCCGACGATTGTACCCACTCTCAGGCCTGCGACACCGTATTGGCTCACTTCAGCCGGAAGTGGTCGGTCAGTCTGGGCGGACAGGGCGGCTACCTCATCGCCGGTTTCGACCACAGTGTCCCCAACAGCGAAATGGTAAATGGTAAATCCAGTTATGACCTGTGCATCAAGGGCAATCCTTTCAGTTACCAGTCCGAGCCCGGCATCATCTGGGTCAGCCAGGACGTGAACGGCGACGGACTGCCCAACGATCAGTGGTTCGAATTGGCAGGGTCGGAATATGGCAACGAGAACCACACTGTAGAATACGCCATCACGTATTTCCGACCCGAAAAGAAGAAGTCCGCCGTCGGTTGGCGCGACTCGAACAACGATACCGGCTACATCCCCTACATGAGTTACTGGAATCCCTCGGCCTACTACTGGCAGCCGTGGCAGACGGAAACCCGCGAGATGACATTCTTCGGTTCTCGCCTGCGTGACCGCAGCACCTATAATCAAGGTATCTCGGACATTCCGCCCTACGATTGGGGTTATGCCGACAACCTGGGCGACCTCATCGATGGACCCGCCGGAAAGATGGGCTATTACCGTATCTCGAACGCCCGCACCTGGGATGGCCAGCCAGCCAATCTGGAGTACATCGACTTCGTAAAGATTCAGACGGCACAGACAGGCTCTACACCCAACCTAGGAGAAATCAGCACCGAGGTTTATTACATTGGCGATAGCCATCTCCAATGAATGGACAATTGACAATGGATAGATGACAATGAAAAGGCTTATCCTTCTTCTGCTTGTCCTCTGTGGCGCAGCACAATTGTCTGTCGTCCATTGTCAATCATCAATTAACATGGACGAAGTCCAGGTCCTGGCCCATCGCCGTCTGAAAGATACCGGCCTGCAGCAGACTGTGCTGGACACCACCGTCCTGCACGAGAATGTGGCCCTGTCGATGAGCGACATCCTGACGCAACATTCCACGCTTTTCATCAAAAGCTATGGCCGTGCCACCGAATCGACGGCTGAGTTCCGAGGCACGTCGCCCAGCCATACGCAGGTGCTGTGGAACGGCATGAAGATAAACTCCCCGATGCTCGGTACGGTGGACTTCAGTACCATTCCTTCGTACTTTGTTGACCAGGCCAATCTCCTGCATGGCGCTTCCTCGCTCACCCTGACGGGCGGCGGACTGGGCGGCGCCGTGGACATGCACACACTGCCCCTCTTCGGTCAGGGCTATGCGGCCCAGTACATTCAGGGCATAGGTTCGTACGACACCTACGACCAGTTTCTGCGTTTTACCTACGGCAATGAGCAGTGGAGCACCAGTACGCGACTGGTCTATTCAACCTCGGACAATGACTACCGATACACAAACTACGACAAGATAGGCCATCCGAGAGAACGCAACAAGAGTGGCTACTTCGACGATGTGCATGCCCTGCAGGATGTCTATTATCGCAGTCCGCATGCCGGGCGCCTCGGCTTGATGGCCTGGTACACCCACAGTCGGCGTGGCTTGCCCTTCCTGAGCGTGGACTACAAGGACAACACCGACTTCAAGAACGAACACCTGCAGGATGCCCTGCGAACCGTTTTGTCGTGGGACAAAACCATCAATCGCTGGACCTTGTCGGCACAGGGTGGCCACGTTTGGCAGGACATCCACTACGACTACTTCACTACGCGCGAGACCGTGAATACCGACATCACCCACTCGCGCAGCCGCAGCCAGCAGGCCTACCTTCAGGGCAATGCCGACTGGATGCCGCGTGACAACTGGTTGCTGACGGGCAATCTGTCGGTCTATTACAATCATGTGCGCAGCGAAGACTTCAGTCCCTTCCACATTGGCGATAACTATAACTTGGGGCGCATGGAGTACAACCTCAGTCTGGCGGCCAAGTGGCGTCCTGTCAAGGACTTTTCTCTTTCAGCCATCCTGCGCGAGGAATGCTACAAGCGCGACTTCGTGCCTGTTATTCCCGCCTTGTTCGTCGAGTACAAGGTCCCTTTTGGCTCAACTTTGGGAGAGGGTAGGGGCGATTTACTTGTTTTTAAGGCCTCCGTGGCCCGCAACTATCGTTATCCCTCGATGGACGACCTCTATTTCCAGCCTGGCGGCAATCCCAATCTGCGTCCCGAACGCGGCATTACCTACGATGGCGGTCTGGAGTGCAGTGTGGAGCGAAAATCCTTTTCGCTCAAACTGAATGCCTCCGCCTTTGATTCCCATATCACCGACTGGATTCTGTGGACTCCCAATGCCAAAGGCTATTGGCAACCCTCGAACCTGAAGAAGGTACATAGCTACGGCACAGAACTGATGACCTCGGCGGAGGTGCGGCTGCCCCACCAATGGTGCATCGGCTTGACCGGCAACTATGCCTATACGCCCAGCATCAACCGAAGCGAAGACTTGGATGACAACGATGCTTCCTACGGCAAACAACTCGTCTATGTGCCGCGCCATTCGGCAAACCTGTCTGGTCGGCTCACTTGGCGGCGCTGGACATTGGCCTATCAGTGGACCTATTACAGCGAGCGCTTTACAACTACCAGTAACGAGGTTTCGTACATTACCGGCCGTTTGCTTCCTTATTATATGAACAACATTTCGTTGGAAAAGACATTTCAGTGGAAGAAAGTACATGCCTCTGTGAAGGG
>CACZRZ010000122.1 GCA_902783655.1 uncultured Bacteroidales bacterium
AAACAAAGGTAACTAAAAGGTCGGAATCCTAGCGAGGATACCGACCTTAATTTTTTTATGGATTAAAAGTTTTAGCGGACACCAATATTAAAATTAAAAGCCACCACTTCAGCAGGAATATCCTGATTCAATGTCTCATTAAGCCAGTTCTCAAAAGATTCATATCCCAATCCTTTGCTCTTCTTGAAAAAATTCCAGATACTCATCATTACTTAAAGTTTATTCTTGATAGATAGTTGCCTTTTTCAAGGGCATTTCGAGTTTATTTGCACAAAGATACAAATAAAATAAGATTTAAGGAATAAGAATTAAGAATTATTTCGTAACTTAGCCACCATGAAACGCATATTCTGGGGCATACTGACAGTCTTTATCATACTGGCGGCCGTCACCATCGGCGGCAGTATGTACATGCTCAGTTATTCGCTTTCGCCTGAAGAGGAGCGAACGGACACGTCACGCTGCTTCCACCGTCTGGCCGAACGGCATCCCGAAATCCAGTCGTGGATGGACAGCCTGCGGATGTGCGGCGGGCTGCGCGACACGTTCGTTCTCATGCCCTCGGGCGAGCGCCACCATGCCTACTACATCCCTCATACTCAGGGCCGTCCCGTAGCCGTCGTGCTGCACGGCTGGCGCAACTGTGCCATCGACTTCATGCACTTCGGACGCATCTTCCACCAGCTAATGGGGTACAATGTATTGCTGCCCGACCTCCATGCCCACGGGCTGAGCGAGGGCGATGTCATAGGCATGGGCTGGAAGGAACGGTACGATGTGCTCCACTGGATGAAGGTTGCCTCACGGCTGTTCCAGTCGGGGGACTTTGTGGTTCATGGTGTGTCGATGGGAGCCGCTACGGCCATGAACGTCAGCGGTCAGCCGATGCCCAGGGAGGTGCGCAACGTCCGATTTGTTGAGGATTGTGGCTACACGAGCGTCTGGGACGAATTCAGCTACGAACTGAAGCAGGAGTTCCACCTGCCCGACTTCCCCCTGATGTACACAGCCTCGCTGCTGTGCCGTCTGCGCAACGGGTGGAGCTTCGGCGAGGCGTCCTCGCTGAGACAAGTTGCCCAATCGCGCTGGCCCATGCTCTTCATCCACGGCGACAACGACCACTTCGTGCCTTCGTGGATGGTGCACCCGCTCTACGAAGCCAAGCCCGACGCCAAGCGGCTCTGGATTCCGCAGGGGACAGCGCACGCTATGGCCTATGGCGACTACACGGAGGAATACATCCGCCAGTTGGGTGCATTCCTGCAACAATGAAGGAGAATATAAACTTAATATGAAAACGATACAATGAAAACACTTCGTCTTATCCTATGCCTGATGCTGTGCACAGCAAGCATTCTGAGCGCTCGCGGCAGCGAGTATTTCTCCACGTCGGCAGACGATGCCAAGTTCTACGGCATGAAGTTCCGCAGCGGAACGGTGTATGTCTGCGAGGACGGGAGCGTGGGCAACCTGCTCATCACCAAGGGTGTGCTGAGCACCGTATGGGCCTTCATCGGCGATGCCTCCAGTTTCAAGCTCTTGAGCCGAGACGGCCACTATGTGGGTGTCAAGAAGACTTCGTCGGACTTCTGCTACAGTGTGGCGAACGAGAGCGAGGCCACCGACTTCACACTCATCACCAACTCCGACGGTTCGTTCGAAATTGCACGAAAGGGCAGCACAGGCACCACCTTCAACCCCTGGGGAGGAATGGCTGCCGGCAAGAATATCGGCTTCTGGCAAGCAGGTGACAATAACAACAAACTGGTGTTCATCGACGAGGCCGACATTCCTGTTCTGGACTACTTCAAGGTGAACGGCGGCGAGCGGCCTGCCGACATCAGCCGGCTGAGCCTGTGGTACGACTTCCCCTCCACCCTGTCCGAATCGGGCAACCCCTGGATGGAGTATGGTCTGCCCATTGGCAACGGCCAGATAGGTGCCACACTGCTGGGAGGCGTGCTGCAGGACGAAATCGTGCTGAACGAAAAGACGCTCTACAACGGTTCGCCCACCGACTGGGGCGAGCATGGCAAGTATGCCTGCCTGGGCAAGATACTGGTCAACGACCTGAGCGAAATGGCATCGGTGAAGGACGACAGCCGTCCCATCAACGGCTACACGCGCTTTCTCGACATAGAGCAGGGTGTGGCAGGTGTCGATTTCAGCAACGCCGCAGGCACTCGCTTCTCGCGCCG
>CACZRZ010000123.1 GCA_902783655.1 uncultured Bacteroidales bacterium
TGACGCCACACAGGTGACCGATGTGCAGACTGTCGGCCGTGGGGTCGATGCCCACATAGGCCGTCTGCATACCTTTACTCAACATTTCCTCTGTTCCGGGCATCATAGTGTGAATCATGCCCCTCCATGTCAGTTCTTCTACAAAATTCATATTGTCAATTCTTAATTCTTAATTCTTAACTCTTAACTCTTAATTTTTAATTTCCAAACAGGTCCGGCTGCTGGGGTGTGCCGAAGCGCGAGCCATAGGTGCGTCCCAGGTGCTCATAGGCCAGTTCGGTCACCTCGCGGCCTCGCGGCGTCCGCTTGATGAATCCTTCCTTGATGAGGAACGGTTCGTAGACCTCCTCCACGGTGCCTCCGTCCTCGCCGACGGCTGTGGCAATGGTGTTGATGCCCACGGGGCCGCCCTTGAACTTGTCTATGATGGTCAGCAGTATCTTGTTGTCTATCTCGTCCAGTCCGTGCTTGTCGATGTTCAGGGCTTCGAGGGCGATGCGGGCAATCCGGAGGTCAATCTCGCCGTTGCCTCGGACCTGTGCAAAGTCGCGGACACGGCGCAGCAGTGCGTTGGCTATTCGTGGCGTACCGCGGCTGCGGCTGGCTATCTCGCCTGCGGCTTCCGAGGAGATGGGCACGCCCAGGATGGAGGCCGAGCGGATGATGATCTTCTTCAGCGTCTGGGCGTCGTAGTACTCCAGATGCAGGTTGATGCCGAAGCGGGCACGTAGGGGAGCAGTCAGCAGGCCGCTGCGGGTGGTTGCCCCCACGAGGGTGAAGGGGTTGAGGTCTATCTGTATCGAGCGAGCCGAGGGACCCTTGTCAATCATGATGTCGATGCGGTAGTCCTCCATAGCGGAGTACAGATATTCCTCCACTACGGGCGACAGACGGTGGATCTCGTCGATGAACAGCACATCGTTCGGTTCCAGCGACGTCAGCAGTCCTGCCAGGTCGCCCGGTTTGTCCAGCACGGGTCCGCTGGTGACCTTGAATCCCACGCCCAGTTCGTTGGCGATGATGTTGGAGAGCGTGGTCTTACCCAGTCCTGGAGGGCCGTGCAGCAGTGTATGGTCGAGCGGTTCGCCACGATATCGTGCTGCCTCAACGAACACGCTCAGGTTGTCCACCACCTTCTGCTGTCCGCTGAAGTCCTCGAAGCGGAGGGGCCTCAAGGCATTCTCGAATTCCTTCTCGCGCAGGTTTCTTTGCTCTCTGATGTCGAAATCTTCTTCCATATACTATATTTCGCGTGCAAAGATACGATTAAGTGAGCGAAAAGCCAAATTTATTTGTGCTTTTCCGAACGTGAGTATCTAAAATTGGAAATTCGTGCTACCCAAGGTTTTCTTACATGTCCTCCATTGACAGCCCTATGGGGGTCACAGTGTATTTCGACAGTTCCTTGTTCAGCTTGGCCATCTTTTCCGCAAGTTCCGTGGGACTGAATTTTCTGCGTTGTCGTTTGATTTCCGCTACCACGGCAGTCTTGTCGATGTCGTTAAGTGCAATCATGTCAATTTCATTCTCCCCCTTGCGATCCCAGTAGTTGCCAACCTGTGTAACACGCTCCTCTTCCATCCACTTCTGTCGGAAATATTGT
Organism: uncultured Bacteroidales bacterium; assembly: GCA_902783655.1. Taxonomy (GTDB): domain Bacteria; phylum Bacteroidota; class Bacteroidia; order Bacteroidales; family Bacteroidaceae; genus Physcousia. The sequence goes on from CACZRZ010000123.1 coordinate 1,604, forward strand.
TCGAGCACAAGCCCCGTGTATTGCTCATACCCCTTCTCAACAATTTCAAGTAGCAGGTCGTTGCGCTCCATCTCGACGAGTGCTTGATTGCGCATAATGAAGCGGAACCAGAAACGAAGGAAGCAGTCGTCCAATTGCCAACGGGAATTCCTTCCTCCCTGCTTGCCGAACATAGGTTGCTTGCGGTGGATATAGCTATAGTCTTTTTCCAAATTTTCAAGGTAGGCACCTGTGTTCTTGCCAATGATTCCGTCTATCTCGCTCTGGGTGGTCATGCCAGATGCTATCAGTTGCAGGATACTCAGATAGTTGGTGTAGTCTTTGCCGAATTCAGACATGATGAGCTCGGTACCCTCAGACAGATAAGGAGAACCTGCCTGGGTGACCCATCGTAGCATTTTCGTCTTTGTGGTTGCCTTGGCATCCATCAGCCATGCTACGTATTTGGCCACACCGCCTGTCAGCGTGTAAAGGCAGAGCAAGTCTTCAGATGTGTAACTGGGGTTATGGTCGTGGAGGATTTGTTTCAATATGCTAATACGAAACGGCAGCATATTCAAGCGACAATCCTGCCGACCATAAAGCGGCTCGTCCTCGTTGTCGAAAATCTTGTGCATCATATTATAGATGCTGCCACAGGTCACCAAATTGACTTTTGTCTTTTCGTGATAGCGATCCCAAATGTCCTGTATATGACTGGGGATGGCGGGATTCACTTTCAGGAAATTCTGAAACTCGTCGAAAACCAGTGTAAAGTGATTTTGCTGCCCATGTCTTAACAATTGCTCAAAGAATTGTGCAAATGTCTCCATACGGCCAAATATCTGGAGACCAAGTGCCTGCTCTGCTGCTTCCTGGAACTTTCCTGTCAATACCCGTTCATTGTCTTTAGAGACATAGAGATAAAGCAAAGATTGTCCACCATCGTCAGCACTTTTTGTCAACAGCGTAGTCTTGCCAATGCGCCTTCGACCTATAAGGACAGTCATTTGTCCTCGTTCGGCAGTCTGCTCCCAGTTCGTCTGGAGTATGCCCAACTCCTTTTCTCTATCATAGAATTTCATGGCCTCTCTTTGTTAATTTAATGCCCATTAAGTTAATGTCGGTTACAAAGATAGCAATAAATTAGCAATCAACCATCATTCTAACCCAAAATTTCTACTTTCTCCAGATATTCTCCTCACTTTTGCCCCGAGAAGACGTATAGATTTATCGTGAAGAACAGGCAACGTTCACACAAAAAAAATATGCCAAAGATTTCGGATATTTCTGACAGACCCGCGAGGGAAAGTTCCGCCATCGGCGGTGTCCGTACATCCATCGTCGATGAACGTACGGACGCCGTCGATGAACGGCCGTTCATCGACGATGGCGGAACTTTTCCTCGTGAGCTTGTCAAGAATGTCTGAAAAACATTTTATGTTTTCGTTCCGTTTGTAACAAATATTTCGTATATTTGCACCAAAATAAGCATAGAAACATTATTAACTAAAAAAATTAAAGTCTATGAGAAAACTCTTACTCACTCTCTTTGCAGTGCTGACTGCATCGTTTGCAATGGGCCAGAAGGTGACGCTCGACTTCACCGAGAACAGCTGGGGACTGCCCGAAGGCTCTGCAGCCAAGGCTTTTGAAACAGCCACGTTCAACAATGGCACCTACGCCGTTACGCTGACTGCCAGCGAAGATGGCGGTTATTACTTCAATGCGAAGGACAAGTATCTGATGCTCGGTAAGCAGGGTGCAAGCCTGCAGTTCCCCAAGTTCGACTTTGCCGTTGGCAAGATTGTCGTTACGGGTCGCACTGGTGCATCCGGCAAGACCGTGATGAACATCTACGTCGGCGAGAACGAAGCCAGCACAGCCACCACGGGCAGCATCGAGCCCAACACCTATGACATTGCCGAGGCTTACCAGGCTGCAGGCACGGCGCTCACGCTGAAGATTGCTTCTGCCCACAATGCCCAGATTACGAAGATTGAGGTCTATCAGGTAGGCGAAGGGCCTGGTCCTCAGCCCCAGGACGAAAACTACGAGGCTGCACTGACCGACTCGAAGGGCAACTGGACCTTTGAGGACGTGACCCTGCCCGAGGAACTTACCTACATCTGGCAGCAGAGCAGCAGCTACGGCATGAAGGCCACTGCATACGTCAACGGCACAGGATATGTGTCTGAAAGCTACCTGGTGTCGCCCGCCATCATCCTGAAGGAGAACAGCGTGCTCACCTTCGACCACGTACAGCGCTATGCCGCCGAGGACCCCTCCACGCAGCTGACGCTGTGGATTAGAGGTGAAGAGGAAGAGAGTTGGCAGTATCAGCTCCCCATTCCCAACTATTCCGACGGCAGCAGCTGGACCTTTGTCAGCAGCGGCGACATTGACCTGTCTGCCTATGCCGGCAAGACCATCCATCTGCGCTTCCGCTACACCAGCAACGAGACGAACACTGCCACCTGGGAAATCAAGAACGTGAAGGTGACCAACGCCAAGGCTGCCGAGGCTGCCCCCACACTGAAGGATCCCACCAACAAGCCCGAGTCGGCATACACCATCGCACAGGCCATCGAGATCATCAAGAACAAGGACCAGTACGACATGTCGAAGGAGGTTTACACCAAGGGCCGCATCGTGAACATCAAGAGCATCGACGTGGACAAGTACGTCCGTGCTCAGTACTGGATTGCCGACGAGAGCTGCGCGGACAGCATCCAGGTGTACAACGGCTACTACCTGGGCGGTGCCGACTTCACGGATAACAACCAGATTAAGGTGGGCGACGAGGTTGTCGTCTGTGGTAAGCTGACCCTGTACAACACCACCTACGAGATTGACCAGAACAACTACATCTACTCGCTGAACGGCAAGACCGCCGAGGGCGAGGAGACCGACCCATACGCCAAGGTTGAGGCCATCTCGATTGCCAAGTTCCTGGAGAATGCCGACCCCGATACACAGTACAAGCTGACGGGCGTGGTTCGCAACCTGGCCAACACAACATACGGCAACTTCGACCTCTGCGACAAGGACAACGAGGACGTGAAGATCTACATCTACGGCGTCGTTAAGCCCGATTCCTTGGACAACAACAAGATTTGGAGTTCGCTGGGCGTTGCCGAAGGCGACCTGCTGACCATCGTGGGCACCTACAGCACCTACAAGGACAGTCCCCAGATAGCCAAGGCCATCTACATCAAGCACGAGAAGGGCAGTGCGCCCGTCGTGAGCATCGAGAACACGCCCGAGACGGCCTACACCACCACAAAGGCAGTTGAGCTCATCGATGCCGGTCAGGGCCTGAGCGCCAATGTTTATGTGAAGGGTAAGATTTCGCAGGTGGGCATCGAAAAGAACGGCGAGATGACCGACCTGCCTGGCAACTCGTATGGCAACGCCACCTACTTCATCACCGACGGCACCACAGAACTGGAAATCTATCGTGGCTACTATCTCGGCAACGAGAAGTTCACCGCCGAGGACCAGATTAAGGTGGGCGACGAGGTCATTGTCTATGGCCAGCTGACCAAGTACGGCGAGACCTACGAGATGAACAAAAACAACTACATCTACTCGCTGAACGGCACCACTGGCATCCGTTCAATTGACAATGGACAATTGACAAAGGGCAATGCCATCTTCGACCTCAACGGCCGCCGCGTGGAGAAGGCCCTGAAGGGCATCTACATCGTCAATGGCAAGAAGGTAGTGAAGTAATTTTTCGCCTCGACAATAAAAAAAGGAGAGAAGCCACCACGGCTTCCCTCCTTTTTTTGTAAATTTGCACCCGTAAACCGTAAACTGTAAACCGTAAACCGTAAACAAAGTGGTACTGAATTATATTTGGATTGGTTTCTTCCTCATCGCATTCCTCATTGCGACGGTGGAACTGTGCATGGGCAACACCGAAGTGTTCCCGGCCATCATCGAGAGTACATTTTCGTCTTCCAAGACGGCGTTCGAAATCTCCTTAGGACTGACGGGCACGCTGGCCCTGTGGATGGGCATCATGAAGATTGGCGAGAAGGGCGGACTGGTGAATGCCCTCGCGCGTGCGCTTAATCCTTTATTTAAGCGCTTGTTCCCCGAGATTCCCGAAGGGCATCCCGTCTTCGGACACATCTTCATGAACCTCGGAGCCAACATGCTGGGCCTCGACAATGCTGCCACACCCCTCGGCCTCAAAGCGATGGAGGGAATGCAGGAACTGAATCAGCATAAGGAACGCGCCACGAACGCCATGATTATGTTCCTTGTCCTGAACACCAGCGGACTAACTATCATCCCTGTCAGCATCTTGGTTTATCGTGCCCAATTAGGAGCTGCCCAACCTACGGATGTATTTATTCCCATCCTCATTGCTACGACCATCGCCACTATGGCTGGTATCATCATCACGAGCCTCTATCAGAAGATCAACCTCTTCAATCGTGCAATCGTTGGCACGATGTTGGGCCTGTGCCTTCTGGTAAGCGGTATGATTTGGTTGAGCACGCAACTTACCAAAGACCAACTCAACCTCTATAGCACCACCATTGCCAACGTACTGCTGTTCGGCATCATCGTGGCCTTCATCGTGGCCGGCATGCGCAAGAAGGTGAATGTCTATGAGGCTTTCATCGAAGGTGCAAAGGGCGGCTTCGAGACCGCCGTCCGCATCATTCCCTATCTCGTTGCCATCCTTGTCGCTATCGGTGTGTTCCGTGCCTCTGGGGCAATGGACGTGCTCATAAGCGGCATCGAGAAAGGCTTCCAGTTCATGGGCATCAATGCCGACTTCGTGGGAGCCCTGCCTACGGCTCTGATGAAACCCCTGAGCGGAAGCGGAGCACGCGGCATGATGGTGGATGCCATGACCACCTATGGTGCCGACTCCTTCGTGGGTCGCCTCTCTTGCATCTTCCAGGGAGCCACGGACACAACGTTCTACATCCTTGCAGTGTACTTCGGTTCCGTTGGTGTCCGCAACACACGCCATGCCGTAGCCGCTGGCTTGCTGACCGACCTCGTGGGTGTGCTGGCCGCCATAGGCGTAGCCTACCTGTTCTTTTATTAGAAGCCCCACCCCCAATCCCCTCCCGAGGGAGGGGCGTATTCACTGGCATAAAGATAAAAACGGAATAACGCAACATAATAA
>CACZRZ010000124.1 GCA_902783655.1 uncultured Bacteroidales bacterium
AACTTGTTTACCGTTTCCTTCATCTGATCATCAGACAAAACGGGAGTCAAAATGAAAACGGTTTCGTACTGGTTCATAATACGTTTTTAATAGGTGTTAATAATAATTTTTTGCATAAAGCGGTGCAAAGGTACGACATTTTCCTGAGATAGCCAAATTTTGGGGCTGCAAATGCTGAAATATGGCAATACAAGGCCGTCGCGAACGGTCAAGGAACCTCGCGATGCGACATTTTAAGGTTTTTTATATTTTATAATGAGGCATTTATACCCTATAATCCATGATTATTTCGTATCTTCGCACTGTTTTTCGCATTAACGATATATGACAGACCCAAGAAACATACAAATCAAGGACTACAACTATCCGCTGACAGACGACCGAATCGCCAAATATCCCTTGGCGGAGCGCGACCAAAGCAAACTGCTCATCTACGACCAAGGTGAGATATCGGAACGCCACTTCTTCGACCTCCCCAGCCTTTTGCCTGAGGGGGCACTGCTGGTGATGAACAACACGCGAGTCATCCAGGCGCGGCTCTTTTTTTATAAGGAGACAGGCGCGCGCGTAGAGATTCTCGTCCTGGAACCTGCCGCACCCGCGGAGTATCAGGAGAACTTTGCACAGCGTGGCCAGACGGCCTGGTACTGCATGGTGGGCGGACTGAAAAAGTGGAAGCAGGGGGAACTGAAAGCTGAAGTAGAGATTCAGGGGAGCCGCATCGTCATTACGGCAGAACGTGGGGAACAGCATGGAACCAGTCATGTCGTGACGTTCCACTGGACGGGCGAATGGACATGGTCGGAAGTGCTGGAGGCTATGGGCGAACTGCCTATCCCACCCTATCTGAACCGCAAGACGGAGGAGAGCGACAAACGGACGTACCAGACGGTGTACTCGAAGATAGAGGGCAGCGTGGCTGCTCCCACGGCAGGCCTGCACTTCACCCAGCGGGTCCTGGACGAAATCGGGAAGCGAGGCATTGAATGCGAGGAGGTGACGCTGCACGTAGGGGCCGGCACATTCCGTCCTGTGAAGTCGGAAGACATCGGTGGCCATGATATGCACACAGAGCACATTGCCGTACATCGCCGCACAATAGAGAAACTCATCGAGCACGGCGGACACGCCATTGCCGTTGGCACCACAAGCGTAAGGACACTGGAGAGCCTGTACTGGCTGGGACTAAAGACTCTCCCCCAGCCCATCCCTTATAGGGAGGGGAGCGGTCACCAACAGACTTCGCAAGAGATTGACCTTCATGTTTCTCAATGGGAACCTTATGAGACAGAACTATATACTCCCCTCCCTAACAGCGAGGGGTCGGGGGAGAGCCTGTCCGTGGGTCCACTGCGTGCATTGCTTTCCTATATGGACAGGGAGGGATTGGACGTGCTGCACGCCTCCACCCAAATCATTATTGCCCCTGGCTACCGGTACCGAATCGTGGACAGGATGATAACGAACTTCCACCAGCCGCAGTCGACGCTGCTCCTGCTGGTCAGTGCCTTCATCGGCGACGACTGGCATCGCGTCTACGACTATGCCCTGAGCCACGAGTTCCGCTTCCTCAGCTACGGCGATTCGTCGATATTAATCCCACGGATTTCCCACGCATGGGACACGTGATTCCCACGTATGGGAAAAGCTTTTCCCACGTGTGGGAAAAGCCCAAGGGACGCGTCGCCTGAAACGACACCATACATAAACCCCTTAAACATATCACAACAATGAACAAACTACTTTGCTTTATGCTCGCCCTCGCGCTACTGAGCCCGACGGTGAATGCCAAGGAAAAGAAGGACTCGGACAAACAGAAGACCGAGCAAGTGAAAAAGGACAAGAAGAGCAAGTCTGCCAGCGAGTTCAGCAACAAAAAGCTGTACACGCTGACCTGCAAGCGCGGTCCCCTGGTGCTGAACGATAAAGGCACAGCACTCACCTCGGGCAAGCTACGTGCCGACGCACCGAAGGAGGACAAGAGCTTCGCCATCATCAGCTACAAGGACCAGCTGTACATCTGCAACCCCAAGACCAACGACTTCCTGCAGGCAGACGGCACCTTCGCCGGCTATCTGGGAATCCCCATCACCTTCGACAAGAAGAAGGCCGACGGCAAATACAAGTACATGCTGTCCACAAAGGCGCCCAACGGATCCACCGCCTATCTCAACATGGACGACCAAGGCCGCATCGTCATCAACAGCTGGAACACAGCCGACGATGGCAACCGATGGGAGATAAAGCCAGCAGGCAAGTTCGACCCGAAGGAAGCCCTGAAGAAGGCCGAGACACCGTCTCCGAAAAACGGTGCAAAGGCAGGTTTGGAGCGTAAGGGCATGTTCCACGTGTCGAAGGTCGAGAACGACTGGTTCTTCGAGATACCCGATTCGCTCATCGGCCGCGACTTCCTCACCACCACTCGCTACACATCAACGCCTGCCGGCAGCGGAAAGTTCGGCGGCGAGATGCTGAACCAGCAGACAGTGTACTTCCAGCCGGGCGTGGACAACCAACTGTTGATGCGGGTCCGCCTCTTCGTGAACGTGAGCGACACAACGCAGATGATCAACAAGGCCATCACGGTGTCGAACGAAAACCCCATCATCGCATCTTTCAAAATCGAGAGCCACAAGGACAGCCTATACAGGATAAAGGTAACAGGCTTCCTGATGGAGGACAACCCCACAACGGGCCTCAGCCAATCCACGAAGTCGAGCTTCTCACTGGCCAACTACATGGGTAACCTGTCATACATCGAGGACATCAAGACCTTCCCCCTGAACACCGAGGTACGCATGGTGAAGACGTACAACTCAATGGGCAGCCTGCCCTCTGCACGCAACACTGGCAAGGTGACCTTCGGCATCAACCTCTCGTTCGTCTTGCTGCCTTCGAATCCCATGAAGCCCCGCTACTACGACCCACGCGTAGGCTTCTTCACGCACGGATACAACAGCTATACGGACGGGCAGCAACGTGTTAAGTCGAAGACATTCATCAGTCGCTGGCGCCTGGAACCCAAGCCCGAGGATGTGGAGAAGATGCGTCGCGGCGAACTGGTTGAACCCGTGAAGCCCATCGTCTATTACATCGACCCCGCTACGCCCAAACAATGGCGCAAGTATCTCATCGCAGGCGTGAACGACTGGCAGAAAGCCTTCGAGAAGGCCGGCTTCAAGAATGCCATCTATGCTCTGGAATGGCCAGAGGGAGAGGACAGCATCATGTCGATGGAGGACGCACGATACAGCTGCATCCGCTACCTGGCCAGCCCCATCGCCAATGCCTACGGACCTCACGTCAGCGACCCTCGCACGGGCGAAATACTGGAGAGCCACATCTGTTGGTATCACAACGTAATGTCACTGGTGCACGACTGGTACATGGTGCAGGCAAGTTCGATTGACGAAGCCGCCCGAAAGATGCACTACGACGAGGAACTGATGGGACAGTTGATTCGTTTCGTATCGAGCCACGAGGTGGGTCACACCCTTGGACTTAGACACAACTTCGGTTCGTCGAGCACCGTACCCGTGGAGAAACTGCGCGACAAGGCTTGGGTAGCCGAACACGGACACACACCTTCCATCATGGACTATGCACGCTTCAACTATGTGGCTCAGCCAGAGGACGGTATGACGCAGAACGAAATCTTCCCACGCATCAACGACTACGACTGCTGGGCCATCCAGTGGGGTTACACACCGATGCTGGACGCAAAGAACGAGGACGAGGACTACAAGGCCCTGCAAGCCCTGTTCGTGAAGGAGAACGTCAGGAACAACCCACGCCTGTGGTGGGGCGATGGCGAAACCAGCCAGGACGACCCACGACGCCAGACCGAGGACCTGAGCGACGATGCCGTGAAGGCCAGCGAATACGGCATCATGAACCTGAAGCGTGAACTGAAGAGCCTGCCCCAGTGGACCTATGCCGAGGAAGACATCTACAACGAGAACCTGGAGACGATGTATGGCCAGATTCTCAACCAGTTCCTGCGCTACTGTGGACATGTCATCAACAACATCGGCGGACAGCTCGAGAACTTCAAGACCATCGATGAAGAGGGTGACGTTTATCGTCCGCAGCCTCGCCAGAAGCAGCTCGATGCCCTGAAGTATGTGGAGCGCAACATCCTGAACGAACCCACATGGCTCCGCGACATGCCCTACGCCAAGCGATTGACGCCTGACCCTGAAGAGTTGACCATCAGAGTAGCCACCTACGGAATAGGTTATCTGATGAACCGCCTCGGATACCTCAATGACCAGTACAAGGCCGACGAGTATCTTCGCGACTTGAGCCGCATGATCATGAAGGATGCCAATGCCAGCAATCTGTCGAAGTATCGCCAGAGATTGCAGAAGGAATACGTTGACTACCTCGTTGCCTATACACAAAGGAATACGATTCGCCCCTACGTCCTTCAGACCTTGAAGCAACTGCAGCGCCAGTTAGCCGGAAGCACTACGGCTCACGCCATTGCTCTGAAGGATACGATTGACCGTGAGTTAGTAATTAAGTAACCGACGTACGGTTACTTGGCGCACAAAAAAAGAGGGCGTGTCCATTTTGACACGCCCTCTTTTCTTTATCGCAAAGATCCTCAAATTCAATTGGTACTTTATCCTCAAAGAATTGACAAAGACATTGCCGAGGAGGATCCTGTACGCCTATTAACCGACATTATCGAAAGCCTATACCTTGGACTTTGCCTTCTTCGCCATTGCCTTTGACATCAAAAAATGGCTGCAAAAAGGCAGAGACTGCCAACCAGGCAGCATCGCAAAGACATTTTGGAGCCTATATATGGAACTTATACGACCATATACAGCCGTATTACCACCATAGACGGATTTTACAAAAAAAGCTGCATAGGAAGAAATGCTCTCCTATGAAGCCCATATGAAGATAAAAAAGAGGGTGTGCCTATTTTGACACACCCTCCTTCCTTTGTTTTATATTACCATAACTTCCTTTTCTTCTTATTCTTATCATCATCGTTTCCATAGCCGTAGCCATAACCGTAGCCATAGCCGTAGCCGTAACCATAGCCGTAACCGTAGCCATAGCCATAACCCTTCTTCTCCAACTTAGCATCGTTGAGCAAGATAGTCATGTTGTTGAACTTCTTCTCCTTATGCAGACGTTCGAGGTCGGGCAGGAAGCGACGGTCAATCTTGCGATCACGCACCACATAAACCGTGAGGTCTGCAATACGGTTCACAATACCAGCATCTGCTACCACCTGGGCCGGAACATTATCAACTACAATGTAGTCGTACATCTTACGCAACTCCTCTATCAACAGGTCCAGGCGCTTGCTCATCAGCAGCTCGGCGGGGTTGGGCGGACGAACACCTGCGGGCAGCACATCTACACGATAGTCGCCCTTGCCAGGAATGATAAGTTCTCTGACGTCATTGACTGTCTCGTTCAAGTATGAAGTCAGACCATCGCTGGATGTTGCATGATAAAGGGCCGACTGCGTACGCTTACGGATATCGGTATCTATCAGCACAACCTTGCTGCCGGCCAAGGCCAATGTCTGGGCGAAGTTACGACTGATGAACGTCTTACCCTCACTCGGAATGGTGCTGGTGAACATGATGACACGTGCATCCTTGGCCATGAAGTTCAGATTGAAACGCAACAGGCGGAAGGCTTCACTCACACTGTCGTTGCTCTTCTCACTCACCACAATCTTCGATTCCTCGAAGCCATTGATATGAGGAATCTCACCAATAAGTGGAATGGTGGTGTACTGCTCAATATCGCGACGGCCACGAACGCCAACATCCAACAGGGACAAGGTATAGAAGATACCAAAGGGCAATACGAGACCTATGAGCAGAGCTGCCAACATGATAATCGAAGCACGCGGAGAGATGGGTAACTGACCACCGAAGGGCTTTTCGATGACACGGATGTTGGCTTCCTGAATGGCCAGCTGAAGGGCCGTCTCCTCACGTTTGTTCAGCAGATAGGTATAAAGGGTCTCCTTGATGGCCTGCTGACGGGAGATATCGATGACTTGCTTCTCCTTCTGGGGCACACCGGAAATCATGCCTTGCAGTTCACGTTCTTCGCTCATGGCCTGACGTGTCTGCAGGTCGATTGACTCGGCATAACCTTGCATAGAGGCCAGAATAGCCTGCTTCATCTGGCGCAGATTGGCATCCATTTCACGGATGCTGGCTGCACCTTCACCTGCCGTCTGCACGAGACGATTACGCTCGAGCATCAACTGGTTGTAATTGGCAATCTGTGACTGAATGCCTGGATCAGTAAGACCGCCCAGCGTGGGGATGAGGGCGTTGCCGGCACTCTGGTTTCGGATATGGTCCTGCAGATACTTGATGGTGGACTGCTGGGCCTGCAGTTGTACGGTGCGCTGACGAGCCGACGAACTCTGGGTCAGGAAGGCCTGAGCATTGGCCGAGATGTCAACCAGGTTATTGCGCTGCTTGAAGTTTGCCAAATCGCCCTCCACTGCACTCAGCTCACTACTGATGAGTTTGATACGTTCGTCGATGAAGTCAGCTGTACTTTGGGCCAGCTGGTTTTTGTCTTCAATAATGCTACGCTTGTAAGCCTCGAGCAACTCGTTCAGGACATCCTCGGCACGCTTGATGTTGGTGTCGGTATAGACAATCTGAACCAGTGTGCTCATCTTGTCCACCTCGCCTGTGCTGAGGCTGGAACCAATGAAGTTTGCAGCGCGGTCAAGGTCGATGTGTGTGACAATGATGCTCTCGTCGATGAACTCCTTAACATGCGCGAGGACGGGAATGATGGTGAAGGTGCCGGCGGGCGACTTTACACTCTGGCCGAACTTCACGACCTTGTCGAAGTCCGTAAGAACCACTGGGCCTTTCCCCTGGACACGCATGTCGGACACACGCACCTTATCGTTACTGAGAACCGTAACGCTGAAGTCGCACAGTTTCATGCTGTCCTCCTCCATGAACTGCACATCGAAGGGCTTCACTTCATAGAGCGGAACGTTGCGCAGGCTCTTCTCGTGTTCGTAGAGCACGTCCAACTTCAGTTGCTTGGCAACTTCCATCAGCAACTGATGACTGCGCAGGATATAGACCTCGTTCTTTACCGAGCTACCTGCCATGACACCATTCAGGGCCATCAGGGCACTGGGGTCGATGGATGAGCCACGGCTTCTGCTGCTTCCGTTATCGTCCTTGACCAGCATCACGGCCTGACGCTGATAGATGCGTGGCTGTGTGGCCAGATAAAGGCGCGACAGAGCCAAACAGGCAATGACCGAAAGGACGAACCACTTCCAGTTGAAGACAAAGATATCGACAATCTCGCGCAAGGAGATGCCACCGCCCTCTTCCTCAACCTCGACCTGGGTGTTCGTAGGAGTATACTGCTGATTGTTGTTTATCGTTTCCATAATGTAATAGTAATTTTAACCGTACTATTAATGTTATACTAACGTACAATTGCAATAATAAGTGATGTAATGGACACCAACATGCTGACAATGGTAGCACCGATTTGTATCAGAGTGTAGCCAGTGCTGCCCTTCACACGTACGCTCTTGTTGGGCTGTACGTAGACGATGTCGTTCTGCTGCATGTAGTAGGCTGGACTGTCGAAGATAGCCTTCGGATCGCGCAGGTCAACATCATAGGTCACACGCTCCTCGCCTATCTCACGCACCACAAGCACATGGTCGCGGTGAGCCGAGGCGTTGAGGTCACCGGCACGACCGATGGCTTCGAGCAACGTCAGACGTTCGCCCTGGAAGTTCTGAGTACCGGGATTCCTCACGTCGCCCAGTACCGTAACCTTGAAGGACATAATCTTCACATTGACGATAGCGTCGGCAATGCGTTCGTCCTCGCGTCCATTGCGGAACATTTCTTGAAGCTCTGTTGCCAACTGCTTACAGGTCTTGCCACGGGTATTTATGGTTCCATAGATAGGGAACTCAATATCGCCCTTCTTGTCCACCAAGAAATAAATCATATGGGTGGACGTAGCAGCCTGCGTCGCATAAGTGCTTCCGTTCGGAGATGTACCGCCACCGCTGCCAATCACCGTGTTGGTGTTGAAGCGCTGGATCAGCTCCGGTCTCTTGCTGGATACCGAAATGGCCAATTCGTCGTCTGGCTGGATTTCCAACTCAAAGGCTTTCGTGATTGCCTGAGGCACGGCATAAAGCGTATCTGCCCCCTGTAAATACACAATTTTCTTCTCGCTCATGCACGATGTGGTCGACAACATGGCCATCACCACCAGTGCGGAAAGAACATACTTAATTGTTCGCATCATATATATAAATGTATAATCCGACTGCAAAGTTACAAATTTTTTTTCATATAACAACAATACTCTGCATAGAAGTTTTTATCCTTATTATTTGGAAGTTTGAGAAAAAAGCATTTACTTTGCAGCAAATTAGGCCATGAGGAGCACAAGAATAATACTCTGGGGCATCGTCCTCACACTGATTTTCGGCATGGGCATACAGTTGCATGCCGAGCGAGGTGTAGCCTCGTTTTACCACGACAGATTTCACGGACGGCGTATGGCAAACGGAGCTCCGTATCATCGCGACTCGTTTACCTGTGCACACCGGCGCTACCCTCTGGGAACATGGTTGCGCGTAGTGAATCCCAAGAACGGACGGGCTGTAGTGGTTCAGGTTACCGATCGCGGACCTTACTCCCACAACTTCACCATCGACCTGAGCCGAGCCGCTGCCCGACATCTGGAAATCATTGCCCAGGGGCATGCACCCGTGGAGATAACGAAGGTGGGGTCGCGCGAGGGGGGAATCATACCCTTCCCACTGGAAGAGGAAGAACCCGAGGTGGTTGACATCGAGCTCGACTTCGTTCCTGCCTCAGAATATCCCTTCCCCGACTGGAGACCGGACAGCATAGAATAGG
>CACZRZ010000125.1 GCA_902783655.1 uncultured Bacteroidales bacterium
AGTTTGGTGAGAAAGACATCTTCGACCGTCTGTGGCGCTGGAGCAAGAAGTACATGCAGCACCAGAGCGGCAACCGAAAGGGCTACTTCGCCTGGAGCTGCAAGACCGACGGAACCCACAACAGCGACGGTGCTGCCAGCGACGGCGAACTCTATTTCATCACTGCACTCATCTTCGCCTCGAACCGTTGGGGCGACAATACAGGCATCAACTACAAGGCCGAGGCACAGCACATCCTGAACTGCATACAACCTCGCGAATACACGCCTGAGGCAAGACCTGGCTTCGGCGGCTTCGGCCCACAGCCGACAGGACCGCAGAAGATGTACCTCATCGACCCAGAGACGAAACTCATCACCTTCACGCCAGACGGATTCGGACAGCGTTTCACAGACCCCAGCTACCATATCCCCGCCTTCTACGAAGTGTGGGCGAAGTGGGGCGACGACGGACGCTCTGACCTATGGAAAGAATGCGCACTGAAAAGCCGTGAGTTCCTGCACAAGTGCATCAACGAGAAGACCGGACTGAACGGCGACCAATGTCAGTTCGACGGCAGCGAGATGCAGATGCCACGTTTCCCGGGCATGTCGCAAGGTCAGTCACAAGGTGCTCCCCGCCGGAACGGCAACAACAACTTCCGCTACGACTCATGGCGTGTGCCCATGAACATTGCCCTCGACTATGAGTGGAGTTGTGCCGACGGTAAGTGGCAACGGCAGTATGGCGAACGGATCCAGGACTTCTTCTACAGCCAGGGCATTGACACATTCCTTGACCAATACCGGACAGACGGCACACTACCTGAAGGCAACGAAATACTCGGGGCTGGCGGTTTCCGAAAGCTTCGCCACAGCATCGGCCTTGTAGCCACGACGGCTGCTGCCTCAGTCATGTGTTCGCACGACAAGAGCAAGGAGTTTGTAGATGCTCTTTGGAACGCCAGGCACGAGCCCTTCGAGGACGGCTACTTCGATGCCTACTACGATGGTCTGTTACGTCTCTTCGCCTTCATGCACCTGAGTGGGAACTATCGCATCATTACGAAATAGAACCCTGCGATGGTTTTATTGGAGATAAAAAAGCCGCAAGCCCTTATGGACCTGCGGCTTTTAAATCAAC
Organism: uncultured Bacteroidales bacterium; assembly: GCA_902783655.1. GTDB lineage: Bacteria > Bacteroidota > Bacteroidia > Bacteroidales > Bacteroidaceae > Physcousia. The sequence continues at coordinate 1,123 of CACZRZ010000125.1, forward strand.
GGAATCCCTGTCTCACTTCACCATCCGCTTCACGACCTTGCCGTTGGAAAGACGGACGAGGGCCATGCCGTGGGGACGACCGGAGAGGCGCTGTCCGCTGAGCGAATAGTAGGCCACGGGAGTGGCTACGCTGACGGCGGAAGCTACACTGGCGGGATCAGCATAGACAAACTGGAGAGTGATGGTGGGACCGTCGTCGATGACTGCAAAGTCATTGATGGTCTTCACCACGGTCTGCAGGCTCAACTTGGCCGTACACTTGCCGTAGGCTGTGGGGAACCACTCGGTGGCGATGCTGTGCAGATTGCCCGACATCTTACCAGGTTGAGTGGCGCCCTGACGGGGGCTGTTGACGCTGGCACAGGCCGAGGGGAAGCAAATCTGCATGAGACCACTCTCCATCGTCTGCACGTCGTAGGCAATGCGCAGGAGGTCGTCGGCATCTCCGTCCACGTTCTTGGCAAAGAGGCCCGTCGGCATCTCTATGTCGCCAGAACCGTCGTCAGCCTCATGGGCCGTGGTGATTGTCACGATGCTGCCATCAGGCACGATGGTTCCGTCGGCTGTGGCAAACTCATAGGCCAGTTCCTGGGCTGCCAGATTGCCAAGTTGAAAGCTGAAAGTTGAAAGTTGAAAGTTGGCTACACCGATGAACAGGGCAGCGGTTAACAATATCCTTTTCATGACCTTACTTTATTAAGTATTTCTTTCCATTCTTTATGTACAGGCCCTTGGTCAATTTACCATTTGACCATTTACCTTTTACCATCTGACGTCCGCTGAGGTCGTAGATTGCACCAGCCTCATTGTCCATTGTCCATTGTCCATTGTCAATTGATTTGATTCCGTCTGTAATCAAGGAATTGGGTACCGTATAGAAAATCTCCGTTTCATGACGTTCGTTACCACCGTAGTATATGCTCTTGATGCCCATGCGCTCGAAGCCGTTCTGATAGATATAGAGGCCTGCGCTCTTGGGATAGATAGAGCGACCGTTGGTGTAAAGATAGGGCACCTCCTCCACTTCGTCGAAGGGCAGTCCCTCATACTCGTCAGGATAAAGCAGGTAAGGTTCGTCGTCATCGACATACAGGGCATAGAAGAGTTTCGAGGGGTCGATGAAGTTACCATCGACATCCATGCAGGGAACACTGATGGCAACCGTGGACAACTCATAGCCATAGGCCCAGAAGCGGTCGTCAATCTGCAGAATAGCAGGATTGGCAGGTTGAACAGCCTTCTCTTTGTAGGGACGGAACATTGGTTTTGGGAAACGCTCGAAACGGTCGACAGAGTCCCTGGAGTTGTTTACAATCAATGCACGGTCGTTGTTCCAGAAACTACGTGTCTCGGGATCGTACTCGAAGATGATGTCCGTCTGCTCCGGATTCACCGTATAGTCGTACTGACCACCATAGTAGTCATCTCGCTTTGTGATGTCGACACCCATAAAGTAGTACAGATAAACCTGATAGGAACCAGCCATCTGCAAGGGGAAGCGAATCTTGTTCTCATCGATGAAGGTACCCTTGATCCATGCATTGGGAAGATACTCATCGGACAGGCCCTTGATGTAAACCTCGTCGCGTGCAAAGCCGACATCCACGAAGTGGCCATAGATGCCGTGGGTGACAGAATAGCGCTCCGTTACGAGCCCCTCGGGAGGAGTCACGGGCTTCATTTCCTCTTCGGTATAGACAGTCTCATAGTCCAGATAGTAGGCCCATTCGCCATCAAACTGGTTGGTATAGACAAGACCCAGACCCAGGATGTCATCCTTTTCGAGGTCGGCACTGGTACCTTCCAGTTCCAGCACTCTCCAGTCATCCTTTATGCGGAAGACCGCATTGCCGGATGTCTTGGCAGTATAGCTGGTGTGTGCTCCTGTCATGTGCACTTCAGCCAACTGCAGTCCATAGTTCGTCTGTCCGTTCTCGTCCACATCGAACCAATATATTATTTGACCGTAGGGAACGAGAATCTTGTCGCCCTGGATGTTACCCTTCACCCAAGCACCCGTAGCAGCACGCGAGATGATGTTCTGGAAGTAAGCCGTACGCCCGTCGGGAGAAACGATGACGCGAGCCACCATGCCGTCCTGCTTCAGGCCCTTGAAAAAGCCGCCATACATGACATCTGTACAACCACCCGAACGGATGTAGGTGTGAAGTTCGCCCTCGGGCTGTGTGAGGATGATGTCGCTCTTGCCGGCTTTCATCGGTCCAACCTTGCGTGAGGGTTGTGCAAAGGCAGTTGTGCCCAGCACCAACGTTAATACAATGAGTAGAAGTTTCTTCATAAGCAAAGGTTATTTACGATTTAACAATTTACTATTTACAATTTATTTACAATTTAATCATTTGGCCATTTACGCTATGCGCCAGTCCAACTTTCCGCCCGGCCCGAAGGGACGCTTTCAGAGCGAAGGTGGGAAAGAACTATCAATTTTCAACTTAGTCGTCACCACTTGTTCGACGCCCTGATTGGTATAGACAAAGGCAACGATGTGCATGTTTTCGGGTTTCCAATCCTTACCCTCAGCAATGGTGTAGGTGAAGGTCTGCTCTTTCTGCTCTCCTTCCTCTATGCTGAAGTCCGTCCCCCAGGCACCATTGACGGCATCGCGGAAGACGTGGTTGTGTACGTATTCTTTGTTCCATGCACCATCAGGCATACGTTGTCCGTCGGTGATACTGTCCTCGGTTAGCCATACTTGCAGTTTGCCACTGGTGCTGCCATTGGTACCCATTGCTGAAATCTTAATCACCGCCTGACGATTGTCGGGATTGTAGTCCATAAGGGCCTCCAGTTGGAGACGTGACATCTGTTGCAGCTGTTCGCTTAACAGTCCTCCCCAGTCCTGATACTCGCTGGCACCATGACGATTGACAAGTCCCACCGGCTGATGGTCCAATCCCCAGTGGGCATAGTATTCATCGCCAATCTCAGTGGTCAAGGGATAAGGGTTGCCATTGCGCATGTGACCAAAGTCACCCGAATAGATGCCCACGGCCACCACCGCCGTATGGCCATAAGTGGCTTGCAGGTCGGCAATGGTGAGTGTGGCATTGGGACAATTCAGACAATTCTGCCCTGTGAAATCCTCGATGAGTACAGCTCGTGCCACATCAACAGGCTTCACATAGATGAGTTGCTCGTTCTCGTCGATGTGGTCGCAGGCAGCGAGGAGCAACAAAAGCCCCACCCCCATTCCCCTCCCGAGGGAGGGGAGTATATAGTCAAGTAGATTCAGAATCTTCATATCTCTTTTTTATTTATATAGCTCCATTGTTACCACTCCCTCCTCTCGGGGAGGGCAAGGGATGGGGGCTTTTAGAAGTTATAGTTATACGACAACTGCACGCCCCGGCTGGCAGGTACACGACGACAGACGCCACCCGAGCAGTTGTAGCCTGCACGGTTGCGCACATAGCCCAGTTGTATGCGATGCGACTTGATGTTGTAGGTCACAAGGCCCTGATAATAGTGGCGGTTGGTGACCCCAACGTTATACATATCAGCGACGGTTATCATCCAATGCGGCATAAAGGAATATTCTACCAAGGCGTAGAGCCAGTCCTTCTCGTCGTCGGGCGTGTGCAGGAACTGTCCCTCGAAGCGCAGCGTATGCTTGCGATTAAACTGGTGCTTGCCCTCCAGGACGAAGATGTTGCTGTTCACCATACCGCCCTCTCCTTCAATGACAGTCTTGTTGTAACGCTGGTTCATATACATGAAGTTCAGCTTGAACTTTTGGGTCAACTTACGTTCCACCTGTAGGTTCACGTCTTGGTAGAAAGTGGTGCTCTCCTCCCGGACATGAGAGAAGTTCAATTTCATCGTCATGCCATACTTTCCGCCCAACTTCGTCTTCTTCTTAAACGTATAGGCAGCCGAACCCTGGTAGGCCCATTCGCCGTCAGGCTGTGTGGCATAGGGATAAAGGGCTGCCAGTGCGTAGGTGTGTTCCATCGTGAAAGCAGGCAGATGGTTGACAGTAGCTGCTCGACAGATGGCGGGAACGTTGCGCTGACTGCGGAACGACATCAGCTTCGAACGCTTGGCCTGGGCCAGGAAGCTCATGCCCCTTTTGGAGTACGAAGCCGATATCATACCCACGTTACCAGCATTGTAGTTGTAGTGGTTCTCGGCGGATGGGTCTTGTGTCTTGTGAGCATATTCTCCCAATACGCTGAAGCCACCCTGCTGGAATCGGGCCCGCACGTCGAAGGCATTCACGAACTTCGGAAAGCGATAGCGATGCGTGGCGTCAGCCATCACAAGCTGGTCGTCGGTCTCATACTTGTTCACCCACGAAGCGCCCATATTGAAACGCATTCCACGCTCCTGCATCGACTTAGACCACTCGTCGAAGTCCAGTTCCACGTCGGCACCCGTTATGGTGTTCTTCTTCAGTTTCCAATAGGTGCGTTGCAAACCCGAAAGCGCCTTCAGGCGGATACCTTTATAAGGGTTATACACCACCCTACCGCCGAGCAACGAGTTGTCGATGCCCAGCGAACGCTCCTCGTAGGTGCGCAGGATGAAACCGGAACCGAACTGTTCGTAGAACGAACCGCCCGTAATCTCCACGTTCTTCAGTTTACCCTTCACATAGATGTTGGGGAAGCCCCAGCCCTTGAAGTCGTTGGCCATATCGTTGTAGCCGGGCAAGGGAAACTGGAGGAACTCGAATCGTACGCCGGCATCCACATACTTCGACTGCAGGGCCACATCGGCATAGGTGTTGGTCATGAAATTGTCTTCATAACCCGTCGGGCTCCCTTTTACGAAACCCGTCTCCGTGTCCTTGTTGGGCACCAGCATATCGCTCTGCACACTACCGGTCACGACCACCTTGTCCTGCGCGTGCATCGTTCCAATGGACAACGGGCAATGGACAATGGACAATGGACCTACGGGCAGAAGCAAGAACAAGGTTAATAATGCGCGTATATCTCTCATAATTTATTGTCCCTTGTCAATTATCAATTTTGGGTAAGTTCGCGAACTTTCTCAATGAGTTCCTCCTCAGCGCCATCGGTATAGCCATTGTGCTTATACACGATTTTACCCTTGCCATCGATGATGAGCGTGAAGGGAATCATCTGTATGCCTAAGGCACGACGGAAGTCGCTGTTGGGATCCAGGAGCACATCGTACTCCCATCCGTGTTCGTCCACCAGAGGCTTCACTTTGTTAATGTTCTGAGCCTGGTCGGTGCTGACAGCTATCAACTTCACACCTGTCTCTGCTTTCCATTCGTCATACACTTCCTGGATGGCACTCAACTCACGGTTGCAAGGCTTGCACCATGTGGCAAAGAACGAAATGATGAAAGGTTTGCCCTGATTGTTCAGCGTATCGGTCTTCACCGTCTGTCCGTCCATCGTCTTCAGTGTGATGGCAGGAAGCTGGGCAGCTATGCTGCCAATTGAAAATTGAGAATTGAAAATTGAGAACTGGGCTACGCCAATGAAGAAGGCGAGTGTCAATAATGCTCTTTTCATATTATATAGATTTATTTAATTACTTTGTGGTTACCTTGAATATACAAACCTTTCTTCACAGATTCTACGCGTCGGCCGCTCAAATCATACACGGCGCCAGCCCCATTTTGAATTTTGAATTGTGAATTTTGAATTGTCTCGATGCCAGTAACATCGCCCACATGTCCCTTGTTACAGTTCACCACTGCCCCCGTCGTCCTGTCGACGAGTACGGCTATGACTTCCAGTTTCGACTTGTCTATGGGCA
>CACZRZ010000126.1 GCA_902783655.1 uncultured Bacteroidales bacterium
ACTGTCTTCCTCCTCCTTCATCACCTTTGAGATGAGTTCCTTCTGAGCCTCCAGTTCGGGGTAGGTCTCACCCATCTCCTGGATGAGTACGGGCAGCAGACGATAGACGAATGCTTCCTTCTGCCCCAGGAACGTATAGGCGTAGCGAACGGCACGGAGCAGGATGCGGCGAATGACGTAGCCAGCCTTGGCATTGCCCGGCAGTTGTCCGTCGGCAATGGAGAAAGCGATGGTGCGCAGGTGGTCGGCCACTACACGCATGGCCACATCGGTATCCTCTTGGTCTCCATATTTGATTCCCGTCATGTCGCTGATGGCGCGGATGATGGGCTGGAACACGTCGGTGTCGTAGTTGGAGTGCTTGCCCTGAATGGCGCGTACCAGACGCTCGAAGCCCATACCCGTGTCGATGACGTTCATCGACAGCGGCTCCAGATGGCCGTCGGCCTTACGCTCGTACTGCATGAACACGATGTTCCATATCTCAATGACTTGTGGGTCGTCCTTGTTCACCATCTCGCGGCCGGGCACCTTGGCCTTCTCCTCGGGTGTGCGGCTGTCCAGATGTATCTCGGAGCATGGGCCGCATGGACCCGTGTCGCCCATTTCCCAGAAGTTGTCGTGCTTGTTGCCGTTGATGATGTGGTCGGCAGGCACATGCTTCAGCCAGAACGAGGCGGCCTCGTCGTCTCGGCTGAGGTTCTCTTCGGGCGAGCCCTCAAACACTGTGACATAGAGGTCCTCGGGGTTCAGTTTCAATACGTCCACCAGGTATTCCCAGGCCATGTCGATGGCGCCCTCCTTGAAGTAGTCGCCAAACGACCAGTTGCCCAGCATCTCAAACATGGTGTGGTGATAGGTGTCGTGACCCACCTCTTCCAGGTCGTTGTGCTTGCCGCTGACGCGCAGGCACTTTTGCGAGTCGGCACGTCGGCGCGGTTCTGGGTCGCGCTGACCCAGGATGATGTCCTTCCACTGGTTCATGCCGGCGTTGGTGAACATCAGTGTAGGGTCGTCTTTCACGACCATGGGAGCCGAAGGTACAATTGTGTGACCCTTCTCGGCAAAGAAATTCTTGAACGAATTACGTATCTCGTTTGCTGTCATCATAGTTGTGTTTTTTTAATTCGCGTGCAAAGATACGAATAATTTTTCAAATAATTGTGAATTGTGAATTGTGAATTGTGAATTTATTCGTAACTTTGCAAATGGTAAATGATAAATGAATAAATGGTAAATGAAAGATGGCACTGAATCCCAATAAAACCTTGAAGAAATATTACGCTATTGGCGAGGTGGCCGAGATGTTTGACGTCACAGAAACCTTGTTACGTTATTGGGAAAAGGAATTCCCCACTATACAGCCGCGCAAGAGCGGGCGCAACGTCCGGCAATACAGTCAGGAGGACATCGAGGAGATTCGTGTCATCCACAATATGGTGAAGGTGCGTGGCATGAAGTTGGCCGCCGCTCGCGAGGCTATTGCCAAGAACCACGACAAGGAGAACTCCACCACTGACCTTATAGAGCGCTTGCAGGAGATTCGCGCCGAATTGGTGAGCCTGCGCAAGGAACTGGACAGCATTGTCTAAGAGACATATATCTTAATAAACAAAAAATGCACCGCAATCGCGATGCCTTTTTGGTTATATGGTATAGTGTTAGGATATTCGGGTGACGAGTTTCAGTTCCTCGATTTTCTTTAGGTCGCGGCAGATGATGCGCACGTCCTCAACGTCGTGGACTTCGAGGTTGATTTCGCCCTGGAAGATGCCGTCACGGGCCTCGATGGTCAGCCGGCGAATGTTAACGTTAAGCTGCTGAGAGAGTATAGTGGTTATTTGCAGGACGACACCCGTGTGGTCGATGCCCTCGATGCGTATGGTTGCGGGGAAGCGGAGATGTTTGTGGGTGTCCCATTGGGCGGCCAGGATGTGGTTGCCGTCGGCTGTTTTCAGACGGTTGGCCTCGGGGCACTGGCGTTTGTGTATGGTGATGCGGCCGGAGTCGTCGAAGTAGCCCAGGACATCGTCGCCGGGGATGGGGTGACAACATTCGCCCATCAGATAGTGGCGGATGTTTTCTTCATTCAGGATGAGCGGCTTCTTGCGGTCGATTTTCGGCAGTGGTGTTTCGTTTGCTGTTTCGTCGGGTTCGCTTTGTCCGTTGCGACGGAATATCTTTTTCAGGTAGCGGCTCCACTGTTTCGACTCCTTCTTTTCCCGCAGATGGTCGATGTCGGTTTCTCCCAGGTTGATGTCGCCCCGACCGATAGCGGTATAGAGTTGCTCGCGGTTCTTCAGCTCGTGCAGAGCGCATAGTTTGTCGACGTTCATGCTGCTGGCATCCATCTCGTGAGTGTTAAGGAATTCGGTGAGTATGCGTTCGCCGTCCTTCTGCTTCTCGCGGTCCTCACGGCGCAGCAGGGCCTGAATCTTGTTCTTGGCCTTGGCCGTGGTGGCGATGTCGAGCCACTCACGCTTCACCTGCGAGTCCTTGGAGGTCAGGATTTCCACTTGGTCGCCGCCGCGCAGGACGTAGTTGACCGAAACAAGTTTGTGATTGACCTTGGCGCCGATGCAGTGTGTGCCGACGAAGGTGTGGATGGTGAAGGCGAAGTCGAGAACGGTACTGTCTACGGGCATTTTGCGGACATCGCCCTTGGGAGTCAATACGAATAGTTCGTTGGAGTAGAGGTTCAGTTTGATGGTATCCAGAAAGTCCATGCCGCTGGGTTGCGGGTCATCGAGGATTTCCTTGATGGTCTGCAACCATTTGTCGAGCTCGGACTCGCTCTCTTCGGATGTCTTTTCGCCGTCCTTGTACTTCCAGTGTGCGGCAAAGCCTTGTTCGGCGATTTCGTCCATGCGCTCGCTCCGGATTTGCACTTCTATCCACTTGCCAGCCTTGCTCATGAGGGTGGTGTGAACGGCCTGATAGCCGTTGCTCTTCGGCGTGCGGAGCCAGTTGCGGAAGCGTTCGGGATGCTCGGTATATGGTGATGAGACGTAGGCGTAAATCTGCATACACTCGGCCACCTCGTCCTTGGGGTCCTTGGGCGTGAAGACGATTCGCACGGCCAGTATGTCGAAGACGTCCTCAAAAGAGACGTGCTTCGTCTGCATCTTTTTCCAGATGCTGTAGGGACGTTTGATGCGTGCCTTAATGGTGTAATTGATACCGTGACGGTCGAGTTCGGCACTGATAGGGCCAACGAAGTCATCGTAAATACTCTTCAGGTTACCGTGCATCTCGTCGAGGCGTTGCTTGATGAGGGCACACTCCTCGGGATGTTCATAGCTGAAGCTGAGGTCTTCGAGCTCTTCTTTTATCTTGTTCAGTCCCAGGCGATAGGCCAGGGGAGCATAGATGGAGAGTGTTTCGCCGGCAATTTTGTACTGCTTATGGGGCAATTGGCTGCCCAGGGTACGCATGTTGTGCAGGCGGTCGGAAATCTTGATGAGGATGACGCGGATGTCATCGCTCATGGTCAGCAGAAGTTTCTTGAAGTTCTCTACCTGGCTCGATGTCTTGTCGCCGAAGATACCGCCGGAAATCTTAGTCAGACCATCCACAATCTGGGCAATCTTGGGACCGAAGATGTTCTCGATATCAGTGACGGTATAGTCGGTATCCTCCACCACATCGTGGAGCAGAGCCGAGCAGATGCTGGTGCTGCCGAGTCCGATTTCCTCGCTGGCAATCTGTGCTACGGCAATAGGATGCATGATGTAGGGTTCACCAGAGAGGCGGCGCACGCCGTCGTGTGCCTTACGGGCAAAGTTGAAGGCCTTTGTAATGAGGTCCACTTTTTTGCGGTGGTGGCTCTTGAGATAGGTGTCCAGCAGATGTTGGAACGCCTCGTTCACCATGCGATCGTCCTCTTCTTCTCTCAGTTTCTGCTCATCCATAGTCGTTTATCTCTAATCCAGCGGAAGCGACATGTCGCATCCCTACATCGCTATTCTCTTATCTTATTATTTTACTCTCAGCCGCTGTCCCGCGCGGATGTTGTTGCCGCGCAGTCCGTTCAGTCGCTTCAGGGCGGCTACGGTTGTATGGTTGCGGCGGGCAATAGCTCCCAGATTGTCGCCCGCGCGTACCTTTACATATTTAGCACCGCGGTTATTTGGTTTGCTGACAGAGGCATCGGGGGTGGCCACTTCCTTCTCCTTTTTGCTGAAAAGCTCGTCGGCCCGATGGCTGTAGATGCTGTCGCCAGCCTCGATGAATGCGCTGATAGCTTCTGGAGTCATGCGGATGGGCAATGGCCGAGCATCGCCGGGTATCAGGGTGGTTCGGTATTGTGGGTTCAAGGCACGCAACTCTTCCATGTCGATGCCGCACAGCTCGTGAATTTGTTCGAAACGGATGTCTCGGTTGACCATGATGGTATCTGTGCCCATGGGCAAACGGGTGTTGACCGGACAGATATTATGTTCGCAATAATAGTTCATGATGTAGTTGGCCGCGATGAAGGCAGGCACATAGCCACGGGTCTCGGCGGGCAGGTAGGGATAGATGGTCCAGTAGTCCTTGATGCCTCCGGCGCGCTTGATGGCCTTCGACACATTTTGCGGGCCACAATTGTACGAGGCAATGACCAGTGTCCAGTCGCCAAAGATATCGTACAGGTCTTTCAGGTAGCGGGCGGCGGCGTAGGTTGACTTGATAGGATCGCGTCGCTCGTCAATGAGACTTGTCACCTCCAGTCCGTATTGTTTGCCCGTGGCCAGCATGAATTGCCACAGTCCGGCTGCTCCCACGCGGCTGGTGGCCCCAGGATTCAGGGCACTCTCGATGATGGGCAGATACTTCAGCTCTAAGGGTACTTGAAATGCTTCGAGAGCTTCTTCGAACAGTGGGAAATAGAAGTTGCTGGCACCAAGCATGATGCTCACCGAACGACGCAGACGGCCGCTGTACTGGTCGATGAACTTGCGCACGACATCGTTATAGGGCATGTCGATGACGTTGGGCAGATGGCTCAGGCGGGTGATATAGACCTCCTTCTCAAAGACGGGGTTCTCGCTGCTGGCCTCGCAGTCTTCATCGAAGTTAAGATAGTTCTTTGCGTTCCACTCGTGGAGCAGGCTGTCCAGTTCGCTGGCCAGCATGCCTTCGGGCAGACCTATCTGTTCGTCCTGGCCGATGCGGTCGTCGTGGACGGTGATTTCGTTCTGGCCCATGGCACCCATTGTCAGTGCCAAGCTTAGTCCAAATATGTATAGTCTTTTCATCATAATCCTTTGTACGTTCAAAAATTGATACAGCACGATAGTCCGTAGCTGTTTTGTCGTTGGTGCCGCATGGTGGGCACCCCAGTGTTGATGACTGCCGGCTCGAAGTGCAGGCTCAGGTCTCGGCTGATGTCGAAGGTCGACAGTTCTGCATCGACATAGGCATCGATGACCGAAATCAGATAAACCCCCACGAAGGCTAAAACGCTCATGTCGCGATATTTGCGGAAGTGGTCCTTCTTGTTCTTGAATATCGTCTTGAAGCGGTCCTCCTTTCCCGCGATGCTGTAGCCCATGGGCAGCATGGCTTCGTAGCTCTTGGTATTGGGGTCGTTGTCCATGATGTCAATGTATGCCTGCGAGTAGTCGTGCAGCATTTGGTTGTTCCACGTCAGTGCGTAGGCGCATCCCAGGAACCCTCCATACACGATGGGCAGTTTCCACAGCTTCCGGTTGTACACCTGTCCTGCCCCTGGGACGACGAGTGCCAGCCACATGGCCCGGATGGGATCAGGCTGGAACTGACGCCTGTTTTGCAACTTCGTCAGTCCTTGCATCAGCAGACTGTCAACGAGCGTTGTGTCCAGTGGCGTGGCTTTGTCGATTGCCGCCGGTTTGGCGATGATTCGATTGTCGCCCACCACGATGGTGGGGGTCGCGATGGTGTCTGCCTGCAAGGAATCGCTCGCCACTTGTGCGAGTCCCCTGTCTGACCAGAGAACCAGTAGCATCAGGACGAGGGCTTTGCCGTATGTTGCGCCCAGTGCTCTCAATGCTTCAGTTGGTCGAATAGGTCGACGATGCGTTCCAGTTCCTTTTCGTTGGCGAAGGGAATGGTAATCTTCCCTCGTCCTTTGTCGCTGCAGGTGAGTTGCACCTTCGACTTGAAAAGGGCTGACATCATCTCTTTCAGTTCGTTATACTCGGACGACAGCGATGTGCCCTTTGCCTTCAGTCGCTTTCCTCCGGCTTTGACGGCGACGCCTTGTGTCAGTTCCTTCACCATTTCCTCCACCCGGCGCACGCTCATTCCCGAGCGCTGCATCTCGTTGTACACTTTCAGTTGCAGGGCGGGATCGTCGAGCGAAAGCAGTGCACGGGCATGGCCCATGTCGATGGTACGGTTCTTCAGTCCCATCTGTATCTGTGCGGGCAGCTTCAGCAGTCGCAGGTAGTTGGTGATGGTGGTGCGGTTCTTGCCCACGCGTTCCGACAGACGTTCCTGGGTCAGGTTATACTGTTCGATGAGGTGCTGGTATGCCAGTGCGATTTCCATCGAGTTCAGGTTCTCGCGCTGTATGTTCTCCACCAGCGCCATTTCCATCATATTCTCATCATCGACGGTCCGGATGTAGGCTGGAATGGTAATCAGGCCTGCCATCTGGCTGGCGCGCCAACGACGTTCGCCGGCGATGATGACGAAGGTTCCGTCGCCCATGTCGCGAACGGTGATGGGCTGTATGATGCCAATTTCGCGTATGCTGTCGGCCAGCTCGCGCAGAGCCGTCTCGTCAAACTCGCGCCGTGGCTGGTTGGGATTGGCCTTGATGGCGGCAATAGCCACTTCGTTGATGCTCGACGAGCCACCGGTGTGCACCTCGTCGGTGCGCATCAGCACGTCCAGGCCGCGTCCCAATGCGGGATATTTCTTATGTACTGCCATTTGGTTTAATTCAAAATTAGTTAATTCAAAATTCAAAATGGCTTACCCCTTCTTGCCTTCTCGGCTTGGTATTATCGGGAGCCCGGTTCTGAGTCTTGAAACTTCAATCAATCATGCTTTCTCATTCTTCTTTACCAGCTCATTGGCCAGGGCCAGATAGTCGCGGGCGCCTGCCGAGTCGGCATCGTATAGGATGACGGGCATGCCGTGACCAGGGGCTTCGCCTAACTTCACGTTGCGCTGGATGACGGTCTTGAACACCAGTTCCTGGAAGTGGCGCTTCACCTCGTTGTACACCTGGTTGGCCAGTCGCAGTCGTTTGTCGTACATTGTCAGCAGGAAACCTTCTATTTCCAGGCTCGGATTCAGTTTCATCTTGATGATGCGTATGGTGTTGAGCAATTTGCTCAGTCCCTCCAGTGCAAAGTATTCGCACTGAACGGGGATGATGACGCTGTCGGCGGCCGTCAGGGCATTGACGACCGTCAGGCCCAGAGAGGGACTGCAGTCGATGAGGATGTAGTCATAGTCGTCGCGTATGGGTTTCAGCATCTCGCTCATCACCTTTTCACGGTTGGGCAGTTGGAGCATTCCCACCTCTACGCCCACCAGGTCGATGTGCGAGGGGATGATGTCCAGCCCGTCGATGTCGGTGGTATAGATGGCTTCGCGTGCGTCGGCTCTGTCGACCAGACAATTGTAGAGCGAAGTGTCGATTTGGGAAATGTCCACACCCAATCCTGACGAAGCATTGGCCTGCGAGTCGGCGTCAATGAGAAGGACTTTCTTTTCTAAAGCAGCCAAGGAGGCTGCCAGATTCATGCTGGTTGTGGTCTTTCCCACACCTCCCTTTTGGTTGGCTAAAGCAATAATTTTTGCCATATCTCTTTGTTTGATACGTATTATTTCGGCAAATATACGATTTTCTTTGCAATTCTCCTCATTTTATGAGGAAAGATTGTCAAATCTGTTGATAACTTAACGTTTTTGTTGATAACTTAACACTTTTTTGCTAACTTTGCAGCCCCAAAGCTGAATTTTATGGAACGAAAACTCATATTGATTACCAACGACGACGGTGTATCCGCCCAGGGCATCGGTGTGCTCACCGAGTTGATGCTCCGGCTGGGCGATGTTGTTGTCGTTGCTCCTGATTCCGCCCGTTCGGGCGCAGCCTGTGCCATTACGTGTACGCAGGCCGTCACGTTGCGCCGTCGTGCCGACATGGAGCGTCCGCACCTGATGGTGTATGCCTGCTCCGGAAGTCCTGTGGATTGTGTGAAGATAGCATTGGAGGAGGTGTGCCCCCGCCAGCCCGATCTTATCGTTTCGGGTATTAACCACGGCGACAATGCATCGTGCAGCATCCACTACAGCGGCACAATGGGTGCTGTTATCGAAGGCTGCATGAAAGGAGTCCCCTCTGTTGGTTTCAGTTTGCGCACGCTCAGTCATCGTTGCGACTTTTCTCCTTATAGCGAGGAAATCGTGCGCATTGCCGGCTTTGTGCTGTCTAATGGATTGCAACAGGACGTGTGCCTGAACGTCAATTTCCCCGAAGTGGCTCGGTTGGCTGGGATGCGCATCTGCCGCATGGGCCGCGGCCGTTGGGTGCAGGAATGGATTCCGGCCAACAATCCGCGCGGCATGAATGCCTTCTGGCTCACGGGACGTTTCCTCAACCTGGAACCTCATAGCGAAGACACCGACTATTGGGCACTTGACCATGGGTATGGAGCCATCACTCCCATCCGTCTCGATATGACGGCTTATGAGACGATGACTTCGCTGCTGCCTATGGAAAATGCCATGGAAAATTTGGGTTGTCCCGGGATGGCATGATTCAAAAGAATATCTGATTATGAAATATTATCTGATAGCCGGCGAGGCCAGTGGCGACCTTCATGCCTCACACCTGATGAGAGCCTTGCGACAGCGCGATGAAAAGGCCGATTTTCGCTTTGTCGGAGGCGATTTGATGCAGGCCGAGGGCGGAACCATGCTTCGGCACTACAGCACGTTGGCCTATATGGGTTTTGTACCTGTCATCACCCATTTCGGCACCATTTTGCGTGGCATGAGGCAGTGCCGTCGCGACGTGCTGCTATGGAAACCGGACGTCTTGATTCTGGTTGATTATCCCGGCTTCAATCTCGGCATGGCTAAGTTTGCCTCCCGCCATCTGCCCGATACGCGCATCGTATATTACATCTCGCCAAAGGTGTGGGCTTGGAAAGAATGGCGAATGAAGGACATACGCAGATATGTCGGCCATGTGCTATCGATTCTGCCTTTTGAAGTCGATTTCTATCGCAATCATCATGCGGAGGACAAAATCACCTATGTAGGCAATCCTACGTTGGACGAGGTTGCAGAATACAAACAGCATCATTCGTCAGATTTTGCCCATTTCATCGAAGAAAATAAACTTCCGTCCCGTCCCGTCATAGCCTTGTTGGCAGGCAGCCGGCGGCAGGAAATCGCGGACAATCTGAGCCGCATGATACGTGCCGTGGAAACATTGTCGGATCACTATCAGTTTGTCGTGGCTGGTGCTCCGGGCATCACAGCCGACTATTACCACCAGATTCTGGGCGATGCTCCGGTCCGTGTGCTATATGGTCAGACCTATCGCATCCTGCAGCATGCCTCGGCAGCCCTTGTCACCAGCGGAACGGCAACGCTGGAGACGGCTCTGTTCCGTGTGCCACAGGTGGTATGCTATTATCTGAAGGCCGGACTCTTCTTCCGTTGGCTCCGTTGGTTGCTTGTGAAGGTGCCATACATCTCTCTGGTCAATCTTGTTGCCGGACGCGAGGTGGTGCCGGAACTTGTGGGCAGTGACATGACCCCCGAGTCTGCCCGCGAACATCTGTTGCGCATCCTGCCTGGAGGCGATGGTCGTGAGGCCATGTTGCAGGGCTATGACGAAGTGGCCTGCCGCCTGGGCGAACCGGGTGCTCCCCAACATGCCGCAGAGCGTATTTTGGAGGAGATTCGGGCTTGATTCCTTGTCCTGCATTGGGGGGTGGTTCCATCGACGTGTCGATTGAGGTCCAACGACGCGTCGATTAAGCTTAAACGATACGTCGATTGAGCTCCAACGACACGTCGTTGGAGGCATAACCATGCAACGTGCGCGTACATACGTACGTGCGCGTGTACATTATACTATTGTAGGGAGATGTGTTCGGCTTCGATGGTGTTGCCCAGAAATGCGGCAGCGCTTTCGGCAAATGCCGAGGGCTGTTCGGTGGTGAAAAAGCGGCAGGTGCCTTCGCGGGTCAGTCGCTGGGCCATGTCGGGGTGTCGACGGAGATAGTCGCTGAGGCTGTGGGCTACGTAGTGACCCTGACTGATAAGTTGTATGTGTGAAGGTGTAAACTGCCGGATTTTATCGAGCAGGAGGGGGTAGTGGGTGCAGCCAAGTATGATGGTGTCGATGAGCGGGTCGCGCTGGAGCAGTTCGTCGATATACTTCTGTACGAAGTAGTCGGCCCCGGGCGACTGGTGTTCCATGTTTTCTATGAGCGGAACCCACATGGGGCACGCCTGGCCGGTGACGTGGATGTCGGGGTGTAGTTTCTGGATTTCGATGTCGTATGTGGCCGAACGGATGGTGCCGGGTGTGGCCATGATGCCTATGTGGCGCGAGCGGGTAATGTCTCCGACACATTCGGCTGTGGGTCGCACCACGCCCAGTACACGTCGCGACGGGTCGATGAGGGGCAGGTCGCGCTGCTGTATGCTGCGCAGGGCCTTGGCCGATGCTGTGTTGCAGGCCAGAATGACCAGCGGACACCCCATCTGGAAAAGTTGCCGGACAGCCTGCAGCGTGAACTGGTAGACAACCTCGAACGAGCGCGTGCCGTAGGGGGCACGCGCGTTGTCGCCGAGGTATAGGTAGTCGTATTGAGGCATTAGCTTACGTATCTGGCGCAGTACGGTGAGACCGCCGTAGCCAGAGTCGAAGATGCCTATAGGCCCCTTGTCGTTTGTCATTTAATCATTCTTTTCTTCCGTTGCCTCGGGCTGTTTCAGGCCCAGCAGGATGAGCACGGCATCTGTGACGTCCTCGCTCATATCGGGATTGATGAAGGGGCACTGGTTGCGGTCGGTGTTGAGGACTGCGGCCAGACCTCGTTCGACGCCCACGCTCTGGATGGCCTGGTCGAGTCGTATGCGGGCGCTGTCGAGCAGTTCCTGTTCGGCCTTGTGCAACAGCTTCTGACTTTCCTGACGGAACTTGATGCCAGCCTCCATGAGGGTTTGCAGTTCGGCCTGACGCTTGAGCAAGATGTTCTCGGGGAAGTCCTTCTGCCCTTGCAGGAAGTCGGCAAACTTGTTCTGGAACTCCTCTTCGCCGCGTGTGGCTTCCTGCTCGTACTTCTGTCGCAGTTCTTCCATGCGTTTCTGCGTCTGTTCGTACTCGGGCAGCTGGCGCAAGACGGTGTTATAGTTGAGGTAGCCAAACTTTACCTGGGCGCTGGCGGAATTGACAATTGACAATTGACAATTGACAATTATAAAAAGCGCATAGAACAATCTTTTCATTGTCAATTATACTTTAATAGATTAAACATATATTATTTAATACCCAGTTCGGTCTTCAGCTGGGCAGTGATGTCGGTGCTGAGGGCTTCGTTGACGAAGGGAATGGCACCCGTGGAAAGGTCAACGATGTAAACGTAGCCACCGGTTTCGCCTATCTTCTTCATAGCGGCAACCACCTTGGCTTGCACCGGCTCCATCTTCTCGGTGTTCTGCTTCTGCAAGTCTTCCTGGCTGGCCTGGTAGAAGCTCTGGATGCTTTCCTCCATCTTCTGCAGGTCCTGAGCCTTGCTTTGCAGGATGGCCTGTGCCGTGTTGGCATCGCCTGCCAGCTTCTGATATTCTTCGGCCTTGGTCTGATACTCGGTCTGCAGACGCTTCAGCTCTTCCTGGTACTGTGTGGTGAGTTTCTGCAAGTCGGCCATAGCGGTCTTGTACTCGTTCATCTCGGGCAGGATGCTGGCCATGTTGAAGTGTGCGAACTTTTGTGCAAAGATGCTCATGGGAGCGAGCATCAGGATAACAAATAAAATCTTTTTCATAATGTAATTTAAATCTTTAATTTTTAATCTTTAATTTTTAATCTTTAATCTTTAATCTTTAATCTTTAATTTCTTTAGTTGTATCCCAATTTGGTCAGGACTTCGTTGGAGATGTCAATCTTGGGAGAGGCGAAGATGATGCCGGCATCGGAAGCACGGTCGAGGATGAGTGAATAGCCCTTCTGCTCGGAGATGTCCTTGACGGCATTGTAGATTTCGTCCTGGATGGGAGTCATCAGGCTCTCGCGCTTCTTGAAGAGTTCACCGTCGGGACCGAAGTATTTACGCTTCAGTTCGCTGGCTTCCTTCTCTTTGGCAACGATGGCCTCTTCTTTCTTTGTCTTCTGTTCTTCGGAGAGGAACACGGCTTCGTTCTGATAGTTCTTGTAGAGCGTCTGTGCCTCGGTCTGCAGGGCATCGACTTCGGCCTGCCACTTCTTGGAAACCTGATTGAGTTGTTCGTTGGCACGTTCGTAGGCCGGGATGTTCTTCAGGATGTACTCCATGTCGACGAGGGCGAATTTCTGTGCACTGGCTGTAGTGGCACCCAGTGCCACCAACAGCATGATAAATAGACGTTTCATGTTATTATGAATTTTGAATTAATCAATTTTGAATTTTGAATTAATGTTAGAACTCTTGTCCCAGCACGAAGTGGAACTGACTGCCACCGTATTGCTTGCTGCCGTTCACCTTGTCGAAGCCGTAGGCCCAGTCGATACCCAGCAGACCCACCATGGGCAGCATGATGCGTACACCGACACCGGCCGAGCGCTTCATGTCGAGGGGGTTGAACTTGCGGATGTTATTCCAAGCATTACCGCCTTCGAGGAAGGTCAGGGCATAGATGTTGGCAGAGTTGCCCAGCATCAGCGGGTATCGGAGTTCCAGCGTGAAGCGGTCGTAGGCATAGCCGTAGCCCTGCCATTGGGTGATGGAACCGTTGTCGTATCCGCGCAAGCCGATGGTTTCGGTGGCATAGTTGGAGGTGTAGCCCGACATGCCGTCACCGCCCATATAGAAGGTTTCGAAGGGACTGCGCTTGTTCTTGTTGTAGTGGCCCAGGATGCCGAACTCCACGCGGGTCATCAGCACCAGGCACTTGCTGCCACGGGTCAGGGCCGTGAAGGTGCGGGCCTTGAACTTCCACTTATGATACTCGATCCAGCGGTATTTGTCTTGCAATTCGCGTTCGTAGGTCACCGAGTTTCGGTTAGTGGCAAGGTTGGCAAAGTCTTTGTTCTCGAACACGCTCATGGGTGGAGTCACAGACAGTGAAAGCAGGAATTCACTGCCGCTGCTGGGGAATATCGGGTTGTTGGTGGACGAGCGTGACAGCGACAGGGTCAGGGCAAGCGAGTTGCAGTTGCCGTTGGGCACATAGAAGTATTGCCACTCCTTCAGCATGTAGCGTGTGTAACCCAGTTCGGCCATAAACTGGAAATAGTCGTCGGGCCATGATAGTCGCTTACCCCATCCCATGGACACACCCAGAATCTTGATGTATTTGTCGGGGTCGTAGAAGTTCTCGTAGTAGTTGCTGCCGTAACCTCCGTAGCCGTATCCATAGCCACCATAGCCGTAGCCCAGATAACTGTTCATGTAGTTGTTGTAGGCTGCCGAGTTCCAGTATCTGTCACTCATGTCGGTCTGCTTCGAGAAGTAGGCACTTACGGAGAAAGTGCTGGGACGCTTGCCTCCGAACCAGGGATTCATGTACGATGCGCTGTAGGCCTGGTAGTAGCGGCCGTTGGTCTGTCCGCTGATGCTGAACGATTCGCCGTTGCCCTGCGGCATCACACCGCGGCGGATGCCGTTCTTCTTGAAGAGGTTGGCCATGCAGAAGTTGTTGAACTTCAGACCAATCTTTCCGATTACACCCGTCTGCCCGTAGCCGAGTGAGAACTCAATCTGGTCGTTCGACTTGGGCGATAGGCCCCAGGTCATGTCCACCGTACTGTTTTCGCTGTTTGGCTCCACCTTGGGGTCGATGGCTTCCGGGTCGAAGAATCCCATTGAGGCAATTTCGCGGTAGGAGCGTTCCATGGCCATCTTCGAGAACAGGTCGCCCGGCTTGTTGCGGAGTTCGCGACGTACGACGTTCTCGTACACGCGGTCGTTACCATTAATGCGCATGTGGCTGATATGCGCCTGCGCGCCTTCGAAGATGCGCATCTCCAGGTCGACAGAGTCGCCCACGATATTGGTCTCCACGGGGTCGAGCTGGTAGAATACATATCCGTTGTTGTAGTAGAGATTGCCAATGGCATCTTCGTCGTTCGACAGACGGTCGTTGAGCAACTTCTGGTCATAGACGTCGCCCTTCTTCATGCGCAGTAAACGGTTCAGGTCGTCGGTCTTGTACAGAGTGTTACCTATCCATTCCACGTTGCGCAGGTAGTACTTTTGGCCTTCTTCGACATTGATGTACACGTTGACACTCTTCTCATCGAAAGGTACCACGCTGTCGCTGACGATGATGGCATCGCGGTAACCCAGTTGGGCATATTTGTTGATGAGGTTGTCCTTAGCCTCCTTGTATTTCTTGTCGACAAACTTCTTCGAGTGGAACCAACTGCCCATGTTGTGGC
Source organism: uncultured Bacteroidales bacterium (assembly GCA_902783655.1). Classification (GTDB taxonomy): domain Bacteria; phylum Bacteroidota; class Bacteroidia; order Bacteroidales; family Bacteroidaceae; genus Physcousia. Next base: position 14,588 of record CACZRZ010000126.1, read on the forward strand.
GCTCGTGAATGCTCTTCAGTACACCCTTCGAGATGAGGGTACCTTTAATTTTCTTCTCCGGCAGATTGTCGTTGCCCGTGATGAAGATGTGGTTTACCTTCACCTTGTCCTTCTTCTGGATATCTACGTCCAGAATGACGCGGCCGGGCTTCGAGGGGTCGTCGCGTTGCACGATGTTGATTTCGGCGTTCTTGTATCCTTTCTCGTCGAAATACTTCTTTCCCAGCGTAATGGCCCGGGGAATAGTGTTGGGCGTTATCTGGTTCTCTTGTATCAGTCCCAGCTTCTTTTCCAGGTCTTCGCGTTCGCTTTTCTTTACGCCCGAGTATCTGATTTCGGAAATACGGGGGTGGGGTGTCAGCTGGATATGGAGATAGACAGAGTCGTGCACGATGCTGTCCAGTCTGATGGACACATTGCCGAAAAGACCCTGTCGCCAATATCGGCGTACGGCCTTGGTTATCTGGTCGCCCGGGATGGTTATTTTCTGACCCACCTGCAGCCCCGACAGACCTATCAACAGATAGTCGTCGTAGTTGGGGGCACCGCTGACGGAGATGTCCTTTAGGATGTAGTCGCGTGGGGTGCGTCCGTAGTCGACTACAGGGTTCAGGTCTTTGTTCAGGCTCTGTGCCAGCATGGGCAGTGTGGTGCTTAGCAGCAAGGCCAGTGCCAAAAGTCTTGTTCTCATTATATCAATTTCTTGCTCCGCTTCTCTAACGCAAGTATAATTTTACGTCCGATTACTCAATCTCTCATTTTCCCTTTTCCTCTTCCACTTGTTCTCCCGTCTTTCCGAATCGGCGCTGACGACCCTGGAAGTCGAGAATGGCCTGGTGCAGACTCTCCTCACGGAAGTCGGGCCAGTAGGTGTTCGTGAAGTAGAATTCGGTGTATGCAGCCTGCCAGAGCAGATAGTTGCTGATGCGCAGTTCGCCTCCCGTGCGGATGAGTAGGTCGGGGTCGGGCATGAAGTTGGTCTGCAGGTGTTCGGAGATGGTTTGTTCCGTAATGTCTTCGGGTTGCAGACGTCCTTCCTTCACTTCCTGTGCCATGTGACGCATGGTTTCGGTCAGCTCCCATCGGGAAGAATAGCTCAAGGCCACAACCATTGTCATACGAGTGTTGTTGGCGGTGTGGTCGATGCAGGCCTGCACACGTTCCTGTACCTTTGGAGGCAGTTTGCCAAACTCGCCGATGGTGAGCAGGCGTACGTTGTTCTTCATGAAGGTCTCTTCTTCCAGATGGTCGATGAGCAGTGTCATCAAGGCCTCGATTTCCGGTGCGGGTCGGTTCCAGTTCTCGGTGGAGAATGCATAGAGGGTCAGGAACTTGATGCCCAGTCGGGTGGCTTCGGCCGTGATTTCCTTCACACGTTCCACACCCTCGGCATGCCCTGCTGTGCGTGGCAGTCCCTTGGCCTTTGCCCAACGTCCGTTGCCGTCCATGATGATGGCCACGTGCTTAGGCATCCGCTCTTTGTCTATTTGTTCCAATAGTGTCATATCTTTGTCTGTTTATATGTTTAGTCGTTGTTATGACAGGTTTTGCACTTCGCCATGATGTCGTAGGTGAGGAAAAACATCAGGAACGAGTAGCAGTCTTTGTTCTTTAGCCCCGAACTTTGTATGGCATAGGGGTGGTCGAGCTGTTTCCACGCTTTGCTTGTGTCCAGGGCATCGCTGGTGGTGAAACGGAACGTCCATTCGGCTCCCACGTTCAGGCGTTTCTTTATCTTGTATTTCACACCTACGCCGATGGGGCAGTTCAATGCGGCGTTGAAACCTGCACCGCCACCCGTAATCATCGTCAGTCCTATGCCTGCCACAGCGTAGGGCGTGATGCGGCTGTTCCCCTTGTAGGCTTCGCCCATGCTGTAGCCCCAAAAGTTGAACTCGAACTGGGCACCCAGGTCGATGACGTTGCGCTTGAACTTGAAGCTCACGGGAACGCCGCCCTGTGGTGTCTGGCTGCTGGCATCCTCGGGGATGTAGTACCCTTTGGTGTTTCCCGTCAGGTGTCCCATGGCCAAATCTGCTTTCAGTGCCATTCGTGGATTGAACATTCGGCGCATAAGAAATCCCCCCATCACGCTCGAGTGGCTGAAAGGAGTCTTGTTGGCGTCGCCTAAGTAGAAATCCAGGCCCATTGCACCACCTATTTCCATCTGGTACTCTTCGTCGTCCTGTGCCCCTATGTTTAGCGAGGCCAGCAGACATGCCAATATGATGGTTAGTCTTTTCAAGCGATGTTCAGTCTTTAATTTTCAATCTTTAATATCTGTCGGGCCGCAGAAATCCCATGCGGTTGATGCGTCCGTACCAAATGTTCTTGTCGACAATCAGCCACAAATAGTTGTAGTAGTCTGCTGTGGCCGTGATGTATCGTGCCGTCTGTGCTTGTGCGTGCAGTTCTGCGTCGACGTTCATGTCGTTGTTCGTATAGGTCTTCCACGTTACGCCTTGGTCGCTGCTGTGGAAAATGCTGTCCAAGGCCGCATAGCGACCGTCGCGACTGTGTCCGCCCAAGGCTTGCAACCCGTTGTCGTAGCTCAGTACGCACAACTGATCCATCATGGGGCAGCGGTATTTGTCGGTCCCGTTAGGTGTATAGTAGAACCACGTCTCGATGTTCTCTTCGTCGTTGTCCCATCGTTTGCACCACACGGTGGCTGTCTGGTCGGTGCTGTTGCGACTGCCCACGAGCATCAGCCTGCCTTCTTTGTTGCTAATGCTGGTGAAGACACTGTTCAGGTTGCCTGTGGGGAGGTTAGTCGCGTCGTCGTCCAGGGGCTCAGTGACCCATGTGTCGCCATTGCTCGTCAGCAGTTCCTGTCCGCGCAGGGCATAGAGGTTATGCTCGCTGGCTGCCACCAGGCGTAGTCCAGCCAGAGCAGGATAGCTGGTTGGCGCCCAGTCGATGCCGTTCGTACTTGCAATGACTTTTCCGTCTGTTGTACTCATGTAGAGGCTGTTGCCCATTTGTTGTAACGAAGCAACGTCGGCATTCTCGGCCCCAGTGGTGTTGTGCGATGTCAAGCCTTCGGTGGACAAAATGTTATGTCCGCCGTCTGGGCTGAACGGACATTGCAGGCAGATGATCTTGCCGTCATTCTTTCGTCCCCAAATCATCATTTTATAGTTCCAAGCCAGAGCTTTGCGCTCGTTGATGCCTTCCAGCAGTTCCGTTTCACCCATGTTGTGCCAAATGGTGCTGTCGCCATGCTGCTGGTGGACGTTTATTTTCACTGTATATATGCGGGACGAGTTCCCACTGTTCGATATCACACGGAAGTGGAGGGGCTTGCTCATGTCGAGCGAGTCCTTGCTGTCATATTTTTGCCAAGCGGTGTCTTCGACGTTGGTCAGGTCGGCTGGGCGCCATACCAATACACCGTCGAAAACAACGGATGTCAGCACCTTGTCCAGACGGGTGCGGGTGGGCAGAGAGTC
>CACZRZ010000127.1 GCA_902783655.1 uncultured Bacteroidales bacterium
GAATACGGGAGCCACACGGGCCTCCAAATAGTCCTCGACATTGAAGGGGTCGTACACGCCATCCACCAGTTCCAGGTCGTCGCGAAGCTTTTGGGCATCCGTCTCACCGACATAGTCCACGAGTTCCGAACTGTTTATGTCCACCTCCACCTTCTCCGTCACCTTCTGTTTGTCGGGTGTGAAGAGGTTCAGGTTCTGCTCATAGATGTTATACACGCCCTTGAACTTCACCCCCTGGTTGATGGGCCACGACAAGGGACGCACCTTGATTTGCAGTTCCGTCTCCAGTTCGTCGAGCAGGTCGAAGGGGTCTTTTCCCTCACGGTCCATCTTATTAATAAAGATGATAACTGGTGTCTTTCGCATGCGGCAGACGGTCATCAGCTTACGTGTCTGTGCCTCCACACCCTTGGCTCCGTCCACGACGATGATGCAGGAGTCCACTGCCGTCAGCGTGCGGAAGGTGTCCTCGGCAAAGTCCTGGTGACCCGGTGTATCGAGGATGTTGACCTTGTATCCATTATAGTCGAACTCCATGACGGAGGTTGTCACACTGATACCACGCTGCTTCTCTATTTCCATCCAGTCGCTCGTTGCGGTCTTCTTGATTTTATTGCTCTTCACGGCACCAGCCACCTGAATCTGTCCGCCGAAGAGCAGCAGTTTCTCTGTCAGTGTCGTCTTACCCGCATCGGGATGCGAAATGATGGCAAACGTTCTTCTTCTCGTTATTTCTTCGTTCATCTAATTATCATTTTTCAATTCTCAATTCTCAATCTCTATAATTCCAATTCTCCGGTCTTGTCCTTCTTGTAGGCATCAGCCAGCAGGGCCAGCAGATGGCTGATGGCAGCCACAGCCTGTTGAGTATCTTCGCTCACCTCGCGCTTCTGCAGTCGCAGCATCATCACGCCATACAGGCAGTTGAAGCACGTCTCCACCTCTCCGCTCTCCTTTCCGCTCTTGGCCCGCAGTTCCACGATGTAGGGCAACGCCTTGTAATAGGCTGCCGAATAGAAGGGATGCTTGGGACTGCGCAGGAGTTGCTGATGCAGGTCAACGAGCAGCGACAACGTGCCTCGGTTGATTTGCAGGTGTCCCTGCTGCTGACAGCCCTCTTCATGCATCATGCGAATGAGGTCTTCGTACCATTGCACCTCATGCTTCATCTGCTCGTCATCCAACTGGAAGCCAGCCAGATATTCCGTCCGGATGCGGTCGATGTCGAGACCGAAAGCCCGTATCGTGTCCTCCACCTGCCACATATACAGCAGATACTCGCAGACGCTCCTATCCTTCAGTTGTTTGGCTACAAACATAGTTTAACCTTTCTTTTAGGCCGCGAAGATAACATTTTTTCTTGATTTAACCAACAAGATATTGCACGAATAACAAAAAAAACTTAACTTTGCACCTAATTACGAAGTATATAGCACATTAAATATCTAATTCGTATGAAAAAGAATATGATTCGCGTGGCGGCTATAGCCGTCATCACTGCCACAACACTTAGCATCAGCAGTTGCGGTGGAAAGCAGCAGAAGGCCGGAGACGACGGCCTCAGTGGTGAGATATCCTTATCGGGCGCATTTGCCCTATATCCTCTGGCCGTGCAATGGGCCAACGACTTCCAAGCCCTGCATCCCGGCGTAACCATCGACGTGTCTGCCGGAGGTGCCGGCAAGGGTATTACCGATGCCTTGGCTCAGGTTGTGGACTTCGGTATGGTGAGCCGCGAACTGGGCGAAGCCGAGATAGAACGCGGAGCCATAGGCTTCGCCGTTGCCAAGGATGCCGTAGTGCCCACCATCAACACGCAGAACCCCGTGATGAAAGCCCTGATGCAGCACGGTGTGACACGCGACCAATTGATTGGCCTCTTCATCACTGGTACGATAAAGACATGGGGCGAGGTCGTCGAAAACAGTAATAAGACACCCGTCAGCGTGTACACCCGTAGCGATGCCTGCGGCGCTGCCGAGACATGGGCCCTCTACCTGGGCAAGAAACAGGAAGACCTGCTCGGAACGGCTGTGTTTGGCGACCCAGGCTTGGCAGAAGCCGTACAGAAGGACGTGAATGCCATTGGCCTGAACAACATAGGTTTTGCCTATGACATCAGGACTGGAAAGCCCCATCCCGGTCTGGCAGTAGCACCCATCGACGTGAACGAGAACGGACAGATAGACCCCGAGGAGGACTTCTATGCCACGAAACAAGGCGTAGTGGAAGCCATCAAGGACGGGCGCTATCCCTCTCCCCCAGCCCGCGACCTCTACTTTGTATCAAAGGGTGTGCCCACGAATCCTGTAGTCATCGAATTCCTGAAGTACATCCTCACCGAAGGCCAGAAGGCCAACGAGGCTCAGGGCTACATCGCCATTCCCCAGGAGAAACTGGATGCCAGCCTCGCGAAGTTGAAAGTTGAAAATTGAAAGTTGAGAAATTGAATCGCAGACGACTGAAAGACCGCATAGCAGGCTACTCGATGTTCATACTGACCATCAGTAGCCTCTTCCTTGTTGTGGCTATGGGCATCGGCTTGTACATGAAGGCCTCCCCCATACTGCAGGAGCACTCGCTGTGGGACTTGCTGTCGGCGAGTGAATGGAAACCGATGAAGAACCAGTTCGGTTTCTTCCCCTTCCTCATGGGCACCCTGTGGGTGTCGGGCTTGGCCCTGATTATTGCCATCCCCATCTCATTGCTGACTGCCATCTACCTGACGGAATATTCACACAGCATGGTGCGACGGTTCGTCTATCCCTTCCTCGACATTCTGGCTGGTCTGCCCTCCGTCATCTATGGTGTATGGGGCATGTTGCTCATCGTACCTTGGGTGGCCAATGTGGCTGCGCCATGGGTGGGACGAAGCACTACAGGATATACGGTTTTGGCTTGCGGTATCGTACTGGGAGTCACCGTTATACCACTGCTTGTTAGTCTTTTTATTGAAATCTTCAGCAACGTCTCACACGAGCTGCGCGAAGCCACCTTTGCCCTGGGTGCCACACGTTGGCAAACGACGAAAAACGTCGTCATCCGCAAGACTGCACCAGGCATCGTTGCCGCCATCGTTTTGGCTGCCAGCCGTGTCATGGGCGAAACCATAGCCGTCATCATGGTTTGTGGCAATCTGGCTATTGCACCGGGCTCGCTGCTCGATGCCTGCTACCCCATCCCTGCGCTGATTGCCAACAACTACGGCGAAATGCTGTCGATGCCGCTCTACGAGAGTGCCCTGATGTTTGCCGCATTCATCCTGTTCTTCGTCGTACTGGTGTTCAATTTGTTCTCGCGCCTTGTGCTGAAGAAGATAAAATCGGAGTGATTTAAGGAAGAAAAACGGATTAGAGATTAAGAAAATTTGGGATTTCGGATAAGAAAATTAGAGGTTAAGAACCGCCAACATTACGATGAAACGGAGCATTTTTGAAGAAAAGGTATTTAAGGCGCTGATGTATGCAGCCATTGCCTTGGTCATGTTCTTTGTGGCCAGCGTGGTGTTGTCCGTCTTCAAGCGAGGCCTGCCCTTGCTCTCGTGGGAAATGGTCAGCCAGTTGCCAGGCGGAGGTTTCTACATGGGTGGCGGCGGCGGATTCCTGAATGCCATAGTGGGTTCGGTGTACATCGTAGGCGGTGCCACCATTCTGGGCCTGATTATTTCCATACCCGTCGTGTTCTTCCTTAATGTTTACCTGAAGCCCTATTCCAAGTTCGGCTTCGTAGCCCGCCTGGCCTACGACGTGCTGTTCGGCATCCCCAGCATCGTGTACGGTGCCTTCGGGTTCACCATCATGATCTACCTCGGCCTGCGTGCCTCCCTCCTGGGTGGCACACTTGTGGTCACGCTGCTCATCATCCCCATCTTCATCCGCTCGATGGACGAGGTGGCGAAAACCATCCCCAGCGACCTCATGGAGGCAGCCTACAGCCTGGGCAGCACACGATGGGAGACCATCGGCGTTATCGTCCGCCAGATAGCACCAGCCATCGCCACAGCCACGCTGCTCAGCATCGGACGTGCCATTGGCGATGCAGCAGGCGTCATGTTCACGGCAGGCTTTTCCGACCGCATACCCACCAGCCTCTCGCAACAGACTGCCACACTGCCACTGAGTGTCTATTTCCAGTTGCAATCGCCGTCGCTCGAAGTGCAGGACCGTGCCTACGCTGCAGCCGTAGTGCTCACGCTGATAGTGCTGTTCCTGAGCATAAGCGGACGCATCATCATGAACCGTTTCTCCCGCAACAAGATTCAATGAGCAACCTCTCAAACACATAACCAGACATGAATATATTCCATCGCGAACCGAAAGCCGAAAACAGGACGCACTTCTCCGTCGACAGGAAGTTTCCCCACCCCGAAAACCTCCGCCTGAGCACACATGCCCTGAGCGTCTATATTGGCGGCAACCCCATACTGAAACTGGTGAACGTGGAGATTCCCAAGAACAAGATAACCTGCATCATAGGCCCCTCGGGCTGTGGCAAAACCACACTTCTGCGCACCTTCAACCGCCTGGTAGACACCATCGAGGGCGTGAAGCTGGAAGGCGTGGTGATGCTGGGCGAACACGACATTGTGCGAGCCGCTGCCAGCGAGATTACGGAGATTCGGCGCCTGATAGGCCTCGTGCCCCAGCGCCCCTGTCCGCTGCCCATGAGCATCTACGACAACATTGCCTACGGCTGTCGCATTCACGGCATCAGCGGACGAAAGAAGCTGGACGCCATCGTGGAGTACTACCTGCGTGCCGTTGGACTGTGGGACGAGGTTTGCGACCGCCTGCACATGCCTGCAAGCCGACTCTCAGGCGGACAGCAGCAGCGCCTCTGCCTGGCACGCAGCCTGGCCATAGAACCCAGCTATCTGCTGGCCGACGAGAGCACCAGTGCCCTGGACCCTATATCGAGCCGGACCGTCGAAGAACTCTTCGTGAAACTGAAGCAGGACTACAGCATCGTCATGGTCACCCACACCCTGCGCCAGGCCAAACGCATTGCCGACCACGTCATCTTCATGTATCTGGGCGAAGTCATCGAGGAAGGCGATGCCGACCAGGTGTTCAACCACCCCAGGCACGAGCTCACACAGCAATACCTGAACGGTGCTTTCAGCTAAGAAAGAATCACAGGAACACATCTTCGAACCATCGAAGAAGTGACCAAAGTCCCCCGATTCCATTTACTTCGTCAAATCACAACAGGAGCCTTTGCTTGACGCACAATTGTCCGTCAAGCCAAAGCACGTGTCGTTTAGGCTCCAACGACGTATCGTTTCGCTTGACGGACAATTGTGCGTCAAGCGAAACCTAACGAGGATGAAAGCCGTAGGACCTGACAACAGGGATTATACAAAGCATCGTATTTAATAAAATATAACGAAAAACTGCGGAAAGTTTGCACACATTCCGCAGTTTTCTTATCTTTGTTGCGGAAACTCTAATATTATGCATATGAAACAGATTGAAAAGCCTTATGTAATCGGTCTCGACCTGGGTGGAACCAACTCCGTCTTCGGAATCGTGGACGCTAATGCAAACGTAGTAGCAGAAACCAGCGTGAAGACACGCGGACACAACGACAACGCCCAGCAATACGTGGACGACTGCGTGGTGGAGCTGCGCAAGATAATCGAACAGGTGGGCGGCATAGAGAAGATTGGCGCCATGGGCATCGGTGCCCCCAACGGCAACTACTACACCGGCTGCATCGAGTTTGCACCCAACCTGGCATGGGCTCACGAAGTGGTGCCCCTGGCCAAGATGTTCAGCGATGCACTGGGCATCCCCGTAGCTATGACAAACGACGCCAACGCTGCCGCCATTGGTGAAATGACCTACGGTGCCGCCAAAGGCATGAAGAACTTCATCATGATCACCCTGGGCACAGGCGTGGGCAGCGGCATCGTGGTGAACGGACAGATGGTGTACGGCTGCGACTGCATGGCCGGTGAACTGGGACACGTTATCGTGGAGAAAAACGGACGCACATGCGGCTGCGGACGCAAGGGCTGCCTGGAGACCTACTGCTCGGCTACAGGCGTTGCCAGGACGGCACGTGAAATCGTGTCGAACACCGACAAGCCGACCCTGCTACGCGACATTCCCCTGGACCAGATAGAGAGCAAGGACGTGAGCATTGCTGCCAGCAAGGGCGACGAGGTGGCCAAGGAGATTTTCGAATACACCGGCCGCATCCTGGGCGAGGCATGTGCCGACTTTGCCTGCTTCAACAGTCCCGAGGCGTTCATCTTCTTCGGCGGTCTGACCAAGGCTGGCGACCTCATTATGGAGCCCATACGCCGGGCATACGAAGAGAGTGTGCTGAAGATTTATCGCGGCAAGGCCAAGATGCTCGTCAGCCAACTGGACGATGCCAAGGCTGCCGTACTCGGTGCCAGCGCACTGGGTTGGGAGGAGTTGCTCCACAATGCCTGACAAACGCTGTAGGCAGATGCCCCATAGGCACTGCGACTGCAGAGCGAAGCAGGGCAAGAATCAAAACAAGAATTAAAAATAATCCAACACAATAACCAAATGAGAAAGAATGTCTTATACCTATTAGGATTAATTGCTGCATCAGCAATCCTACAATCGTGTATCGACAAGGAGTACGACCTCGGCGACATCGACATGACCATCAGCACAGGTGCCGACATCACCCTCCCCACAAGCAGCACAGGCGACATCGTGTTAAAGAACATCATGGACCTGAAAGAGGACGGAATCGTGCAGTTTGTTTCTGGTGGGGACGGCAATTCGTACTTCACCGTCATTCAGGACGGAGTTGCCAACATCGACCCGGTAAGCATCGATCCGGTAAGTTTCACTCCCGAACTGTCACCCATCGACCCCATTACGGTCAACTTGCGCGAACTTGCAGGTGCCAATCCGGCCCGCAAGAAGATTAAGCTGTCTCTGAATCTCCCCGTCGTGGGCGAGCAGCAGGTGGAAATACCCGACGACAAAATCAACTTCCACTACGACCTGTACAGCGACAAGGCCCAATACATAATCGATGCCAACAACGAAGGTTCGACGACTAAAATCTCCGAAGACATCATCAAAATCGACAGGGTCTTCTTCAAGGACAACACCAAAATAATCCTGAACATGACGGTCAACGGGTTCTTCAACTGGATACCCAACGCGACACTGAGCAACCTGGCTCTGACACTGCCCCAAGACCTGAGCATCGCAGGCTGTAGCATAATGGGACAGGAGGCCATCAGCATCGAACCAGGCAAGATTACGCTGACCGACAACAACGGAATCCAAATCCCGACCAACGGAAGCAACATCACACTCGAACTGACATTGGCAGGCGCCAAGGAAGGAAACAACTTCATATTCAATGCCAACGAGCACAAAGTGAGCGTCAACTGCGTGTTCGGAATCAGCGGCACCTTCCAGATTACCGCAGACAACATCAACGAAACTGCCCTGAACAACTACCTGAACAACAACGTTTCGGTCGAAGACCTGCAAACCATCTACAACGACAAGTCGCTGAAGTGCATCATGCCCGAAAGCGTAACCTTCCAGGGCAACGCACACTTCACAGCACAAGGTATCGTATTGCAGAAGTTCCAGGGACAGCTCCAGCATGAGGTGGGCAGCATCGAACCCATCAAACTCGACAACCTGCCCGACTTCTTGAACGACGACGATGTAGTCCTCGACCTCTACAATCCCATCCTGCTCTTCAAGGTGCGCCAGGAGATTCCAGCTCCCGTCACCACAGACCTCACCCTGAAGAGCGTCACCGACGCAGGAAACAAGACGGTTATCATCAACAACATCGTAGTCCCCAGCAACGAATACGCCTACTACTATGCTGCCGACAACGCCATTAGCGACAAGGAAAAGGCCATGCTGCCCGCTGAGTTCAAGAACGCCACACGACTGCCCATCGCAAGTGGCAAGGTGGCAGACCTCATCAAGACTATTCCCGACCACATCGACGTAGAGGTGGCACCAGCCAGAGTGGATGCCAGCCAGGCACCCATCGACATCACGGCTGCCTACGACATCGACGTCGAATACAAGATGTTCGCTCCCCTCACCATGGGTTCCGATTTCCAACTCGTATATCGCGACACCGAACGTGACTGGGCCGAGGACATCGAGGACTTCGAAGACATCAACGTAGGCGCCCTCGAACTGAAGGCACAGGCCATAAGCAACCTGCCCACAGACTTGACACTGACACTGATACCCATCGACCGCCAAGGCAACGAAATCAAACAGCTGGAGGTGAACAAGATTAATGTCAAAGCCAGTCCCGACGGCAAAGACAAGGCCACCGACGTCACCTTTATTATCAAGGGGGCAACCATCAACGGACACACCTACACCATCAACGACGCCTTCGCCGGCAAAAATGATGTGAAACGTCTCGACGGCATCACCTACGAAGCCCGCCTCGACCATGCCATTTCAGGAAGCACCATGAACGAAAAAGCCAAAATCGTGCTGAAGAACATCCAGCTGACACTCAAGGGCGGTATAACCTACGATGGCAACGATGACGATTAACTATTCTAAAAGGAGGTACACGTATGAAAAAGTTATTTAAATACATGGCAATTGCCGCCGTTGCCCTGTCTGCGAGCAAGGCATCGGCACAGAACCTGAACACAGCATACTTCCTGGAAGGATATGCACAAGGGCACGAACTGAATCCAGCCAAAGACTACGACCGTACAGGCTATTTCGGATTTCCATTGGCCAACGTCAACGTGGGCATGAAGGGCAACCTCGCCCTGAAGGACCTGCTATATAAGAATCCCGACCCCACGGGTAAAGCGCTCGTAACCTATCTGCATCCCAGCATTGGCTACGACGAGGCCATGAACAACTTCTCGAAGAACAACAAGATGATGACCGACTTCCGCGTGGAAATCGTCAGCGTAGGCTTCAGAGGCTTCAAGGGCTACAACACCATCACCCTGGGCATTCGCGGCAACGAAGGAGCAAACATCCCCAAGGAACTCTTCGACCTGACCAAGCAACTCACCAACAAGGACTACGAAATCAAGAACTTCAAGGCCACAGCTTCGGCCTACGCTGAACTCGCCCTCGGACATAGCCACAAAATCAACGATGCATGGCGCGTCGGCGGCAAGATGAAGTTCCTGATTGCCGGAGCCTATGCCAACATGAAGATGGAGAACCTGAACCTCAAGCTCCAAGACCCCGACATGTGGAGAGCCACTGCCGACGCCACCATCGAAGCCGGTGTCAAAGGCTTCACCTGGGGCGCTCCTGAAATCAAGGAATACAACGACCCGTCGCTGGGCACATACAAGCAAATCGACTTCGACAACATCGATGTCAAGAGTCCTGGCCCCAACGGAGGCGGTCTTGCATTCGACCTGGGTGTTGAATGGGACCTCGAGAAGCAATTCGACATCGAAGGCCTGAAGGCAAGTGCCAGCCTGCTCGACCTGGGTTTCATCAAGTGGAGCAAGATTTCCGTAGCCAAGAACAATGGCGAGGAATTTGTCTTCGACGGCTACAACGACATCAAGGTCAAGGACGGACCAGGCACGAAGTTTGGAGACCAGTCCGACAAACTTGGAGACCGACTCGTCGACCTCTATCGCCTGCAGGCACAGCCGGGAACCACCAGCAAGGCCACAGCACTGGGCGCCACACTGAACCTGGCTGCCGAGTACACCCTGCCACAGTACAAGTCCCTCAGGTTCGGATTCCTCAGCACCACACGCATCCAGGGCAAGTACAGCTGGAACGAGGAACGCTTCGCCGTTAGCGTAAGCCCGGCCAAGATGTTCGAAGTTGCCGGAAGCTTCGGGGTGGGTACATTGGGCTGCAACCTGGGCTGGATCATCAACTTCCACCCGCGCGGCTTCAACCTCTTCCTGGGTTCTGACCACAGCATCGGCAAATTTAGCAAGCAGGGCGTTCCCCTCCGTCGCACCTACGACTTCTGCATGGGCATCAACTACCCCATCGGCAAGAGCCGCATAGCAAAGAACTAAGACCAGAACAAGACTGTTACCAAC
>CACZRZ010000128.1 GCA_902783655.1 uncultured Bacteroidales bacterium
GTGGGCGCTGAGGGATTCGAACCCCCGACCCTCTGCTTGTAAGGCAGACGCTCTGAACCAACTGAGCTAAGCGCCCTGTCGAAACCTCTGTTTCTCTTTTGCGGGTACAAAGGTACGACTTTTTCCTGTACTACCAAAACTTTTACAGGTTTTTTTTTAATTTTTCTTCAAATCTCTTGTTCAACGGTCCTCTGTTGTTTTGAGAGAGCCCGAACGGGAGGCTACTTCATAGGCGCGTCCGACCGTCAGTTTCGGTTCTACAGGAGAGACTATCGTGATGCAAACATTGGTCTGCCTGTTGTCTTCCACCTCATGGCGTGGCTTGATTTTCAGTACGCCATTTTCGATGGACCATTCGATATTTTGTGCTGCGATGCTATCGTTGCTGCGAACTCCCATCTCGTAGTTTTCGCCATTGACGAAGCGCACACAAGCAGGCACATTCACATCTACGCCCTCGAAGGGCATCATCTCTACGTTCTTTGCGTTACCGGTAGCTACCATCATGATGGCGCTTACCAAAATCATCATCTTTTTCATAGCTTACAATCTTTTTACCTTAATAGTGTTTTGTTATTCACTCGCCCCTTCGCATGGGGGCTTTTTATCTGATGACGGTGCAAAGGTAGTGCCTTTTTCCGACCTGGCCCAAACAAAAATATGTTTTTTAGCATAAAATTGGCCGTTTATTGACATTCGTCAAGACCCGTCTGCCATTGTGACACGATGCAGGGCCGTTTTGTCAAAATGACACCTCCCAATGCGCGCGCATATAATATATATGGTATGTGCGCGCATACGTACGCGCGCACACGTAGTTAGGTTGCGGCTCCATCGACGCGTCGTTTGACCTTCAACGATACTATGGTTGGAGCTCCATCGACGCGTCGATTAAGCTCCAACCATAGTAGGGTCTGCCCCCCGTCCATAGTTACAAAAGCGGAAGGCTCTGCCACAAGGTAGAGAAAAACGAGGGTGAAACGCCCGTTTTTTGCATCTTTAGCGGGCAAAGTGGGCAATAATTGAAAGAAAATGCTTATCTTTGTGGCCGAAAGGTCGCAAAACTGGGCAGGCAACTTTGTCGCCGGAAACGATTAAAACATATCGATTATGCCAAAGATATTCGAATACTTCGGGTTCATATTTTACTTCTACTCCAACGAACACGAGCCGATACACGTCCACGTGTTGCACGGAGGCAAGGAGAGCATCTTCGACCTCATCATGATGAACGGCGAACTGGCCGAGATACATGTGCGCGAGAAGCACGGAGCCGATCCGCTGCCAGAGAAGGACAAGCGCACGGCAGAGGAGTTCATCCGCAAGTATCACAAGAACATCATCGACAAGTGGGTGAAGTTCTTCGTTCTGAAGCAGAGCATCCGCAGTACAAACATCAAGAAGAAACTTTAAGGAGGAACAGGCATGGAGAGGCTTTTCATCACCAAAGCAGAGAACATGGGCAACCTGACCGTCAGTCTGACGTTCAGCGACAACACCGTGCGGACAGTGGACATCGGCGACTTCATCCGCCGCCACCCACATCCACAGTACAACAAGTATCTCGACCCACGCAAGTTCAGCCGCTTCACCATTGACAACGGCAACATCGTGTGGGGCAAGAACTGGGACATGGTTTTCCCCGTCGAGCATTTGCATGCTGGGAGGATATAAACGACAACGAACAATAACATGAGCGGATAGGCCGACAGATGTTCGGAACTATCCGATTTTTCAATCAAAGAGGGAACGAACAGGCAGAATACAAAGTACTCCCAAGTACGATGCCGACAGCCGTCACTATCACCATCAGCACTTCGGCTGTTCGATTTATCCGTATGGCTTTTTTCATGTCATCGGTCGTCAGCAACCGATTGTTTTCTCCAATGTAGGGTTTGTCGAAGAGCTGGCCAAAATAAAAGTGCGGACCACCAAAACGGCAGTCTAAGATACCTGCTAATGCCGCCTCAGGATAACCGCTGTTGGGGGAGGCATGCTTGCGCCCGTATTTAAAGACAAAGGCGAATAGCGAAAAACGGAAAGTGACGAGTGCATAAGGCAGCACCATCAGCAGGGCGGTGAGCCGGGCTGGGATGAAGTTGGCGATGTCGTCGATACGGGCAGCCCAACAGCCGAAATCCTTGTAACGTTCTGTACGATAGCCAATCATGGAGTCCTGCGTGTTTATCATCTTATAGGTCAGCATGGCAGGAACGCCCCCAATGGCCAGCCAGAACAGAGGAGCCACCACACCATCGCTGAGGTTCTCGGCCAGCGTTTCCAAGGCGGCAGTTCTTACTTCCTGTGCGGAAAGTTCGGATGTGTCGCGCCCTACGATGCGAGCCACCTGCCGCCGGCCTTCTTCCAACGAACGGTCGAGGGCGAGGAACACGGCGCGCACCTCACGGACAAGCGTAGTTCCAGCCAGACAGTAGAAAACGACGACTGAGCCTACCCCAACCTTCCCCAAGGGAGGGAGGATGGCAAAAAGAACGTAAGCCGAGGCGAAAACAGCGATGTCGAGGGCAATAGTCATCAGGGCACCCTTCAACATACGATGCCGGCCCTTGTTGAGCCTGTGCTCGCCAAAGGATATCATCTTACCAAACCACACGACAGGATGTGGCAACCACCGTGGGTCGCCAAACAGCAAATCGAGCATCCAGCCGACAAGCAGGGGCAATATAGCATATATCCAACTATCCATGTTTCTGTCTCGTAAAAGTATATATCGCCTCCACCAACTCATTATTGTCGTCAGGATGTTGTGCAGCCACACGGAAATGGCAATCCTTGAGACCCTCGAAATTAGAAGCATCGCGAATCAGGAACTGATGGTTCTCTAACAGATACTTCTTCAGTTCGGCTGCTGAGGACTGCCGGATGGAGCAAAGCATGAAGTTGGTTTCTGTGGGATAGACATGAATGCCAAAGATGCCTCGCAGCCTGCCGGCAAGGATTCGCGCCTCGTTGAGCACCGCCGTCATATATACATCCTCATTAGGATTAGGATGAGTCAACAGCCAATGGCCAGCCTCTATGGCGAGTGCATTTACTGCCCAAGGACGGTGATTGGCCCTCAGACGCCCGATGACAGGAGCAGGGGCGGTGATATATCCCAAACGCAAACCTGGGATGCCAAAGCGCTTTGTCATTGAGTGGATCTGGATTACATTCCGCATGCCAATGGCCCTGCTTGGCGAAAGCATTTTGCGGCAGGTGCTGTCTTCGTACGACTGATCGATAACGAGCCAACGGTGGCGACGGGACAGTATCTCCACCGCTTCATCGGCACGCACCTCCCCCGTAGGATTATTGGGATTGCAGAGCCATCGCACAGCACCTCCTTTTGGCGTCTCCTCATAGCCAAACATCCGGCATGCATCGGCATACTCGCTAAATGTAGGGCGCTTGACGGCGAAGGACCCTTCGTTGCGCAACGTCTGAGCCACCAGATAGATGGCATCAGTAGCACCGCTGGTGACGAGCACTTCATCGGGACTGATGTCATGCTCATCGGCAATAAGCAACTCTAAAGAACGGGCTGACGGTTCTGGATAATGGTTGACCAGCGCAAGGTGCCTGGCAAGGTGATTGCGCAGTTCCCTGGTGTCAATCAGCGGCGAGATGTTGCTGCTGAAATTGCAGCGCAGCTCTCCATAGCGGTATATGTCGTCGCCGTGTCCTTCAATCATGACTGGTCAGTATTTGATAAATCCGTTCCATATCAACATGTTGGCGCACATGCCCGGCCAGTTTGTCGTATTGTTCTTCCTTGAAGGCGGCATAGTCGAAGGCAGTGCCTGCCTGGCTCAGTTTCTCCGCGAACGGCTGCAACAGGAAGTCCACGAAGCGCGCATTGTCGAGAATGCCATGAACGTATGTGCCCATGCATTTGCCATCGACAATATATCCGTCCTCCCGACCGTCGCTGAACTGCAACAACGGCGAGGGCTCAGCATCGCCGATGGGGCACGTCTCGCCCATGTGAATTTCGTAACCGGTGAGCCAAGCCCCATCATCCTCCATTCTTAATGCTTCATTCTTAATCACCAAGTTTACCTGACAGGTATGTTTCTCGCCAGACATGGTGGTTGTGGTGGGCAGCAGTCCCAGGCCAGGCAGATGTTCGATGTCGCCCTCGACATGCCGGGGGTCGAGCACCTCCATGCCCATCATCTGATAGCCGCCACAGATGCCCAGCACAGAAGCCCCCTCGCGATGGGCACGAAGGATGGCCTGTGCACAGCCGTTGCGCCGCAGTTCGTACAGGTCGTGAAGTGTGGACTTTGTCCCTGGCAGGATGATGATGTCAGCCTGACGGATGTCTTCCACGTTGTTGGTATAGAAGAGGTGAACACGAGGGTCCTGTTCCAGTGCGTCGAAGTCGGTGTAGTTGGAGATATGCTGCAGCATGACAACAGCCACATTGACCTTACCGGATTCCTCGCTCTTCACTTTTAATTTATGTCCCAATGCCACACTGTCTTCCTCCTCGATGTGGATATCCTTATAATAAGGTATAATACCCAGTACCGGCACACCGCAAATATCTTCCAGGAGGCGACGTCCTTCATCGAAGAGGTGCAAATCCCCACGGAATTTATTGACGATGATGCCCTTGATAAGTTTCCTGTCCTCTGGTGTCTGCAACATAATGCTGCCATAGACAGAGGCAAAAACGCCTCCGCGGTCGATGTCGCCCACAAGGATCACATCGGCCTGAGCATGACGGGCCATAGGCAGGTTTACCAAATCGTGTTCTTTCAGATTTATCTCAGCAATGCTGCCAGCCCCCTCCATCACAATGGGATTATAGCGCTGGGCAAGGCGGTCGTAGGCGGCACAGACCTCCCGACGGAGTTCGGAATTGTCCTTCTTCCAGTATCCATAAGCGTCCCTGTTACCTATTGGCCGGCCGTTCAAGACGACTTGCGACGTGTGGTCGCTCTGGGGTTTCAGAAGCAGGGGGTTCATGTCCGTATGGCAGGGAATGCCGGCAGCCTCTGCCTGTACGGCCTGCGCCCGCCCTATCTCCAGCCCTTCGGGTGTGGCATAGCTGTTCAACGCCATATTCTGGGCTTTGAAGGGTGCCGGATGATAACCATCCTGCCTGAATATGCGACAAAAGGCGGCTGCAACGATGCTTTTGCCCACATCGCTACCCGTTCCTGCAAACATTATGGGATGGAGTTGCTTCATATTTGACAGATGACTAATACAGGTCCACAACTAATGCTTTTTATGCTATTTGCCAACAAAGATACGTATTTATTTCAAAATTATCTACATTTTTGTTCACTTACATATCACGAAACGACAATCTAAGTCATTTCCAATCAAAAAACCTTAAATAAATTTGGCAGACCAGCCACTTTTTTGTATCTTTGCGCCCGAGTTTGTATCAACATAAAGTCTAACTCTATTAGTTATTTAAACAAATTTATTTACAAAACATGGCAGATTACAAGAATGTCGCACCTCTGGAAGGTTTCGATTGGGAAGCCTATGCCAACGGTGATGCCAACAGCGGCGTGAGCCGCGAGGCACAGGAGACCGCTTACGAAGGTTCTCTGAACAAAATTGACGACCACAAGGTCGTAGACGGCACCGTCATTTCTATCAACAAACGTGAGGTTGTCGTAAACATTGGCTCAAAGAGCGATGGTATTATCCCCGCCGGCGAGTTCCGCTACAATCCCGACTTGAAAGTCGGTGACACCGTTGAGGTTTACATCGAGAACCAGGAGGACAAGAAGGGTCAGCTGATGCTGTCGCACAAGAAGGCTCGTGCAAGCCGTTCTTGGGACCGTGTCAACGAGGCTCTGGAGAATGATGAAATCATCAAGGGTTACATCAAGTGCCGCACGAAGGGTGGTATGATTGTCGATGTATTCGGCATCGAGGCCTTCCTGCCCGGCTCACAGATCGACGTTCATCCCATACGCGACTACGACCAGTTCGTAGA
>CACZRZ010000129.1 GCA_902783655.1 uncultured Bacteroidales bacterium
AAGGCAACCAGCGAAAGGGCTATGCCGGCTCCTGTGAGTCCGTAGTAGGAATATCCCATACAGAGAAGTATCACGAAGACAACATCATAGACACACTCCATGATGAGGAAAAGCCACGTGTCGCCCTTGGCCAGTGACGTGTAGGCCATGGGAACGCTGACTGCCCTGAAGAACATGTAGAAGACGGCACAAACCGACATGGACACCACGGGCAGGAAACGGGCGTTATAGAGCAGGCGGATGACCCAGGGCATGAACAGGACAAAGACAATCAATATGGGAGCTATCAGCAGCACGCAGACGTCGACCTGCTGGTTGATGGCGTGGTTAAGCCGTTTCGTGTCGTGGTTGATGCTGGACAGGCGAGGGAAGAAATCGGTGTCAATGGCCTTGAATATCATGCCTGCATAGGTGACCATCAGGCCATAGCCTGCACTGTAGAGCCCAACGACACTGTCGTCGCCCAAATACTTGAATATCTCGCCCGTAGCCATTGCGCCAGCCACACCAGCCAGCACGTAGGGAATGCCGATGCGGATGAGGGGCCAACCCTCGCGGATGATGCGAAGCGAGAAGAGATTCACCCGATACCGATAGATGCGTACGGAAAAGAACAGGTGGATGAAAGCCGTAGCCCATCCGCAAAGCACCAGCGAGAAGATGATACCACGCAGGCCGAACACGAAATAGAGGGGAATGGTGAACAGGAGCGTGGATATGGCCACACAGACCTCGATGACAGCCACCGTGCGCAACCGCCGTAGGCCCTTCAGCAGGGAGCACTCTACGGCCTCGATGGGCAACGAAGCCACGAACAGGGCCAAGAGCATGATTTCCAGCCGATGGTGCTCGCCTGCAGGGAAGTAATAGGCATTGAACCACGAGGCAAAAAAGAAACAGATGCTGAATGACAGCAGAGCCGACCATGCGCTCCACGTACGGATGACTCCCACGAAATGACGCATTTCCTCTTCACTGCCCTTTTCGAATATCTCGGAAATCTTCTGCACGGCATAGAACGATATGCCAAAGTTGGTCCAGGCATTGATGACCTCGGCAATATTCATGAAACGCTTGTTCAGCCCCATACCGGCCTCCCCCAAAAGGCGGGCCGTGAGCTTATTGCGCAAGAGAGCCACAAGGATGGCCAATCCCTGCACTCCACCGAAGATGCCTGTATATTTTAATACGTGGCGATAGCTATCGTCTTGTTCCCTACGTTCCATAAATCGGGCGACAAAGGTACAAAAAAATAAGGGAAATGCCAAATCCATACGAGAAAAAGCGACTTGCGACCTATTCATGAGCCGCGAACGACAGGAGGCATCCCTTGACGCACAATTGTCCGTCAAGGGAAACGACACGTCGCTGGAGCTCATACAATACTATGGTTTCGCTTGACGGACAATTGTGCGTCAAGAGGAGCGACGTATCGCTGAGGCAGTGGTGCCATTGTCTGTTTGCCTACACGAAGCATGATGTCAGGTCTTACGACACAGGAAAATGCACATAAGAAAACGTCCGAAGGCCAGTTTTCCATCATCCTTTTCTGCGTTTTGTATGCTCCCGCTCTGTTTTTCCCCATTGTATTTGGCGCTTCCCTTAATTTTTTGTACCTTTGCGCCCGATATATAAAAATAACAAGGTATATTTAAGGTAAAATTAAGAAAAGAAAGATGAAAGCATTTGTTTTCCCTGGTCAGGGAGCCCAGTTTACGGGCATGGGCAAGGATTTGTACGACAACAACCAACAGGCACACGACCTGCTGGAGAGAGCTAATGAAATCCTGGGATTCCGCATCACTGATATTATGTTTGAAGGTTCGGCCGACGAACTGAAGCAGACACGTGTGACACAGCCTGCCGTGTTCCTGCACAGCGTCATCAGCGCCATGTGCCTGGGCGAGGATTTTCAGCCCGACATGGTGGGCGGTCACTCGCTGGGTGAGTTCAGCGCACTGGTGGCTGCCGGCGCATTGGACTTTGAGGACGGTCTGCGTCTGGTGTTTGCCCGTGCACAGGCCATGCAGAAGGCTTGCGAGGCACGTCCTAGCACGATGGCTGCCATCATTGGCCTGAGCGACGATGTGGTAGAAAAGATTTGCCGCGAGGTTGGCGAAGAGAAGGGCGCCGTGGTGGTTCCTGCCAACTACAACTGCCCCGGACAGCTGGTCATCAGCGGTGAGGTGGAGGCCATCAACGAGGCTTGCACCCGACTGAAGGAAGCCGGTGCCAAGCGTGCGCTGCCCCTGCCCGTCGGCGGAGCATTCCATTCGCCCCTGATGCAGCCTGCAAAGGACGAGCTGCAGAAGGCCATCGAAGAAACGGAGTTCAAGGCTCCCCGCTGCCCCATCTACCAGAACGTGGACGGCAAGGCACATACCGATGCACAGGAAATCAAGCAGAACCTGATAGCCCAGCTGACGGCCAGCGTACGTTGGACGCAGGAGGTGGAGTCGATGCTCGAAGCCGGTGCTACGGAATTCGTAGAGTGCGGCCCTGGCAAGGCCCTTCAGGGCATGATCGGGAAGATAGCAAAGGGACGCGAAGACATAGTTATCCGTGGCTTGTAAACATTACATATGGTTAGCGTTGGCATGGGGCCTGATGGCTTCGTGCCAATGTCGTCAGCAAACAGACTGTACTATGGACGCATCTGAGAAAATCATCATATACCAAGTGCTGCCCCGCCTGTTCGGCAACGAGAACCGCACCTGCCAGGCCGGTGCCTCGAAGCAGATAAACGGCTGTGGCAAGATGGGCGACTTCAACCAGCGTGCACTGGAGCAAATCAAGAGCCTGGGAGCCACACACATCTGGTACACAGGCATCATCGAACATGCCACACAGACCGACAACTCGCTCTTCGGCATCCAACCCGACAACCCATCGGTGGTGAAGGGGCAGGCCGGTTCGCCATACGCCATCAAGGACTACTACGACGTAGACCCCGATATCGCCACGAGCATTCCTGCCCGCATGCAGGAGTTCGAACTGCTGGTGAAGCGCACACACAAGGCCGGCATGAAGGTCATCATCGACTTTGTGCCCAACCATGTGGCACGTCAGTATCACAGCGACGTGAAGCCCGAAGGCGTGGAAGACCTGGGCGAAGGCGACGACCAGAACGTAGCATTCTCGCCCAACAACAACTTCTACTACCTGCCCGGCCAGCAGTTCCACATCGAGGGCATGGATCTTCAAGGATACTACGAGATGCCGGCCAAGGCCACGGGCAACGACCAGTTTACAGCTCAGCCCAACCAAGGCGACTGGTACGAGACCGTGAAGCTGAACTATGGCGTCGACTACGTTGGTGGCCGTCAGGGGCATTTCGACCCCATCCCCCGTACTTGGAAGCAGATGCTCCACATCCTGCAATACTGGGCCGACAAGGGCATCGACGGCTTCCGCTGCGACATGGCGGAGATGGTGCCCGTTGAGTTCTGGCGCTGGGCCATCACACAGGTGAAGGCCTTGCACCCCGAAATCATCTTCATTGCCGAAATCTATAACCCCGACGAATATCAGAACTACATCTCGCAGGGCCACTTCGACTACCTCTACGACAAAGTGGGTATGTACGACTGCCTGCGCGCCGTCACTCAGGGCAATGCCTTGGCCAGCGACATCACACGCCAGTGGCAGCAGACCGACAGCATTCGCGAACACATGCTCTACTTCATGGAGAACCACGACGAACAGCGTCTGGCCAGCGACTTCTTCGCAGGCGACGGCGACCGCGGACGCGCTCCGATGATTGTGGCAGCCTGTCTGGGCACGAATCCCACGATGATATACTTCGGTCAGGAACTGGGCGAGCGTGGCATGGATGCCGAGGGCTTCAGCGGACGCGACGGACGCACCACGATATTCGACTACTGGATGGTGGATGCCATACGCCGCTGGCGCAACAAGGGGCGCTTCGACAACCGTCAGCTCACACCCAAGGAGGTCAGCCTGCAGCAGTTCTACAGCCGTTTGCTGGGCCTTTGCAACAGCGAGGCTGCCATACGCGAAGGCGAAATGTACGACCTGATGTATGCCAACCTGCGCAGCGAACGTTTCAATCCAGGCAAGCAGTTTGCCTTTGTGCGTCAGCATGAGGGCGAAGTGATACTGGCTATCGCCAACTTCGACGAACAGGATGCCGAGGTGGAGATAAACATCCCACAGCACCTGTTCGAGTACTTTGGCCTGCCCGAGGTCGACCAGGTACACGCAGAAGGCCTGCTCTCGGGCTGCCCGTTCAACATCTCGTTCAGCAGCAAGCAGCCCACCCGTCTGCTCGTGCCTGCCAACAACGGCCGGTTGCTGAAGTTCAAGTTGGAAGTGAAGAAGTGATGGAGTGAGGAAATGAAGAAGTAATGGAGTGAAGAAGTGAAGAATAATATGGAGAAAAAGGAATTTGACGCTCGACTGGCACGCGACCATTGCATGGAATACGGCATGGTGGTGGGCATATTGTGCAGCGCCAGCTTCCTTTGTTCCATGTATGGCAGCACTTCTCTCCTGCTTGGCCAGTTAGGCAACGTGCTGGGCATCGTGGCCTTCGTCACCGCTGGCAACCTCATCCGACACTATGGGCGCAAGATGGGACAACTGACCTTTGGACGCAGCTGCTACATGGCCATGCTCATCTATGTGTTTGCCATCATGGTGGTTGCCGTGGTGCAATACATCTACTTCCGCTATTTGGATGCAGGCCGACTGGCCAATCAGGTGGAACAAATCATGCAGATGCCCGAATACCGCCAATGGATGGAACAATTCACCGCCGGGCAGGACGTTGACGAGATGGTTGGACAAATAATGCGGATGACACGCAATCCGGAACGCATCACCCTGCAACTCGTCTGGATGAACCTGATATTCGCACTGCTGCTGATGGTGCCGACGGCACTGATGGGCAAAAGAAAATAAGACAAGGGAATACAACACAAAACAGAAAGCAAGATGGACGTATCAGTTATTGTACCCCTCTACAACGAAGAGGAATCGATTGGCGAACTGTATGAATGGATAGAACGCGTCATGCACGAGAATAGCCTGACGTACGAAGTCATCTTCGTAAACGACGGCTCCACAGACCATTCGTGGGAGATTATCGAAGGCCTGCAAAAGGCACACCCAGAGGTGCACGGCATCAAGTTCCGTCGCAACTACGGCAAGAGCCCTGCCCTATTCTGCGGCTTCGAGCTGGCACAGGGCGATGTGGTGATAACAATGGATGCCGACCTGCAGGACTCGCCCGACGAGATTCCCGAACTCCGCCGCATGATTGTGGAGGACGGCTACGACCTGGTGAGCGGCTGGAAAATGAACCGCAGCCAGGGCGACCCGCTGTCGAAGACCATTCCCACCAAACTGTTCAACGCCACAGCTCGGGCAGTGA
>CACZRZ010000130.1 GCA_902783655.1 uncultured Bacteroidales bacterium
ACCATAACCTGCAGTGTCTCACGGTCTTTGCCAGCCGGAATGACAGACTGAATCATCTCCTCGTGGCGCTCTGCAATCTCCAGAAATGCTTTCTGGTACTGCGAGTCGCCCTCCACTGCCATCTGCGACGTACGGATGAGTTGGTCGGTAACGCCTCCTAATGCGGAGACAACAACAATAATGGGCTCAGTCTGAGCCTCTACTATTCTCTTTACACTTAAAATACTATCCACGGAACCTACGGACGTTCCGCCGAATTTCAATACCTTCATTAATCGCGATTTATGTATTTGGACGCAAAGATAGTGCAAATCGAGCGAAATACCAAATTTCTTCGAAACAAAGTTTCTTCAGGCGATCAAGCTCGGAGTCTTTGAGTATTTCCGAGATGCAGCCTGTCTTCGGGGCTTGAAAAGACTCAGAGATACAATGATAGGTTGCGGAATCAGTAATACAATTAAAGATAAGGAACGCGCTCGCGCACCCTCGCATGCGCGCAGGCGTAGCATGCCCTGTGCTCCATCGACGTGTCGTTGGACTTCAATCGACGTGTCGTTGGAGCGTGATCGACGTGTCGTTGAGCCTCAATCGACGTGTCGATGAAATCAGGAGGATAATGTTTACAGCGAGAACTGGCGACGAACCCAGCCGAACCAATCGCTCGAGGAATGGTAGCCGTCCTTCTGCTGCATGTCGCTGGCAGCAGCCAACCAATAACGGATGTGACCACGAACGGGATGTACCAGGCAGAGATAGTTGAGGTCGTCCTCACGCACCTCCACGAGATTCTGACGATTGACCCGAACGGCCATGCCCAGTCGCTCCACCAGGTCCTTTTGTGCCTTATCGGGGACGTTCGAGCCCCACGAGGCCACCACACCACGGCGGTCGGTGTACCCCATGTTGTCCGACTCCAGTTTCTGCACTCCCGTACAGAAGATGTCGCGGTCGGAACAGCCCTCTATCCACACATCCACCTGCACCTCGCGCTTACCACGCAGGGCCGTGAAACGCTGGCGGAACTGAAGGGTCTTGCCCTGATATTGCCAGTCGCGGGCGTATATCTCCACGACGGCCGAGTCGGGACCTTCGTTCAAGACACGCTGCCCGCGTGCCGAAACGGGTTGGACGAACGTAGGCTTATTACCCTCGTAGCCTCGGAATGAACCTGCTCCGATGCTGGAACCGACGTAGAGGATGTCCTCACCGAACCCCTTGGCCATGAGGTCGCGACTGGAGTAGAAGTTGATGCTGTCCAGTTCCATCTGCGCAGTCTTCTTGCCATAGAGGTCCACACTCTGGCGGTAATCGACATAGACGCGGAAGCCTATCCACTCGTTTTCCCACATGGCTCCGTGACCGTAGATGGCATCGTAGGAGGACAACTGCGGCACATCGCCCTGGAACTCTATTGAGTTTATCTTCGGATAGCGATACTTGCGGTCCCACAGTTTCATGTGGGCATGGACCTGTGCTTGTATAGTTGATAGTTGAAAGTTGAAAGTTGAAAGATTGAAGAATAAAAATAATAAGACAAACTTTTTCATAGATTGAGAATTAAGGGCGTAGCCCAATTATGAATTATGAATTATGAATTATGAATTAACCACTACACTTTCAGGAATATCCGCTGGCGGTACATGAAATACATGAAGAGCCAGAGGACCGTCATGTAACCGACCGTCTCTGCCACTGCGTAATACTGCTCGGGCAGAAGGCTGTAAACGCCATCGAACAGACTATGGCTCAAAAAGCGGAAATCGATAAACTTCGGAATCATGTAAATAAGGATGGAGTTCATGCCTATTACTTTGAAGTAAAGGTCCCATTTTCTCCACCCAAGTACATCTATGATATAATAGAAGAGGGCGAACATGATGAGGGAATACCCTGCAACGGCCAAAACGAAAGAACTGCTCCACAAGGCCTTGTTGATGGGATAGACAATGTTCCAGGCTACACCCAAAAGAGCGAGCACCAGCCCTGCGACAAAGAGGGTAAATGCCGTGCGCCACGTGGGTCTGGAACGCTGTACGAAGACTCCGGTAAGCATGCCCAGCAATGCGGTTGCGATGGCTGGCACCGTGGACAGAATGCCCTCGGGGTCATAGTCGGGCCTGTAGCAATGGGGACCAAGCAAAGTCCTGTCGATGTAGCAGGCGATGTTTCCCTCACGGGTCAGGGGGTCGATTGAGGGATCTACACCAGGTGCATGCACAAAGGCAGAAACCAGCCAGTAGCCTATCAGGATGACTGGAATCACTGCGACCTTGGGCCAAAGTCTCTTACCAGTTGCCGTGAAGATGAAGGCTGCAAACATCCAGGCCAGACCAATGCGTCCCAGCACACTGGGCCAACGCTGCGTGGCAAACTCGAACTTCAGCAGTCCGCCGTATATCATGCCCAAGAGCACCAGCAAGAGACCCCGGCGCAGAATCTTCAGATAGATGCTCGTGGAAGACTTTCCTTTTTCTATTTGTTTCTGCAACGAGAATGGAAAGGAGATGCCTGCAATGAAGAGGAACAGGGGAAAAATGGTATCGTGGTGGAGCAGTCCGTCCCAAGGTACGTGTTCCATGTTTTTGGCTACAGCCTGCCATGCGGCAGAGTCTGGGAACAGAGCAGCAATGGCCACGAGCAGCGTTGCGCCTCCCGTGATGAAGAACATGTCGAAGCCCCTGAGGGCATCCAGCGATTCCAGCCTTGCGTTTGTATGTTCTGTCTGCATTATCGTCGCATTTTTTCGCAAAGACAACTTTGTTTAATCGGTTGCAAATATACAACTTTTCGGGCGTAAATCAGCGAAAAATATGTTTTTTTTTATGATTTCACTGGTTTAACGACGGAAAAAAGTAATTAAGCCTCATCGTATTTCCTCTTCAAGTCCACTGTTTCTTGGTGTATTCGATGATGTCTTTTTCTTTCATTAAAATATGAATAAGAAATATGAAGCGCAGACATTGCTGCCTGCGCCTCGATTTGATTACATGAACCATGTGGGAGATAGTTGGCGCAATACTATGGCACTATCTTTTCAGCATGGCGGAATAGTCAGTGGGTTACCACTCGTTCCATGAGTTGTCACTACGGGCATCATCGGGTTTGCCTTCTCCGCCAGAAGAACTTCCGCCCTCCGTTTCAGACATTCCGAGAAGTTGATGGCGTAATTCTACTTTTACGATGAGAAGTTGTGGTGTTTGATACTTCTTTTCCATTTTTTTAGTTGTTCTTGAGATTGTTGAACTTATTTGATAAACACTTTCTTTCCATTATGTATATATATGCCCTTATTTGTGGGTTTCACTTGACGTCCTTGCAGGTCGTAGAACTTATCTTGAGCCGTCGAGGGATTGTATAGAAGAGAATTGATGTCTGTGGTCTCGCTATCTACGATTTCAACATCAAACCCTCCATTTGCACGAACATTAGCGTTATTATCATAATAACTTGCAAGCACAGGCAAATAGCACTTATTCGAACTGGTCCAATTCTCAGTCAATCTAATGAATCCCATTTCACCTCCATTAAGTGTACCCACGGTGAAGTTCTTGTAATCCTTTCCGCCTATGGTCTCTGTTGCAGGTATGGTTGTCGATTCAACCATAGGTTGCAAAAGGTTCGCATAGAAATAATCTTCAGTTGTTGTCGGCACATCAACCACGACTCCAGGATTCTCGGTCCTTATCACAATACCTGTGTAGGGAGGCACTATTTTAACACGTCCCAGCAAAATGGCGTCCAATCCATTCTTATAGCCCAAGACAATGTATGCTTTTACATCCGTAACATCTGTGAAGTCAAGACCGTATTTGCTGCTGTAGCCAATCATTTCACGATCTTTGCCTGAACCTGTCTTCATTGCGATGCTCACGGATGTTACGTGGCTAATGGTCAGTGTGCCATTTACATAGTTGATATTATAGTTTGCAACTGTGGCTCCACTTGGCGTGATTGTGAAATCTCCCGACGTTTCGGTGTCCGTAGCAGTACAAGTGAAAGTCGGTTGCGTAGTCAGAACCGCGCTCGTCTCATTGTTCACAAAGCCTGTGAAAGTTGCTTCATACGTTGGGAATGCATCCTTTTCATTAATCGTATAACTCTTTGCAGTAATCGTCAGCGGGGCCTTGTTGATAGTGAAGTTGACGCTCTTCGTTCCAGCATAAACAGACAGACCTGTTATGGTGACGGTGGCTGTGCCTGCATTGGTATTGTTGCTATATGCAACGGTGTAATCCGTGCCGCTTGTCAGAGTCGTGCTTCCATCTTTGACAGTTACAGACGGAGTGAGAGCTGTACCCGTATAGGTCTGGGCTGCAATACTCTCTATTGTCAAGTCATTCGCTGGCTTGCCATTGATGGTCAGATTACCCGTGTTATACGTTATATCGTAGTTCGACGTCACATCTGTGTTACCATTCTTAATGGTTGCTCCTGAAGGTGTGATGGTACCGCTTGTGGTCAAGTCGGAAGTAGATGGAGTGAGCGTTATGGCTGTCACGCTATGCCCGCTCACTA
>CACZRZ010000131.1 GCA_902783655.1 uncultured Bacteroidales bacterium
AGCTGGGGGATTCGAACCCCCGGTACGGTAACCCGCACGTCAGTTTAGCAAACTGGTGGTTTCAGCCACTCACCCAAACTTCCTTTTTTGCATCCTCCGATGCGCTTCTTCGAGGGTTGTTTTCTCAAATGCGATGCAAAGGTATAACATTTCTGCGAACCGACCAAACATTTCATGAACTTTTTTCGTTTATACGTAAACTTTTTCTTACCTTTGTGGTTACTAACAGGCGAAAACCGAGAGATTGCAAGAATGATAGTAGTACCATACGCATTAAGTTATAAGGAGATTTGGGATGCCTTTGTGGGCGAGTCGAAGAACGGGACGTTCCTGCTCATGCGCGACTATATGGATTATCATGCCGACCGATTCTTCGACTGTTCGCTGCTCATCTACGAGGGCGAAGTGGAGGGTGTGGAAGATATGCGCCCACATGGTCGCGACGGGTTGAAGGCCGTTTTCCCAGCCAACTGGGTGGAGGCGGAGCGCACCGTATATTCGCATCAGGGATTGACGTACGGAGGTTTGGTCGTTGACCCCGAAATCACGCAGATTGAAGTGCTCGAGGTGATGCAGAAGGTGATGCAATATTATCGCGACATGCTGCAGGCCACTACGCTCGTCTATAAACCTATACCTTATATATATAGCCCGTATCCAACAGGCGAGGACCTCTATGCCCTGTATCGTGCCGGTGCGCGGTTGTCGATGCGCAATGTCAGTTCGGTGGTTTCGCTGCGCAATCCGCTGCGAATGCACACCCTGCGCCGCAGGCAGGCCCGCAAGGCGCTTGACCATAATTTCTACATCGACCGTATTATTGAAAGCGACCACGAAGGTGTTCACGAATTTTGGACACTGCTGACCGAAGTGCTGGAGCAGCATCATGGTGCAAGGCCTGTGCACAGCGAGGAGGAGATAACGCTGTTGATGCAGCGTTTTCCGCGTGAGATAAAGATGTTCCTTGTGAAGCACGACCAGCATATCGTGGCAGGGTGCGTGATTTTCGTCACCCGTCAGGTGGCTCATATCCAGTATATTGCATCGGGTGAGGAAGGTCGCAAATATGGTGCCTTGGATTTGCTCTTCCGTCATCTCATCAACGAACGTTACCGCCAGATGGAGTACCTCGACTTTGGTCGTTCTATGGCTCCCGATGGTGTTTCGCTGAATCAGGGACTCATCTTCCAGAAGGAGGGCTTCGGCGCCCGTACGGTATGCTACGACAGCTATGAGGTGGCACTGACCGACGAGGCTGTTGACATCATGACCAATGCCCCAAGCGACAAGGAGGACAACATCATCCGCTATGCAGACCTGCGTGCCGTGAACGACAGTTTTGAGCCACGACTGACGCAGGCGATAGAGCACGTGATGATTTCCGGCAGCTACTTGCAGGGAACTCGTGTACATGACTTCGAGAACCAGTTTGCCGCCTACTGCGGCGCGCAGTACTGTGTGATGGTGGCCAACGGCATGGATGCCTTGTCACTGACGCTGCGAGCCTACAAGGTGCTGGCTGGATGGCAGGATGGCGATGAGGTCATTGTACCGGCTAACGTTCACAGAGCCACGCTGCTGGCCATCGATGAAGCCCGATTGACACCTGTGCTGTGTGAACCCTCGTTGCAGGATTACCTGATGGATGTGGAACAGATGAAGCGTCTGCTCACTGAGCGCACACGGGCCATCGTGCCCGTTCATCTCTTCGGGCGCGTGTGCCCAATGGATGCCATCGGTGCATGGGGGGCAGAGCACGGGTTATGCGTCGTTGAAGAGGGCTCTCATGCTCACGGCGCCCTCTATCGAGGACAGCATGTCGGGCATCTGGCCGATGCTGCTACGTTCAGTTTCCATCCCTCCCTGAATCTGGGCGCATTGGGCGACGCAGGTTGTGTGACTACAGACGACGCTCGGTTGGCTGACGTCCTGCGACAGATGGCAAACTATGGCGGCGAGCCTCATGGCGAATGCTGCTACAGGGGTATCAACAGTCATGCCGACGAACTGCAGGCGACTGTGCTCAGTGTGAAACTGCCCCGGCTGGATGCCGACAACGAACGACGCCAGCATCTGGCACGATTGTATGCCGAGGGAATACAGAATCCACTCGTAAACGTTCCGCCGTTGCCTGCAAAAGCAGAACAGCCTGTCTTTTATGGTTTTCCAGTACGTTGCCCGGCACGTGAACAACTTCAGCAGTTCCTGCTCGAGCGCGGAATACAGACCTCCATACACTATCCTGTGGCACAGCATAGTCAAAAAGCGTTCTGCGAATGGGCAGTACGCCGATTGCCCGTCACGGCACGTCTGCATCGCGAGGTGCTGTCGCTTCCCATCAGTCCGCTGATGACCGACGAACAGGTGCTGCGCATCGTGAAGGCCCTGAACGAATTCAACGTCGAACTATGACCCCCCATACCGAGTAGAGAGACATGACACTGGAGCTGCTAATCTGTACCATCGACGAAGGAATTGAGAGGCTGAAGGACAAGTTCCTGTCTCCTCGCAAGGATGTGCAGTATCTTGTTTCTTGGCAATACACGGGCGAATGTCCCCAGGTGCCCGACTGGCTTTGTCTGCGTAGGGACGTTCGTGTGGTTCAGTTGGCAGGACGTGGCCTTTGCCGCAATCGCAACCATGCCTTCGACCATGCGCAGGGTGATGTCCTGAAGATATGTGACGACGACGAACGATGGACTGACATGTATTTCGACACCATCCTGGAAACCTATCGCCAGCATCCTGAATACGACATCGTGCATTTCCAGGCCATCGGTCCCAAGAAGAAGTATCCGCCTCTGTTTGTGACATCTTTTGAGATAACGTTGCGTCGCACCTCACTGGGTTCACTCCGTTTCGACGAACGTTTTGGGTTGGGTTCAGAATACCTTTGTGCCGGTGAGGAAGATGTTTTTATTCATGATGCATGTCGTTCGGGACTTTCTGTCCACTATGAACCCAAACCTATCTGCGAGACACATCCCCAGACGACTGGCGACAACTGGGAATCTGCTATTCTACAGCGTTCCAAGGGTGCTGCTTTCTGCTACACTCGTGGTCCTGTCTATGCATGCTATAAGGCCGTTCGTGAGTCTTTGGGATGGACGTTGCGCCAAGGTGCAAATCCCATAGTCATGCTCCGAAACTGGTTCTGGGGCATAAAATACATCCTTCACCCTTAACCCTTCATCCCATGCCCTCAGTCAGCATTATCATTCCCATCCTCAACCGTTCAGCCTATCTGCCTCGTCTTTTCCAGTCGCTGACGGCTGTTGACTATGAGGACTTGGAAGTGATATTCGTTGACAATGGTTCGTCCGACGGATCGCTGAGCCATTGCCGTGCCTTTGCCAAGGACGCTCCCATGGTGGTGCGTGTGCTGGAGGAGGCGGAACGTGGAGCCAGCAAGGCTCGCAATCGTGGTTTGACAGCTTGTCGAACGGAATGGGTGTATTTCTTTGATAGTGACGATGATATTTCTCCAACATTCTTGGAAGAACTGATGCCGTTGACCGCAGGGTTCGATATGGTGGCTTTTCCTACGTTACAAGAAGTGAAGGGACGGGTGGCGCAGCGCAGTTTCCTTCCGTCTCGGAAACCTTCGTCACAGATATTGTCGGCCACGCTTAACACACAGGGCATGTTGTTCCGAACCGAATATCTTCGCTCGATAGGTGGCTGGAATGGTGAGCTCTCTATCTGGGACGATTGGGAACTGGGTGTCCGTGCTTTGCTTCATAGCCCGCGGATAAGGTGGTTCACGCTGCATCCGTTCCACCACATTTATGTGCATCCAGATAGCATTACGGGACCTTCAATGACATCTCGTCGTGACGTCTTGGATCAGGCCCTGCAAACGGTGGAACGTGAACTATCCAACGACTGTGACCGGCGGGCACTTTATCTGCGTCGTTGCATACTTAATGGTACATTGCGACGTGAAGGTGCGTCGCCCCTGTATCTTCCCGATGAGGGATTCTCCCTGCTCGTTAGGCTATATGGAAAATGGCTTTCGAGCTATACGGCATGGGGAGGACGAGGAGCCTGGCGTATGGCGCTTATCTTTTGTTGATAGTTGTTCCCTTTGGATGTATGGCTTCCCTAAAGACATGGATTTGTGACTTTCGCGACATCATCCGCCCGCGGATTTGTCCTATTTGCGGTTCTCCTCTGAACTCCACTGAACAGAAACTGTGTTCCTGCTGTCTGCTACAGCTTCCGTACGTCGGTAAGGAGGATTTCTACGACAACCCTTCCTCGCGCCTTTTCTGGGGGCGCATACCAGTGGAACGGGTATATAGCTTCATTCGTTATCGCCACGATTCGGAATCACACAATTTGCTTACCAGCTTGAAGTACCGCCATCGTCCCGACCTTGGTGTATGGCTGGGCGAGCTCATTGCACGTGAACTGTTGCCTCGCGACTTTTTCGAGGACGTTGACTGCATTGTTGCAGTGCCGCTACACTGGCGTCGGCATTTGCATCGAGGATACAATCAGAGTATCGAGCTGGCTCGGGGAATCTCCAAGACGACGGGAATCCCATTGCTACGCCGTGTGGTGGAAAGGGTGAGGAACAACAAGAGCCAAACACGAATGTCGACACATGAGCGCATGCAGAATACACAACATTTGTTTTGTGCCCGTTCGTCATTGTCGGGGCGGCATGTGTTGCTCGTCGACGATGTGCTGACCACTGGTGCTACGCTTTTGGCTTGTGCACAAGCTATTATGGCGACATCGGAGGATATCCGCATCAGCATTCTTACCCTTGCGAGGGCCTCTTAGCTTTCCCAGAGCTTGATGTATTGTTGGGCAACCTTCACATGATTGTGGTGGCGCCGGATGTATTCCACACTTTCTGCCGACAGGCGTTCCAACTCGTGTGAAGATGCTTTCAGCAGCCGTTTCTCTATTTGTTCGTAAACATCGTCTTCCGTTGGGCTGACATTGATGATGGGCCTAAGTTCCGGTTCCTGCAACAAATGGTAATGCACCTCCTCGCCGCCCCCTACAAGTATCAGACCTTTCGACATGGCCAGCAGGCCGTTCATGGCAGGTGTGTAGCTGTATAGTTGGTCCACCAGCACGTCGCTGTGGTTCATCAGGTTCTGATAGATGGGGAAGGGCACACTTTCGGCCTTCACGACTTCCATACGGTCTGCGTAGTCTCGCTCCAGGCGTTGCAGGGCGCGCAGCATGATGTCGGTACCCTTGTATATCGAGCGTTTGCGCTGTATGCCGATGAATATGCGTATGCCTTCATATTCGGGATGGGGCTCCTTGGGCGTGGTCTTGTCGAGGTTGATGGGGAAGGGGATGAAATGTAGTTTTCCATCGTAGCGAGGTTTGCAACAAACATAGTTTTCGTACAGTGCGGCTATGATGCCGTCGCAATCGTCGGCAATGCGGTCGAAGAGTATTCCCTTGGCTCCGTGCATCCAATTGGCCTCCATTTCCTCGGTAAAGGCGTTGTGCCTCCTTTCTCCATTGGCGTAGAAGTCGCTATAGAGGAAGGTCTCGGGTTTCAGTCCTTCTTCCACCCACGGTTTGTCGATGCCGAAACAGCCCAGGAACATGCGTCCGTTTTGTCGCCTCAACCACCGGTAGAAGGGCATGATGCGTTCGGCCTTCAGTTCCATGAATACGGGATTGATGAGTTGCACGATGTCGTAGCCCTTTAGTGTGGGCCAAAGCCGACAGGCTTCCATCAGATATTTGATGCCACCCCACTTGCCAGGGATTCGGACGAGATTGATGTCGCGAGGATAATCTTTCCAGAAATCCCCGTTGCTCAGGACCGTGACCTTGTGCCCCAAGGCTCTCAGACCTTCGGCCAGTGTGGCGTGCACGTTGCTGTATTCTCCGATGAGTAAAATCTTCATATTCTTAATTAACATCCCTACAAATTTACGAATTTATTCCGATTCATCAAATTAATAGCTGTATTACATAGGCTTCTTATTGGAAAAATAAATTTTCTTTGTATAAATTAGTATTTGTATGACTATTTTGTTGTATTTTTGCAAGTACATTATAGTATATAGGTATGATACTTGAAATCTATATTGTGATGAAGAAATTTGAATTGAATAGCCAATGGTGGAGAAATGTATTGCTGACGATGTTTCTGGTGTTCTTCGCGGCACAAACGACATCAGCCACAGAGGTGCTCCGCCAACGGGGGTGCAGAGTGGGAACACTCAGCCCTCAGTTCCGTACCCGTCGTGCACAGGCTTTGCTTAACGGTGAGAACCCCTATATAGGAAATCGTCGTCAGTTGGTGGTGCTGGCAGCGTTTCAGAACCAGGACTTCGCCGATGGAGGACATGCTGCGCTGGAGAAGTGGAACCGCATCTTCAATGTCCAGAACTATAACGAGGGCATGTATGCGGGTTCCGTTCACGACTATTTCATTTCGCAGAGCTACGGGCAGTTCAACGTGACGTTTGACCTCGTGCATCTGACTTTGCCCGACGCGCAACACAAGTATCGCAGCACGTATTCCCACGACGAATATTCGCAATATATGGTCGACGACATCGTGGATATCCTGCAGACGGAGGACATTGACTGGAGTCTCTACGACTGGGATGGAGACGCGTATGTCGACCAACTGCTCATCATCTATGCCGGCAAGGGCATGAATGATGGTGGAGGCAGCAATACTATTTGGCCCCATCAGTGGTGGCTCAGCCAGCATATGAATCTGGAGACGGAGGATATGACGGACTACCGCAGCTACCGAACCGTCAGTCGTGGCGACCAGACGTACATCATCGACTGCTACTGCTGTGTGCAGGAAGTGATGAATGGCGGTGTCGGCTCCACGTTCGGAACCATCTGTCACGAGTTCAGTCACTGTTTCGGATTCCCCGACTTCTATTATGGTGACAGCACGACTGTAGGCGATTGGGACTTGATGGACAATGGAAACTACGGTGGGTCGGGATTCCGCCCCTGTGGCTATTCGGCTCACGAACGCATGCTCATGGGATGGCTTACACCCACCGAACTCACCACTTCCGTGACCATCACCGACATGCCCTCCCTCTGCGACGAGCCGCAGGCCTACCTCATCCGTAACGATGATTGGCCAAACGAATTCTACATCATCGAGAACCGCCAGCAGCACGATTGGGATGAGTCTTTGCCTGGCAGCGGCATACTCATCTTCCACATTGATTACGACAAGGAAATCTGGGAAGGGTGTGCCAGTGTCCCAAACAATAACCAGAAAAAACGCTATAGCCTGTTCCCTGCCAACAATAGCACTAAGAGCCGTACTATTGCAGATTGGGCCTACCCCTACATCGTCACCGACTCTCTGGGCAACGATTCTGTGTTCAACGACTGTCTGACCGACACCTCCGCACCTGCTGCCATTCTCAACAATGAGCGTGCCGACGGCAGTTTGCTGATGTCGAAGCCTGTCACCCACATGCGTGTCAATGCCCAAGGCTTAGCCTCCTTCGACTTTATGCAGGACGAAACCGACGCCATCGACTTGGTAAGCGTTAAGTGGCAAGATGGTAAATACCACACCCTCGATGGCCGTCGCCTGAGCGGGAGTCCTGCCAAGTCCGGCATCTATGTGAATGGTGGCAAGAAGGTAGTGATAAGATAATTTTTCTGTGTTTTCGTTTCCTACTTAGCGATTATTTCATTACTTTTGCAGAAAAATAATTGCATTATGTTTTCAGGAATCGTAGAAGAAACTGCCCGTGTGGTGGCCATAGAGAAGGAACTGGACAACCTGCACTTCACGTTGTCGTGCTCGTTTGTCGGCGAGTTGAAGATAGATCAAAGCGTATCTCATAACGGTGTGTGCCTCACCGTGGTACGGCTGACGGATGAAACCTATACCGTAACTGCCATGCGTGAGACTTTGGAGCGTTCGAACCTGGGTCTGCTGAAGGTGGGCGATGAGGTGAACGTGGAGCGTTCGATGATGATGAACGGACGACTGGATGGGCACATCGTTCAGGGGCACGTGGACACGACGGCTCGTTGCATTTCTGTCGAGGACCAGCAGGGCAGCTATGTGTTCCGTTTCCGTTATGATTCGACGCCAGAGATGATTCGTCGTGGCTATGTGACGGTGGACAAGGGCAGTGTGACGGTGAACGGTGTGAGCCTTACGGTGTGCCGTCCCGATGAAGACAGCTTCGAGGTTTGTATCATCCCCTACACTTTCGAGAATACGAATTTTCATGACATCAAGGTGGGCACTGTTGTGAACCTTGAGTTCGACATCATCGGCAAATACCTCAGCCGGATGGTTCCGTATTTTAAATGATACGTAATATTGTCTTCGACCTCGACGGAACGTTGACCGACACCCTGCAGGACTTGGCCAACAGTACCAACTATGCCCTGCAGCAGATGGGGTGGGAGAGACGTTCGCTGGAAGATGTGCGCAGGTTTGTCGGCAATGGCGTTCGGCGGTTGATAGAACGAGCCGTTCCCGAAAATGTTTCGAAAGAGGATTTCGAACGCTGCTTCGCGCTGTTTCAGCAGCACTATCTTGTACATTGCCAGGACACGACAGGATTGTATCCGGGCGTTGAAAAAATGTTACAGGATGTTCGTCGACAAGGCTATCGTGTAGCCATTGTGAGCAACAAGTTGCAGGCGGGTGTGGATGAACTGTACGAGACTTTTTTCCGCGATGTGGTGGACGTGGCCATAGGCGAACGCGAGGGGCTCAACCGCAAGCCTGCTCCAGATATGGTGCGCCTGGCCTTGCAAGAACTGGGTGCAACCACAGCCGACAGTGTGTATGTGGGTGATTCGGAGGTGGACGTAGAGACGGCCAGGAACAGTGGCCTGCCGTGCATCTCTGTCCTTTGGGGTTTCCGCGACAAGGCGCAGCTCGTGGAGGCAGGCGCAAGCGTCTTCATTGAACATCCCAATCAGCTGCTGTGTGTCATCGAAACGATGTTTTGATGCGTTTTCGTACGCGTACGCACGATTTCCTCTTGTTTATTTTGTGGGTTCGTTAAAATTTATTAACTTTACGCCCGTTTAGTGAATCACTATTTTTTATTGTTAACTATATGACAAAAGTAATCAAGTTACGTAAGGGCCTCGATGTCAACCTGAAAGGCAAGCCTGCGGATGAGATTGCCCAAGTGAAATGTCCGGGTGAGTATGCACTCCAACCCGACGATTTCACGGGCCTCAAGCCAAAGGTTGTCGTGAAGGAAGGCGATAAGGTTCTTGTGGGTGATGCCTTGTTTGTTGACAAGTTGCATCCCGAAGTGAAGTTTACGTCGCCCGTCAGTGGCGTTGTCAGTCTTGTAGAGCGTGGCGACCGTCGCAAACTGCTCTCCGTTCGCGTGAAGTGCGACGAGAAGCAGGAGGCACGGGAGTTCAATGTGAATCAGGACGTGAAGACACTGCTGCTGGAGAGCGGCTTGTTCGGATTCTTCCGCAGTCGTCCCTACGACGTTGTGGCTAACCCTGAAGACAAGCCCAAGGCCATCTTTGTCAGCGCATTCAACTCTATGCCGCTGAGCCAGGACTTCGAACTTGCCCTGAAGGGTCAGGAGAAGGAGTTCCAGGCAGGTCTGTCGGCATTGGCAAAGTTGGCCAAGGTGAACTTGGGCGTAAGTGCCAAGCAGACGTCGAAGGCTCTGCTGGAGGCCAAGGATTGTGAGGTGACCGTGTTCGACGGTCCTGCTCCTGCCGGCAACGTAGGCGTGCAAATCAATCACATCAGCCCCATCAACAAGGGTGAAGTGGTGTGGACGCTGGGTGCCGAGGAAGTAATCTTTGTCGGCCGGCTGATGTTGACAGGTAAGGTGGATTTCACCCGCACCATTGCATTGGCAGGCAGCGAAGTGAAGTTCCCCAAGTACTACAAGATGCTGGTGGGTCAGAAGCTGACGACTCTGCTCGACGGCCAGATTGAGGACAATGGTTATCACGTCCGCATCATCGACGGCAACGTGATGACAGGTGTGAAGACTACGGAGGAAGGTTTCCTGGGTGCTCACAAGACAGAGGTGAACGTCATTCCCGAGGGCGACGACAATGCCGAGATGCTGGGTTGGATAATGCCTCGCTTCAACGAGTTCTCCACCAGCCGCAGCTATTTCTCTTGGCTCTTTGGCAAGAAGAAGGAGTACAAGCTGGATGCCCGCATCAAGGGTGGCGAACGTCACATGATATTCTCTGGCGAGTACGACCGTGTATTCCCGATGGACATCTTCGCAGGCTATCTCATCAAGGCCATCATCACCGGCGACATCGATCGCCAGGAGCAGCTGGGCATCTACGAGGTGGCTCCCGAGGACTTTGCCATTGCCGAGTTTGTAGATAGTTCGAAACTTGAACTCCAGCGCATCGTTCGCGAAGGCCTGGACATTTTGAGAAAGGAGAACGCGTAAAGGAAGTGAAAGGTGAAAAATGAAAAGCGAGAAAGTTGATGCCATTTGTCATAATGGAGTCAGACGCACTTGATTTTTCATTTTTAATTCTTAATTTTTAATTTATCGTTAGATGAAAGCATTAAGAAATTATCTGGACAAGATAAAGCCGAACTTCGAGGAGGGAGGCAAGCTTCACGCATTCCAGAGCCTGTTCGACGGATTGGAGACATTTGCCTTCGTTCCCCGTACGACCAGCCGCGTAGGAAGCGTGAACATTCATGATGCCGTGGACAGCAAGCGCCTCATCAGCTTTGTCATCATTGCACTGCTGCCGGCCCTGTTCTTTGGCATGTACAATGTGGGCTATCAGAATGCCTTGGCAGCCGGTCAGTTGGAACAAGCCACTTTCTGGGGCATGTTCTGGTACGGTTTCCTGGCTGTTCTGCCCAAGATCATTGTTTCGTACGTTGTGGGTCTGGGCATTGAGTTCACCGTTGCCCAGTGGAAGCACGAGGAGATTCAGGAAGGTTTCCTGGCCTCGGGTATCCTCATCCCCATGATTGTGCCTGTCACCACTCCCTTGTGGATGCTGGCCATCGCTGTTGCCTTCAGCGTCATCCTGGCTAAGGAAATCTTCGGCGGTACGGGCATGAACATCTTCAACCCCGCGCTTGTTACGCGCGCGTTCCTTTTCTTCTCTTACCCCTCAGTGATGACGGGCGACAGCACCGTATGGGTCAACCAGCAGTCGATACTCGGTCTGGGCTTCACGGCTCCCGAGGCCTGCACTGCTGCCACACCTCTTGGCGAGGCTGCTGCTGATGGTTTTGCTGGTTTCGACTATGCTACCATCCAGAATGCCATCACGGGTCTTATCCCTGGTTCCATCGGTGAGACCTCGGTCATCGCCATTGCCCTGGGTGCCCTGTTGCTCCTGTGGACGGGCGTTGCCTCGTGGAAGATCATGTGCAGCGTGTTCGTTGGCGGTGGCCTCATGGGCTGGCTGATGCAGGCTTTGGGCCTCACGCAGATTGAGTGGTGGCACCACTTCGTGCTTGGCGGCTTTGCTTTCGGTGCCGTGTTCATGGCCACCGACCCTGTGACTGCTGCCCGTACAGAGTGTGGTAAGTATGTTTACGGCTGTCTGATAGGTATCGTGGC
Source organism: uncultured Bacteroidales bacterium (assembly GCA_902783655.1). Taxonomy (GTDB): domain Bacteria; phylum Bacteroidota; class Bacteroidia; order Bacteroidales; family Bacteroidaceae; genus Physcousia. Next base: position 11,541 of record CACZRZ010000131.1, read on the forward strand.
TGTGATGGTTCGCGTGCTGAACCCCGGTTATCCCGAGGGCATGATGCTGGCTATCCTGCTCATGAACCTGTTTGCTCCGCTCATCGACTACTGTGTAGTAGAGCGCAACATTTCGATGCGTGCAAAACGTGTAATTAAAAAGTAAACAGATATGGCAAAGAAATTTATATGCAGTCAGTGCGGCCAGACGTTCGAAGCCGCATCCATGCCCGACAAGTGCCCTATCTGCGGCGCTGACGCTTCCAAGATAACGGAAGTGAAGTCGAAGGGTATCAACACCAATGGCAACGTCTATACGTTTGTCTATGCAACGGTTATGGTCATCATCGTGGCCTTCCTGCTTGCCTTCGTGGCATCGGCTCTGAAGCCCATGCAGGATGCCAACGTGGCACGTGACACGAAGAACCAAATCCTCACGAGCCTGAACATCACGGGTCTGAAGGGCGATGCCATCGACAAGAAGTATGCCGAGGTGGTCACCAGCGAGCTCCAGGAGAAGGGTGGCAAGGTGTTTGTCGCCACTGTCGACGGTGCCACCAAGTACATCCTGCCCGTCAAGGGCCGTGGACTTTGGGGTGGCCTTTGGGGCTACATCTCAATCAACGAGGACAAGCAGACCGTCTTTGGTACTTACTTTGACCACGAGAGCGAAACTGCAGGCCTTGGTGCCCGCATCAAGGAACGTTGGTTCCAGGAGCAGTTCAACGGCAAACCCATCTTCACCGACAATCCACAGCAGGTGGCCTTGACGGTTGTGAAGAAGGGCCAGTCGAAGGCTGAGACGGAAATCGACGGTGTCACCGGTGCCACCCTCACCTCGAATGGTGTGGCAGGCATGGTTACCGAAGGTATGCAGCAGTATATCGAGTTTTTGAACAAATAACAAAGGAGGAACAAAACTATGGGAAAACTATTTTCTAAGGAGAATTGCGAAGTCTTTTCCAATCCTCTGAACCTTAATAACCCTATTGCAGTTCAAGTCCTTGGTATTTGTTCTGCATTGGCTGTGACCAGCCAGCTGGAGCCCGCCATCGTGATGGGTCTTTCGGTTACGGTCATCACGGCCTTCTCTAATGTAATCATTTCACTTATCCGTAAGAGCATCCCCAACCGCATCCGCATCATCGTGCAGCTGGTGGTTGTGGCCGCTCTGGTGACCATCGTCAGCCAGGTGCTGAAGGCCTTTGCCTACGACGTCAGCGTACAGCTCTCCGTCTATGTCGGCCTGATTATCACCAACTGTATCCTGATGGGCCGCCTCGAGGCCTTCGCCATGCAGAATGGTCCCTGGGAGTCGTTCCTCGACGGCATCGGCAACGGTCTGGGCTATGCCCTCATCCTGGTCATCGTGGGCTTCGTTCGCGAGCTGCTGGGCTTCGGCACATTGCTGGGCTTCCAGATTGTTCCCGATTTCTGCTACGAGAACGGATATATGAACAACGGTATGATGACCATGCCCGCCATGGCGCTCATCCTCGTGGCCTGCTTCATCTGGGTGCACCGTGCAGTAAACAAGGAACTATAACCCAATAAGAAATTGACAGAACTATGGAACATTTCATAAGCTTATTTGTCCGCTCCATCTTTGTGGACAACATGATATTTGCTTTCTTCCTGGGTATGTGCTCATACCTGG
>CACZRZ010000132.1 GCA_902783655.1 uncultured Bacteroidales bacterium
GAGTTCACCGAAAGGAAATAGTGGATGGCGTTCTTCAGCATGTCCTCGCCGCCGTAGGTGAGGAGCACCTGCTCCTCAGGCACATGGTAAATCTCACTCAGGCGTACACTGATGATGCTTTTCTTGCCCTGATCATAGATGCGAGTATAGAAACACAGGTCCTTGGGGTCGAAGCTGCGGATGGCCTCGACCACCTTCTCGCTTGGTTCAAAATTGAATTCGTTACGGTCTAAGAAATTCATTTTCTCGTTCATATTGCTATTTTGTGATTGTTATTCTATAAATATACGGAATTAGGCCGCAAAGGTACGAAAAAGCACAGTAACGGCCAAAGGTTTATGGAAAAACCTTTGGCCGTTACACCTTTTTTCACCTTATTTTGCAGGTTTGAGGATGAATAGTCAATGGAATAATCATTCATCCACCTCTATGTCCTCATACGAGTTGGGGTAGTTGTCACGCATAATGTCAGGGATGATGCTACTGTCGCCAATACCACTAACACCCTTAATGTTAATCTTATAGAAATGGTTTCTCACGATGGCATATTCCATCGGTATCATGTGAGTTGGGGTGTCTGGCTGGTGGCGAATCCAATAGGTGTAATAGGTCTCATATACACCCATGTTGAACTTGCACTGCTTGATGCCATAGGCTTTCAACTGGCTGTCTGTGTAATGCTCCAGCTCGTCGAGGGTAAGGTCTCCTGCCTCATTGATGGCCTGTATGGAGCCGTAGAAATTGTACTTATACAGATAGATGGCATCGGGCCAGTACTCTGGTCGTCTCTCTGGCTTGAGGGTGCGCGTGTCGTTATCGTAGATATAGACGATTCCAGGGCTTACGGCTCCCTTGAACACTATGCCCACCGAATATCCGTTCTTCTGACAATCGTTGCGGACAGTGTTTTCCAATATGTAGGCATAACCAAAATTTCCAGCGGTGGGCATAGAGGCGAACCCCTCTGTGGTGAAATTGCCAAACCACGATGCATAATAGTCCTTGAAACGCTTAGCATCAGTGACATTTGCAGTCTTCTTGAAGAAGAGTGGATCTAGAATATAGTCATTATCGCTGTGCTGGAAAAGATAATATTGCCTGTTGAGGTTCACTAACTTATAGTTTGTGATATTGATGTCAGCATACTTTGCCCCGTCGTGTTTCAGCTCAAAGCTATTAGATTTCACACCAATCTGCAGCTTTGCCAGTACACGTTCCATCTCTATCGTCATACTGTAGTTTTTCCCTTCCCATGGCACCAGGTCTATGGAAAGCAGTGCCTTAGCATCGCTTGTCATGACAGGTCCAGTAGACGGGATGTTTGGCTCGATGCCTGAATGATAGGTGATAGAGTCAATCATGTTGAGGAAGTCGTCCTGGTCTTCAATGTCTTCAGGCGTATGGACATAGTTGGCGATGGCGAAGATGTTATACAGTCCAACTTTAACATGTTTGGGGGACATGATGTAGGTGATGTCGTAGTAGCTTTCGGGATATTCCGTATCCTCGACGAGGTCCTCGACAACAAGCTTTGTTGCAAGTTTCTTGGTCTCAGCGTCGAAGAAGAACAGCTCAAGGTGACTGATGATGTATTCATTCTGGAAATAGTCTGCACCTGGGTTGGGAGTCGGCACCTTCATTCTGAACGAGATATTGGCCTTAGCTGGAGGTGTCTCGTCTCCAAGCAGCGACTGTAGCAAATTGTCAATCGTGGAGTAATCGGCCAGAGGATTGTCTGTCAGCACTGCGCATACCTTACCCATGCCGTCTACGATATAAGTGCGTGGAATACCGCTTTTGGCAAACTTATAATAGAGCGATTTGTCGCTAGCGGTATGGAAGGGCATTGTCAGTTTCTCTTTGTTCCAGTATTCCTCCACTTCGGCGACACTCTGGCTACGCGGAACGTTAAGGACAGGAACCTTTTCACCATATTTATCGTAGATTTGTTGGAGCACGGGGAACTCCTTCTGACAATCAGGGCAACCTGTATCGAAGAACGATAGCATGTAGACCTGTCCTTCCAACGATGCCGATGACACCTCGCCACCGTCAGCACTGGTAAGCATAAATGAGGGGACAGCATCGCCTACGTTCACGATACTCTCACTATTGCCGTCTGTGTTGTCATCATTTATGCAACCTGTCAGGATGATGACAAGAAAGACCAACCACGCTACGGGTGACTTGTTTACTCCCATGAGATGTCAGAGTTTTAGGTGGCGGTAAGCCCTCAGCCGCCAGCTGTTGACTTGCAACTGCAGCAATTGGTTGAGGCCGTCGCCAGAGAGGAAGAACACAATAGTATAGAAGTCCTGCCTATCAAGATATTCCTGCACGGTGAGCTGCCGGCCAGCATTGGTGTAGAGGGAACCAATCATTCCGATATATTCGGGAAGCGAGATGTTGAAAACACTTTCTCCCGTTTCGTTCTTCTCCAGGATAAGGCGGCAGTCGGTACTCTCCATCAGTCGCAAGGTGGAGATTCCGAACTTCGTGCCATGCAGTAGGCCGTAGTCGATGTCGTCGACGGTGACAGTGTCCTGGGCAAAAGGCTTGTATGTTACAGCCTCATTAGACACTAGCCTGTTACGCGCATCCATAGTACTGTTGGCCGAGACAACTTTCATGGTGTAATCACCAGGCAGGATTTCTTGGCTCTCGTCGAGCGGCACAACGAGACATGCCAGATGATTGGTGTTCTTCATCATGTACACGTCATGCACGGCGTATGCGTTGTCATAGTGCACGGTCGACAGACTGCCATAGAACAAGTCTGGCAATCGTCCGGCATAGTTTTCGCGTTCGGCAAGCGAAAGACGGAACTCGTCCAGCGGCAGATTATTGCCGGACAAAGCATACTCGCTGTTGCCGATGCCACTCCACACCACGAACTGATAGTCACCCTCGGGAAGGTTCTCCACCCTGACACGATGGTCATAGGTTCTCAGAAGATTCATAGGCGCGTCAATGCGAGTGACATAGTTGCCCACGGTGTCGTAGACGAATACCGATACATCCTTCACGTATTCTGGTGCTGCCTCCACATCAAGAATATTGTATGTGTAATGCAATTTCAGCCAGAAACCGTATGGACAGTCATCATAATCGTCCTTGACCCAGGTGCAGGATGTGGTCAGCAGCAGGCATGCCAAGAGCAAGCCCCAAAGGGAAAACCTCTGGACTGGCACGGAGCCTGTACGGGCTGGCACATGACCTGCCCCTACAACACGATTTCTGTAAGGTCTCTGACTATCCATGGCTTAACGTTTAACTCCACCTTCAAGCGGGTTTCTCCTTCGTCTGGGGTGTCGGGATCGACAGGAATCGTTCCGTCTCCAAGATCAGAGACGTTGGAGATGAGCATACGGTAGAGGTTGTTGCGAACGATAGCGAACTCCATCACGCCCATTTGTGTGGGCCTGTTGTTGTCCAGATGGCGTATCCAGTAATTGTAGTAGCAGCAGTAACCTTCGTCGGTCTTCTCGAATTTCTGGGCCTTTGAGCTGGATGCTGCAGCTCCAGAGGCAGTGAGAGCCACTGCCAGCGCATCAGCCGAATTGTAGAACTTATACTGATAATAGTAAAGCACCTCTGGGTAATTCTCTTTGTCAGTGAGCAACTGCAGAGTGCCAGTGTTGTTTAGATAATAGACATTGTTGGCAGGTTCCATGACAGCCTTAAAGATGACACCCGTGGAGTAGCCATTCTTCTGTGCTGGTGCGAGGGTACAATTCTCCAGACTGTAGGCTGTCTTGTAATTAGGTGTCTGGCTAGCTGGATTAAATGTGTTCCATCTCACCTTCTTGATGATGTCGCCGAAATAGTTCACGTAGTACTGATCAGCATTGGTAAAACCAGAGGCATTGATGGTCTTCTTGAAGAAATAGGGGTCAATGACGTACCCGTTGACATCGGCAACATTGCCGAAGTTAGCCTGAATATTCCACTGAGGCTCAGTAAGGGAGAGGAGCACTGCAACGTGACGGAAAGTGTAATAATACTTGGGCAAGTTCACGATGTAATACCCGTTAAGCTTCACTGAGGCATATTTTACACCGTTGGGGTCGGTCAGCTCGTACGTTTCCAAAGATTTGGCAATGTCGAGACGTGCTAGGACACGTTCCAACTTGATATTCACTACATTGACGTCATTTTCGTTAGGGGTTTCAGTAATGATTGTGGCTTCATTATCAGCCGCGCGATTAGACATAACGATACCTCCGGAAATATCCTCAATGAGTGCCTGTGCGTAGGTGACACTGTCAATGTCGGCCAAGAACTGCTCTTCCGTGTCAGTCTTGATTTGCCTATAAGTGTTGGCGGTGACGAAGATGTCGTAGACACCCTGTGCTATAGAAATAGGATCGGTCTCATAGATGACGTTGCCGTCAGCGTCAGAACCCTTGCGGGTAATGTTGGTCAGTGGGACACTCTTCGCGAAATGTTTCGTGACATTGTCAAAGAAATACACACGGGCAACGTTCACTTTGTACTCATCGACAGTACCCTGCACATGCTCATAGCTATCTTCCGCGCTACGGGTAGTGTTTGACGAATTACTCTGTAATCGGAACACAATGTTTCCCTCTTTCAATGTTTCATTGCTGCCGCCGACAGCGATGTCATCGGTCTGGCTGCAACTGCAAAGGAAAGCAACTGCCACGACCAGCAGTTGAGAGATTTTGGTGGAATTAAACATAATATAATTAGGTTTTAACAGTTATTTTTTGATCTTACCGAATTCTTCAAGTTGAGGTGTGGCTTCGGGTACGCCCTGACTCTTTGCCTGATTCACAAGCTGTATTGCCTTGTCGAGGTCGCCCTTGAGATAGGCCACGAGACCCTCGTTCATCGTCTTTTCCGGACAGTTCTTCACCTTGCTAAGGTATTCTGCGGCCTCGCCGGCCTCGCCCTTCTTGATGGAGAGATAGGCCATGGTGAGGTTGATGTAGCTGTCGTTGGGGTAGAGCAGATAGGCCTTGCGGATGATGGAGTTGTACTTCTCCTGATTGTTGGAATACTTGTCGGCCAGCTTGTAGATTTCGTTGAGATTGAGGTTGATGGGGCGAGTCTCAAACACCTTCTCTGACTCCTCCACAGTAAAGGGCCTCACGGTGTAGATAACGTTGTAGTTGGTGCATCGCAGCTCCGGGAACACATTCTTCAGCACGTAGGCATAACCTTCTGGGGTCTCTTTACGCATACGTTTCTCCTTATCGTCGGGAGTATTGCTGCTGGTAGCTATGCTGAGCAGTTTTTCGCGTTGGGGAACATCACCATGATTCCTGAGATACTTGATGAAGCCATCCCAGTTCTCACCCCTTCCACTGGCCTGAATATTGATGCCTTTTGCTATGCCAGTGCTCTGCAAATAAGCTTTCAGTGAATTAGTTCGGTTCTCACTGAGCATAGTGTTGTGGGCGAAGCCGCCTTCAGGAGAGGCATAGCCGTCGATGGTCATCTTTTGGATGGTAACATTCGAGTCGTTCTTCACGATGTTCACCGAGTTGTGTATCTTCTGCAGCTCCGTGGGGTTGGTCATGTAGTCGGGCTTGATGTCCCACTTGTTCACCACAAAGCACAGATAGGCCGACCCTTTCTCCTCGCGCACCTTAACAGACTTGTCGGCAGGGGGAAGCAAATAGACGGGATAAAGTTCGGGCTTGTATACCTTCTCTTCC
>CACZRZ010000133.1 GCA_902783655.1 uncultured Bacteroidales bacterium
CACTCTTGCTCACCTTAATAGTGTCGCGCCGGACGGTGTCCATCTTCGACGAGTCGGGTGCAACCTCCAGGATGCGTCCCGCCTGCAGCATGTTCAGGATGCTGTCCTCGGTAATGGAGTTCAGCACACTGTCCACAGTCAGTTGCTTGTGACTGGAAAGAACGCTGTCGCCCAATGCCTTACGGACAAGAGAATCGTACGAAAGAGAATCGGGAAGTGCACTTGCAGAGTCGCGAGACACAGTGTCAGGAGCAGCTGATGCTGCAGTGTCAGAAGCGGCAACTACCGTGCTGTCGGAGGGGGTGGAAAGCAAACTGTCGGAGAAAGGCGTATCAACATTACGCCCACCCCTGAAACGAGGAGGAACAATGGCGAAAGCGAGCATACACAGCATGCTCACCAGTAAAACCGTTGCAAATATCCTTGTTTTCAATTTCGTATCGTATCTTTGCGACTGCAAAGATAACATATTTTGTCGAATAAAGGGCTATGTAAAGTGTGAAATAACCCTAAACGCCAAACATTTCGTGCCATTGTTTGAAACGACGCACGCCTTCCTCGCCAAACCAATCAAGGCTTTGCAAGACACGCTCGTACGTCTTCTGCTGCTGGAGCTTGGTCTTAGAGAAGAACTTGTCGGCATAGCAGACGACCTTTTCCTCCATTGTCTCTGGCGAATAATCCTGCAAGGGCAAGGGAAGGTTTTGACGCTGAATGGCATCGGGTGTCAGGCCCGTACCCGTGTGGCGCTCGGCTACACGAGCATGACGGGGAAGTCCCTCGGCACGAAGTATTTCGCCACCAATCAAACCGTGACGGATGTAATGTTCCGTACCAAAGCACTGGATGCCAGGTGCATCGGTACGCAGGATGCCAATGTCGTGAAGCATCGCCGCCTCGTAGAGAAACTGGCGGTCGAGTCCCAACTCTGGATGTGCATCACATATCCGCATACAGAGGTCGGCCACCTGACGGCTGTGGGTAAGCAAAATCTCTTCCAGTTCGGGCTGACTGGCGTAGTATCGATGGATGAGTTCCTCTGGATTCATGGAATAAGTATTATCTTGCCACGTTTCACATAGATACCCTTCGGGCGCACAGAAGAGGAAGAGCATTTGCCATTCATCGTGCGACCGTTCAAGTCGTAGGTGACGGAGGAATCATCTTCCTTTTTCCACCTTGCACTTTCCATTTCACCTATGCCGTCTGTGGCATCGCTGGCCCGTGCTACGAAAGACACTTCCTTCACCACCGTCCAAGGGCAACGAATCTTGAGCGTATAGGCCTGTCCGTCGATGAGGTGTTGGAAGCGGATGACTTCGCGCTCCGTAGTTCCTCCTGCAAGGGAGAGTATCTGCCAATGCCGCTCGTCTATCTCCGAACCATCGGGGAAGAGGCAGTAGGTCACCACGTCGCCCGAATAACCGGCTTCGGCTTGGTTGGTGACATCGTGTGAGAATTGAGCCACAAGATTATCGCCATAGCGAATGAGTTCATAGTCAATATCTCCGAACTGGAGGACAGAAGTCGTGCCTGGCACGATGTTGACAGGCATCTGATAGGGCAAGGTCTCGTCGTCGGCCGAGAAAGAAAGAATGCGTTCGCCCGTCTCGACGAACTGGCAATATACGGGCCACGTACGGCTCTCGCCTGGTGCCAGATTGACGGCAGAAAGCGCTACATAGTCGGCCTGCTGGAAGATGGCAGTATCGGTGGGCAGATAGGTAAGCACCTCGAAGGTGAAATTCAGGCTGTCCGACGTGATGTTCGTCATTGCAAAGTCGGCAATGACAAAGCCCTCCGTATCGGGTTGACGACGGAAGGTGATATTGTCGACACGCACACCGGCAAAGGCATCTTCGGTTCGCAACGTATCAGTGACATCGATTTCAAAGTCGTCGGGATGCATGAACAGTGCTGTCTGATTGGAGAAAAGCCCTTCGTTCTGACCCAGTGTCGTGGCATCGAAGCGGTTTTCAAAGGGATTGAGGTAATCGAGGTCGAAATATCCGTCGTAGTCCCCTCCGTAACCCCAGTTGATGTGGTAATAACCATCTTCGTCAACACCGTCGATATTGAAAGCATGTCCGCTGAGCGCAATGTTGTGACCCGTATAGCAAATAGGGCGTCCCTGCTCGAGTTCGTTCCGAAGCAAGGCGTTCCACTTGGGCGTGCTGTACATCGCTCGCGAAAGGAAATACAGCGTCTTATAGTCGAATGCTCGCCACAGGGGGTCGAAGCCTCGAGCCAAACTTGCACTGCTGCTCGACAGGCCCCAGTTCATGTGAACGGCCACTCCGCAAAAATACGTCAGGTCGCTGACGGCCTGTGCCTGTGCATCGGTATATCCCTCACGATAGTCGTAGAGGACATTATCCCAGTCGATGCGCGTACCTGGCAGCACATCGGGAATCGTGTAGTGATCGGTCGTCCAACCATGCAACGTGTCGATAAGAGCCTCTGGATAGCGATAGTAACTGAGTACCTGTTCGATAGACGTTGCCACGCAACCCGAGATGCATCGTTCCTGGCTGACATTACCCTTGTCGTCGATATAATAAGGACAAGCCCTGTTGAAGGGTTCGCTCTGGTGACGGACGCTACGCAGAAGCGGCTCCACTGCCCTACCCTTCACACGCTCGGCATATCGCGGTTGCGTCTGATAGGCTCGCAGCAACTCCTGCAAAGCCACAGGCATGTCGTCGGTTATCCGATTGGGATTGAACCGAAGGTTACGGGCAAGAACCCCTCCATTACGACGCAACTGGTAACGCTGCGCACCTGCAGGCAGGGCGAGCATTACCAGTAGCATGAGTGTGAATAACCGATTCACGGCTAATATGACGTATTAGTACAACCAGCGTACGTAGCAGAAGTCCTGACGGTGAGGCAGGTTGTCGTTCTTGGGGAACATGCGATAGCCAACCTTGAACGAACCGGCATTGTTCAGGCAGTGCTCCAGTTCGAAGGTGTACTCGTTGCCCTCATGAGCGATTACCTTGAAGGGCTCAACCGAGTAGATGTGGTCGACGCCTTCCTTGTCAGTGGTGAGCGTAACGAGCTCTATGCCAATGGCATCCTCCAATCCAGCCTCGTCGAGGACAATGCGGATGGGATACTTCGTACCAGCCAGAGGCAGACCCTGAATGAGGGCTTCGGGCTTCTCGATGCTGACCACACGAATCTGGTCCCAACGTTCGGCTACGGTCTCCTTCCATTCGGCGATTTCCTTGGCCAACTGGCAGTTGTTCTTCTGCAACAGAGCGCTGCGGTCGCGCAGTTTGTTATAGAACTTCGAGTAGTAGTCGTCCAACTGACGCTTCATGGTGTAGTGAGGCGCAATGCGGGCAATCGAGTTCTTGATGACCTGTACCCAGCCCGTGGAATAACCCTTCTTGTTGCGAGCGTAGTAGAGAGGCATGATCTCGTTCTCGAGGAGAGAATAGATGGTGGCAGCATCCAGCTGGTCCTGATAGGCCTGGTTGGCATAGGTACGCTTCTCGGTCAGCGCCCAACCGGCACCTTCGCGATAGCCTTCGAGCCACCAACCGTCCTTGACAGACAGGTTGACAACACCGTTCATCAGAGCCTTTTCGCCGCTGGTACCACTGGCCTCGAGGGGACGTGTCGGAGTGTTCATCCAGATGTCCACACCACTCACGAGGCGACGTGCCAGCTGCATGTCGTAGTTCTCGAGGAAGATAATCTTACCCAGGAACTCGGGACGCTGACTGATTTCGTAGATGCGCTTGATGAGACCCTGACCTGCACCATCGGCGGGATGAGCCTTACCAGTATAGAGGAACTGGACGGGATAGTTGGGGTTGTTGACAATCTTGGCCAGACGCTCCAGGTCGGTGAACAGGAGGTGTGCACGCTTGTAAGTGGCGAAACGACGACCGAAACCGATGAGCAGTGCGTTGGGGTTAATCTTGTCCATGAGGCTGACGACGCGGCTGGGATCGCCCTGATTCTTGAGCCAGTTCTCACGGAACTGCTCGCGAATGTAGTCCACAAGCTTGTTCTTCAGCTGCATGCGAGTTTCCCAAACCTCCTCGTCGCTGACGTTGTAGATGGCCTCCCAAATCTTCTCGTTCGACTGATCAGCGAGGTGAGCCCCGTCGAAATGCTTGCGATAGAGCTTGCGCCACTCGTTGGCACACCATGTGGGGAAGTGAACACCATTCGTGACATAACCCACGTGGCTTTCTTCGGGATAGTAGCCCTGCCAGATGCCGGCGAACATCTTCTTGCTGACCTCACCGTGGAGCCAGCTCACACCATTGACTTCCTGCGAAGTGTTGCAGGCAAAGGTTGACATGCAAAAACGTTCTCCGTGGTCGTCGGGATTCATGCGGCCCATGCCGATGAACTCATCCCAAGTGATGCCCAGCATGTCGGCATAGCCGCGCATGTACTTCGAGAAGAGGCCTTCGTCGAAATAGTCGTGACCTGCAGGCACAGGGGTGTGTACAGTGTAAAGTGAAGAAGCACGAACCAACTCCATAGCCTGTGTGAAGGTCTTACCCTCGCGAACGAGGTCCAGAAGACGCTGCACGTTACACAGGGCAGCATGTCCCTCGTTGCAGTGATAAACGTCCTTCTTGATGCCCAGCTTCTTCAGCGTCAGCACACCACCGATACCGAGCAGAATCTCCTGCTTCAGACGATTTTCCCAGTCACCGCCATAAAGGGCATGGGTAATGCTGCGGTCGTATTCGGAGTTCAACTCGTTGTCAGTGTCAAGCAGATAGAGCTTGATGCGACCTACATTGACACGCCAGACGAAGGCATGTACGTAGTAATCCATATAGGGAACGTCCACCACCATGGGAGTGCCGTCCTCGTTAAGCTGCTGTTCAATGGGCAGGCTGCCGAAGTTCTGTGCCTCGTAGTTGGCAATCTGCTGACCATCCATCGAGAGAGTCTGTGTGAAGTAACCATAACGATAGAGGAAACCTACGGCTACCATGTCAACGTTAGAGTCAGAGGCCTCCTTCAAATAGTCGCCGGCCAAGATGCCGAGACCGCCAGAGTATATCTTCAGAACCTGATTCAAACCATATTCCATGCAGAGATATGCCACAGAGGCACGTTTTTTGTCAGGCTTCACATCCATGTAGGCACGGAACTGTGCATACACGTCATCCATCTTCTTCAGCACGGCCTTGTCTTTGGCCAGCTGGCTCATCTTCTCGTAATTCAGGTGTTCGAGCATCAACACAGGATTCCCACCACACTCGTCGAACAGTTTCTCGTCAATGTTACGGAACAGGCTACGGGCATCGTGATTCCATGCCCACCACATGTTGTGGGCCAGTTCTCCCAGTTTCGTCAGCTCAGCTGGAATGTGACTACGTGCGCTGATGGGGCGGAACGAGGCTTGATTGGCGTTACTTGCTTTAATCTTCATAAAAGAATAGTTAATTATATTAATAAAGTTGTATCATATACATTAATATTACACACATGCGCGCATTATATACGCGCGAGGGGACACTATAGTAGTGCCATGCGATGCTCTGCCTTACGCAGGGCTATGTCGTAGGCATCGTAGTAGTACTGAATGAAGTGGCACCAGAGGGCCTTCTCCGACAGACGGGCCGCATTGGCTCGAACCTTGTCAACGGTTTTCTTATCCCAGGCGGCATATTCCAACACCGACTTGACAATGCCATCGGCCACCTCGCCATAATTGTAATCGGTGCGACGGATGACCTCTACGCCGTCCTTTAATGTTGAGCATGTGCCCGATGACTTAACCTTATTTGCCCACATTCCAAAGCCTGAGAGGCTGGTCGTGATGCAGGGAACGTGGAATGCGACGCTCTCCAGAGGCGTGTAGCCCCAGGGTTCGTAGTACGAGGCATATATCGAGAGGTCGTTGCCTATGAGCACATCGTAGTAAGGCATATTGAAGATGCCGTCTTTGCCATCAAGATAGCAGGGAACGAAGATGACCTTGACGCGTTCCTCGGGTCGGTTCGACTTATCGAACATGCGCAGGGCATTCAGGACGTTGTCATTTTGGATGTCGTTGAGATTATGTGTCAGGAAGGGCATGGGAAGGGGTGAGGTGTAGATTTGCTCCGAAGCCAGACGTTCCTGCAAATCCTGACGCGGTCCTGCCACCCATGCTGGCACTTCGACGAAAGCCAATACGGGGCGCTGCAGACCCTGTTGCCAGTCGAGACGATGCATGGCCTCGAGGAAAACATCGATACCCTTGTTCTTGAACTCGTATCTGCCACTGGTGGCGATGATGATAGTGTCATCAGGATACTCCATTCCCGTGAGGGCATTGGCAACATGCAGCAACTTCTTACGAGCCTGCCGACGACGATTGGCGAAAGCCTGACCAGCAGGCACGAAATCGCTCTCGAAACCATTCATCAGCACAGCATCGCATTGGCGGTCGAGCAGTTCCTCACACTCTTTGGCAGTCACATCACTGACGGTGGTGAAGCAATCGACATTGTGAGCCGTCTGGCGTTCAATCGAATGCTTGGCCTCCATGTTCAGTTCCTGGGCCATTTGGTTGCCGTTGTAGGCGTAAAGATAGTCGTAGAGGGGTTTGTTGTTTCCAGCAATGCTACGTCCGATGCTTGTGGCATGGGTGGTGAATACGGTAGCAATTGCGGGCACATGGCTGTGGACATAAAGGGCGCCCAGGCCGGTCATCCATTCGTGGGCCTGATAAACGACACGCTCATTGCCCTTCGAGAGAAAATAGTTGTAGTAGCTCTCCACAACACGTCCTGCTGCATACGAGAACATCGAAGCTTCGTCGTAGTCGCCATAGGCATGCAGGGAATCGACACCATAGGCAGCCCAGGCCTCGCCGTAGATATGATCCTTGGCCACATAATAGGGTGTGAAATCCACCAGCACCACACAGGGATTGCCCGGAACGTTCCAGCGGCCCACACGGACATTGATACCTTCGCCCTTGGCCTTCTTCGCCCATTTGGCCCACATCGTACTGTCTTCAGTAAAAAGAGGATTGTCTTTCCCTTGCCAAAAATCGGGACCGATAAATACCAAATGGTCGTTCAACTGCTCCTTCAAGGTCTTGGCGCGAGTAGAGAGCACCGTGTAGATACCTCCAACCTTATTACAGACTTCCCAACTCGATTCGAAGACGAATGTAGGAACTATCTTCTCATTTTCCATCAAATTCTATATTTGTGGGCGCAAAGGTAAGGAAAAAAGGCCAAACTATAATTATATATATAAAAAGATTCGCGATAAAGGGGCGAAATCTTGATGTAAGTCAAAAATCATTTGCATCATTCATCGTTTTTTTGTAATTTCGCAGCCATGAAACGCATCTGTTATCTATTGCTTGCCCTTGTGACCATAGTGGCACAGGCAGCAGAGCCTTGGAAGCTCCATCTGACCAACGCCGACGAAGGTGTAAACCTGCACATCGACCTGTACGAAGAAAGCATCACGGTGCCCAGCATGGAGATGTTCGGTCCCATGAACGGATACCTCAATGGAAAGGGAGTGTATGGTGTGTGGACCGTGACCTCATTCGACATCAAGAATGAACAAATTGCCACCCTGCGCTTGTCAAACGACTTGGGCAGCGAGACACAGTCCATACGACTGACCTGGCAAAACGACAGCACCTACCTGATGGAGCTGCAGGACGGGGTAGTCGTGAAAAAAGCAGTGAATCGGAAACTGGTAAAGATTCTTCCAAAGATGACTCTACGCGTCAAGCAATAGCCTCCCGAATCAGCTGTACCAGGTAGGCGAGATACGTAAGCACAAGCACAAGACCCATCCACCGATTGATGCGGTGGAAGAAGAATGCCATCAGCCACAAGATGATGGGGCTGGCCACAAACATAAGGAGGTCCAGCGTATTGAGGTCGCGTATCTGCATCGGCTGTATGATTCCGGCAAGTCCAAGCACGAAGAACACGTTGAAGACATTCGAGCCGATGGCGTTTCCAATGGCCATCTGCAGGCTGCCCTTGCGGGCTGCAACGATGCTGGTGACCAATTCGGGAGCCGATGTTCCGCCAGCCATGATGGTCAGCGCAATGATGGCCTCCGAGACATGCAGCAGATGGGCCACACGCGAGGCGCACTCCACCATCACTCTGCCCCCAAGTACAAGGGTCAAAAGGCCTACCAGTATCTGCAGCGTGATGACGCGGTTGGAGACGGTTGTCTCCTGCACCTCCATCGCATGACGACTACGTTTTGCCAACCAGAAATTGTAGCCCATGAATATGACGAACACAGCCAAGAAGATGCATGCGCCTGCCCGTGTGAGTTCGTTCGTTGCCTTAGGCCACAAGGGCATGTCGAAGCATATCAGCCAACACCCTACGGCGGCAACAATGCTCCAAGGAATATCGACCCACAGCGCCCTGCGACCTACGGGCACCGTAGCCACGAAGGCTGTGGCACCCAAAATGACCAGAGAGTTGAAGATGTTCGAACCCATCACGTTGCCGACGGACATGTCGCCACTCCCCTTCAGTGCAGAGAAGAAACTGACGATGAATTCGGGCATACTGGTTCCAAAGGCCACGATGGTCAGGCCTATGACGATTTCCGTGATACGGAATTTGCGTGCAAGCGCCGATGCGCCATCCACAAGCCAGTCGGCACCCTTCACGATGCCGCAGAGACCTATCAGAACTCCAATCGAATAAAGTATGATTTCCATTTGATATTCCTTATATGTATTTAACGATTAGCCATCGGGATGGCCCAAATTAGCACTATGCAACAAGTGGCAGTGAGTGCAAAAGCCAAAAGAGGCATGTCGCTCACAAGAAAGCCCCCACGTGTATAAGCGGGAGAAGTATATGCATACTCGCCTACGAATCGGTCGATCATGCGTTTGTACAAGAGATACATCGCTGTTCCCACAAAGAGTCCGAGCAATGCCCCGCAGAAAATGTCGCCAGGATAGTGCACGCCCAGATAGATGCGCGAGTAGGACGACATGCAAGCCCAGAGAAAGAAGCACAACGTTGCCATGTTGCTGCGGAACAGGAGCGAGAGGAATGCAAAGAGGGCAAACGTGTTGGCTGCATGGCTGCTGACAAAGCCGTAGCGCCCGCCTGTGTACCCATAGACCATGTCGATGGTATGTTGGAAGGTGACATCATGCGTAGGGCGCCATCGCATGACCAAAGGCTTGATAATTCCGCTGGAGAGTTGGTCGGCCACCAGAATCGTAATGCCCAATGCAAGAATGACGAAAAGCATCCGTCGCCAGTTGCTGTTCTTTGCCACCAGGTAGAGCACAACGAGCAGAAGCGGAATCCACGTAACGGTCTTCGTGACTATCCACATCACGGAGTCCCAATAGATGGATTCACTGCCGTTGAGCGACAGGAACAAACGGTCGTCAAAGTCTTTCAGTTCTTCAAGCATGCCAAGAATCTTGTCCTACCCTCCCTTTGGGCTACACTTCAACTACACTCATATCACTTCTATCTGCTTCTTCTCCACCCAGCCCTGTTTGCCGTCGGCCAGAACAACTTCGGCCCATTCGCTGAGAGAGTTGTCACGAATCTCCACACGTGTGCCCTCGTGCAGGACAAAGAGGTCGCTGCCTGTCTTCGAGGGAGTGCTCTTCACCACCACAGAGGGAGCCATGACGATAGCTCCCTCGCGGGTGCTTTGCCTGCTGCGTTGCGACCACGCACAGATGTTGCCCAGAAGCGTTGCCAGGAGCAAGACGACGGCCAACGTGAAGCCCGACTTGCGCAGCCACATCTGCTTGCCATAGATATATACAGCCAATGCGGCCAGGCAGAGCACAAACAAGACGACGGAAAGGCGAGCCCAGTCGTCAGCACTCATCCAGTTGGTCATCGAACGATACCAGGTGACGAAGAAGAACTCGTGACGAGGTGTAATCCTGTCGATGGTCTTCGAACGGGCCATGTCGAGGTTGAAGCGGATGTCGTCGTCGCCGGGACTCAACAGCGCAGCACGCTCGTACCACAGGATGGACTGTGCTATGTCATCCATACGATAATAGCAGTTGCCCAGGTTGTAGCACACCGCTGCGCTTTCCCCTTGCTTCACTATTTTCCGATACGTCTTTGCAGCCGTCGCAAAGTCCTCCTTTGCGTATGCGCTGTCGGCCACCACCTTCAGGCTATCGACGTTTGCAGCCATGAGTGCAAGCCCAAAAAGAAGCTGGTAAAAACAGAATGTCAGTATTCGTTTCATAGTTTCATAAATGCTTTCGAGGTGCAAAGATACTAAATATTGCATAATTAATAATGTATAATGGACATTTTTTTTGGTTTTACGCTCACTTATTCGTACCTTTGACTCCGATTATGGCATAATATGAAGCAAACAAAACGGATTTTGCAATGGATGGTGGGCACGCTGGTAGGCATTTACCTTGCGTTGCTGCTGCTATTCAATCTTCCGTTTATGCAACGCTGGACAGCCCAAGGCGTGGAACAAATCCTCGAGGACCTGACGGACACAGAGGTGGAAATCGGGCGTCTGCAGGTGAGCTGGAACGGACGTCTGATCATAGACGACCTGCATGTGTGGGACATGCAAGGCGAAGAGATGCTGCGTGTAGCCCGTATGGCTGCCCGACTGGGCATCGGCGACCTCATTCGCAAACGCATCCGGATTGGCAATGCACAGCTCTATGGCCTCAATGCCAACCTCTATCAAGAATGTGAGGGGTGCGACCCCAACTTTAAGTTTCTCATCGACGCCTTTGCATCGAAAGACACCACCAAGCACACACCACTCGACCTGCGCATCAGTCAGATATTAGTGAGGCGAGGCAACGTCAAGTGGGAACAACGATGGAAGAGCAAGGCCGGACGGGGGATTGCAAATGACGATTCCCTCCAGACACGTTTTGACGTCTCACGGATAGAACTGACCGACCTGGACATAACGGCACAACTGAACTGCCTGACCGACGACTCGCTGAACGTTCGACTCAAGCGCTTCGACGTCAAGGAACGCAGTGGCCTCTGCATCAATGGCTTGACATTCAGCCTCGCTGGCAACAGGACAGGAGCCGGGCTTTCGGACTTCGTGCTGGAACTGCCTCACTCAAGGGTGGAAATACCATCGCTGGAAGTCAAGAACATAGAAAGAGAGCTTAAGCGATACGCCTATCAGGGCTCAGTGAAGGCACACCTCTCCCCCACCGATTTCACGACATTGGTGCCACGACTGACGGAAATAAAGGATGAGGCAGACCTGAGCATCTATTTTCGCGGCGAGGACGACCGCCTGAACATCACTTCGATGAAAGTGCAAAACGGCGAGGGACAACTGCGACTGCAGGCATACGGACAAGCCGAGAATCTCCGACAAGGCAAGGACAGCATACGTGCAACGGTGAACATCCAGGAACTGTATGCCACCAGTTCTGCCATCACACCCTATCTTGACAACGAAATACTGAATCGTGTGGAGGTGGTGAACGTGAACGGCACCGTGAATTGGGCAAACCAGATGGCAAGCGGCGACCTCGACATCCACACGGCATTGGGTTCGCTGGGAATCAAGGGGCACGGCTCCATGCAGGGTCTGCTCGATGCTTCCGTCACGAGCGACGGCTTCCTCCTGGGCGAATTGCTCGGACAGAAAGACCTGGGCCACGTCAAGCTCGACGTGAAGGCAGACGGCACCGTCGGTCCACATCCCGACCTCTCCCTGAGGGGGCGCATTCCTGAGTTCGACTACAAGGGCTATCGCTATCGCAACATCGACATAGAGCAGTTCAAGATTCAAGATTCAAAATTCAATGTCAACATTGCTGCTGCCGACCCCAATGCATCGTTCGACATCGAAGGCGAAGCCGACCTGACCGCCCACACCTATAACGTCAGGGCAGACATCGAGCGCCTTGCCCCAAACATGCTGAACCTAACGAAGAAGTATGCCGAGACCACGTTCTCAGGCTCCCTGTTTGCCGACCTGGCGGGCTCACGTCTAAACAAGATGACAGGTGTCGTCCACTTCAACGACCTTGCCATGACGGACTCCACAGGCACCTATCGGCCTGGCGACATACACCTGACCTCGAACACGCACGACAACGGCAACCGGTTCCTGCTCATCAGTCCTTTCCTCGAAGCCCAAGTCGAAGGAGACTTAGAGCTAAAGCCCCTTGTGGCACAGGTAAAGAGAATGGTCAGCAACTATCTGCCAGGAACTCTCCCTTCGCCCTCCCTTATAGGGAGGGAGCAGAATGGGCAACCTCTTGAGTCTGGAAACGCCGCCTCAGCCCTCTCTGCAGGGGAAGGAACGGGAGACGAGGCAACGTCTTTCACCCTCCGCCTCTACAGCGCCGAACCGCTGCAAAAGTTGTTGGGCGTACCCATCACGCTGAAGGGTACCACCCTGGCTCACGGCGAGATGAACAGCGCACAGAATGCCCTGTGGATGAACCTCAACTCGCCAGGCATACAATATGGCAAGGAGGACTTGCGCAACATCAGCCTACGCCTGGAGAGCAACTACAAGTCGCTGCTGGCCAACCTGGAGATGCAAAGGCAGATGAAGGGCAAGTGGGTGAACTTCGGTATGGACACACAGGGCAACGACGGCAAGCTCATCACCCGTCTCTTCTTTAATAATAATGTAGAGGGCGAACAGGCTCCTGCAACGACCTACGCAGGCGACTTCAACGTCGTTTCACGCCTGTGGCGCGACCCCGATGGCAAGCAGGGCTTCGAAGGCGAGATTCTGCCCTCGAACCTCATCATCAGCGACACCCTGTGGAGCATCCATCCGGGCCTTGTGAGCTACTACGATGATGCCCTGCAGGTGGACAGCTTCTGCATCAGTCAGGGCACCCGCTTCATACGCGTCGAAGGACGTGCCTCAAAGTCGGAGGCCGACACCCTGCATGCCCAGCTGCAACGCATCAATCTCGAATACATCTTCTCGCTCATCAACTTCCACGCCGTAGAACTGACAGGCGAAGCCACAGGCGATGCCTACGCTCATTCGCTCTTCGACTCCCCCAAGGCCGATGCCTACATCCGCATTCCTAAGTTCGCACTGAACTACGGAGTCATGGGCGACCTCGACATCCACCTCAACTGGGGCGACCGCCCATATTCGATATTCCTCGATGGCGACATCCAGGACACCCCACACCAGGGGCGCACACTGGTTCAGGGCTACATCACGCCGAAGAAGGATATCGACTATCACGGACTCGACCTCAACGTGCAGGCTGAAAGGGTGAACATGGAGTTCATCAACAAGTGGACAAGCGGCATCTTCGACGACATGCAGGGGCGAGCCACAGGAGGGGTGCACATCTTCGGTCCCTTCAAGCAGATGAACATCGAGGGCGACGCCGTTGTCAACGAGGGAAGCCTGGGCGTGCCCTTCATCGGCGTGCGCTACCATCTGGAAAACGATACCGTTCACCTGCGCCCAGACAACATCTACTTCACCGATGCCCACCTCTACGACCCACAGGGCGACCCAGGCATCACAGGCCACCAGGCTCTGGTGACAGGACATCTCCACCACAACTCGTTCAAGAACCTCTCCTTCGACATCCTCATCAGCGGGCAGAACATTCTGGGCTACAACTTCCAGGACTTCGGCGACCAGAACTTCTACGGCACCGTCTATGCCACTGGCGACGTCGCCCTGAAGGGCCATCCCGGCGAGGTGCGCATCGGCATCACAGCCCATCCCGAACGCGGCACCACCTTCACCTACAACGCCACCACACCCGACAAACTCACCGAGACGCCGTTCATTACGTATAAGGCAGACAAGTGGACCATTGAACAGGTGGACAAGCCGGACGGGGAGGAGACTGTCAGCACGTCGGCCCAAAACGACCTTTACATCGACTTCGACCTCGACATCGACGAACAGTCGACAATGAACCTGCTGATGGATGCGCGTTCGGGCGACAAAATCTCGCTCAACGGAAGCGGACACATGCTGGCACACTTCTACAACAAGGGCTCCTTCCAGCTGCTGGGCACCTACCGCGTTAGCCGAGGCACCTACAACCTGTCGCTGCAGGAAGTCATACGAAAGAACTTCGACTTCTCGCCCGACGGCACACTCACTTTTAACGGCGAACCCTACGAGGCCGACCTCAACCTGCAGGCCGTGCACACCGTACCTGGCGTATCGCTCAACGACATCAACCCCAAAGCCAACTTCTCGAACGCCACACACCGCGTGAACTGCCTCATGAACATCGGCGGCAAGGCACGCGAGCCACGCATCACCTTCGACTTCGACATCCCCAATGCCAACGAAGAGGAAAAACAGATGGTGCGCTCGCTCATCAGCACCGAAGAGGAACGCAACATGCAGGTCATATACCTTCTGGGCATAGGCCGCTTCTACGCCTACGACTATTCCAACACCAACCAGACGCAAGGGACGATGGCCATGAACTCGCTGGTCTCCTCCACCCTCTCCAGCACCATCAACCAGGCCCTTTCCAGCATGATAGGCTCGCGCAACTGGAACTTTGGAGCCAACCTGCGCACAGGCGAAATGGGATGGAGCGACATGGATGTCGAAGGCATGCTTCAGGGTTCGCTGCTCAACAACCGGCTGCTCATCAACGGCAACTTCGGCTATCGCGACACTCCCGTGGCCAACTCAAACTTCATAGGCGACTTCGACGTCAAATACCTCCTCACACGTTCCGGCTCCGTAGCCCTGAAGGCCTATTCCGAGACCAACGACCGCTACTTCACCAAGTCGTCGCTCACCACCCAGGGCATCGGCGTGCTGCTGAAGAAAGACTTCACCTCGTGGCGCGACCTCATAACCACGAAACGCAAGAAGGGCATCAAGTCCAAGTCCTCGCGCTAAACAACGGATTATTAAACTACCACGATAAGCAGATTTAGCGGATTAGATACGGCAAGGGAAAGGCCATTATTTCGTGGGAATATCGCACCGTGAAGAAGCATTTGTGGAAAATCTGTGTTTTTTATGGCATAATAATCGTTGTTTTTCGTCTTTTCTTCGTATATTTGTGGTTGCAAAAAAAGGAAGGCAAGATGGCAGAATATGAAGTGACAGGCGTCAGATATCAGATGGGCGACGGGCTGACGATGG
>CACZRZ010000134.1 GCA_902783655.1 uncultured Bacteroidales bacterium
TACCCACCTCACCACCGAGGATGCGCACTTCGGTCTTTCCGAAGACATAACCCTTGGAACTGAGGTCCATGGTCAGTTTCTCTTCTTCGCTCATCCAGCCCTCGCCGTTCCAGTTGTCGTAGCCACGGCCACCACCGAAGACGTCGCGTTGCACGTGGCCGCTGTACAGACGCACATCCGTACGTCCGGCCTTGTAGATCACACCTGCTGGATTGTTCTTTGTCGTTCCGCGTCCAACAGGACCAATCTCGCCGCCTCCGAACAGACAGCCGCGCACGGTGCCGCCATACATCTTAAGGTCGGTGAAGTCCGTATAGCTGTTGGCCACGTAACCACCGCCAAAGACGTTTCCGCCCTTGTCCAAAAGATTGTCATTGGGGGCTGCGTCGTCGAGTTCCTCTTTGTAACCAAGCTTATAGTATGTATTGTCGGTTCCGACGGTTATTTCCGCCGCTGCGGTCTGGGCAGTATAAGAGCCATTGGATAAAGTATAGTAGGTTGTTCCTTGCGCGATTTTTTCACCTTTCGGTACAGCTTTGTATGTATAGCGGTAGCCGATGTAGCCGTTGTATACTTTCACGTAGGCCGTACCATAGATGGCACCACCCTCACCGCCACCATAGACGTTGCGGGTGATGGACGGGATGCCGTCGATGTGGCTCGTGCCGTTGATTTTGCCGATGACGACGTGGCTCTGGCCAGGGATGTCACGATCATTGGGGTCACTGATGGCACCCGCATGGTAGCCGACGCTGCCACGCCATCCACCGCCATAGACATTACGCACGGTGCCGCCCTCGATATAGGCAGTGGTAGTAGCCTCGAAACCTTCACGGTTAGAAACGGAATAGTTACCCGCACCGAACGTGTCCTCCACAGGACCGCTCGTTCCTCCAGCATAGATATCCTTGTTTACCTCGCCACCGAGCAGGGCAATATAGGTGTGTCCGCCCACCTGGGCCTCTTCACCGAGGCCGGCACCGTAGGCATAGTTGGCCACGTAGGCGCCCTGGCGGATGATGACGTTGGTGTTGTACTTATTGACGATCAAGTCCCAGTCGTCCTGTTGAAGTTCGTCCCAGTTGCGGTCGTCCACCTCACCCAACCGCACCAAGGGGTTGGCAAGGTTGGTGGCTGTGGTTTCCCAGTATTCATCGATGTCTCCGTCGCTGTCTGCGTCAACAGGATCATAGCCTCCACCAATTCTCCAAGCATTCGCAAAGTCTGCAGCCGTGAATGTCTCGCCTGCCTTATGCGAACCTGTCGGCCATACCGAAGGGGGCGGTAGTTCCTTGTATGCCGAGATGGCTTCGGCACAGAGCACCTTTCCAGCCTCTCCGCCACCATACACTTCATAGACCTCTGCACCGTCGTTCAGGTTCACCTCGGTATATTCAGCCCAGGTTGAGCCACCATAGCCTGCGCCATAGACATTAGCCCGGGACGTGCCATACTGATAGTGGAGTTGGTTGACACGCTTGTCGATGTTGATTTTGGTGTACAGTGTACGCCGCTCGTTGTTGTTACCACCATAGATAGCACCTTTCTGCAAGGCGTTTCCAATCTTGACTCCATTTACCTCCCTTTCAGGGTTATATACGAGAGTGGCATTTGCACTGTGGTACTCCACGTTGCTCTCATACACATCGCAGGGCATATAGGTCTCTGTGCCATAGGCACCGCCGAAGATACTACCGATTCGGATGGTGGAGTTGTCGGGCACGTTGACCATCGTTCGGCGTGTGACGCCCTCAGCATAGCTGCCGCCGTAAGCGGCACCCACCTGACCCCGGACAAGGTCCACGATAGCAGATACACAATCAAGGGAAGCAGCATAGGCCGCCTTTTGCTCAACAGTGAGTGCAGCTATCTCTGTGGCAGTCTTATTTACAAAATGTTTTTGCATACCCACTCCACCCCATGCACCGGCACCGAACACCTCCATGTTCTGGTAGTTCGTCATATCCTGCGGGATGTCAATGAGCACGTAGCTGCTCTTCTGCAGGAGGTCGCGGTCGGCATCACCTGGATAGCCCTGACCGGCACCATAGACGGTGTTGACATAATTGTTCTGATTGGTCTTCAGTGCATTGGTGCTGGTAGGTCGGAAATTGACGAAGGCATTACCCATAAGCGGCTTGGAATAACCGGAACGAGCAGAACCAGGTGCATTAGACCCAATGTCCGAGGCCCCCGTTGCATAGAAGAAATCTCCGTAATAGGGATCTGTGTAGTCGTAGGTACCGTAGCAGCCTCCGTAGATACCCTCAACACGCCCCTGATGGTACTCCACGTATGCGGAGGCCTTGGTCACGTTGGCTGTATGGGCAGGAGAAGCTTGTATGATGGATTTCGTCGTATGGTTGGCTGCATCAATATCCTCGGTTCGAACATTGTCGATAAAATCGGCCTCGCCCTTGATTTCTCCACCAAGGTCGTTACCACAATAGATGTAGTCGCGCACATAAGGGAATCCCTCGCCTGTGGGCACGCTCTGCTTGTCCACCTGAACGCCCACATAGGTCTCTGTATGTCCCAGGATGTCGGCCATACAGGAGCCGGCGAAGGTGTTGAACACGCGACCCCTGCCAAGGTTGATGATGGTATTGCCGCAGATGGGACCGATGAAGCCACCGCCGTAGATGAACTCGGCTTCAGACATATCTTCACTGGTATCGGCCTGTTTCGACACACCGTCCTTGGTTCCACGCACATTCACCATACAGGAGTAATTGGCATCGTACTTATAAGTGTTGCCATTGAAGGCGTAGATTCCAGTAGAAGCGTTGTATGTACCATCAGTATCCGACGTCGTGCCGGTGGGCCTTCCGATGACACCCCTCTCGCTGCCGCCGAATATCTGGAAGACGTAGCCTGCATTGAGGTTGATGGTGGTGCTGCCCCAAATCTCGGTATCCTTTCCGTAGCCACCGCCGAAGATGTTCAGTGCCTTACCCAACACGTCCATACCCTGACGGCCGAGGATGACGCCCGAACGGCGCTGGAGGATGTTAAAATTCTGTCTGTCTTGTGACAACAGGTCGTTCAAACCGCCAGATCCATAGAGAATGGCCTCTCCCTGCGCGTCCTCAGCAACCTTGTCGAAAAGAACGTTGCGGTTTATAAGCTCACCGTCAACATTGATGACCAAATTGCCGATTACAATGCCACTGTTGTAGCAGCCTCCATAGATGTTGCCGTTGTGGAAGCGACGATCGAGGTCAGCCTGGACACTGACACCCGCAGCACCTGATGTGACAGGGGCGACTTCCTTATCGGTTGAGGTGTCGTAGGTATTCCATTCCAAATAGGCATGATTCCCGTGTTGTGAGCATACAGCGTTGATTGTGGATAGTTCACATCCGCAAGATGCTGCCAGATACGTCACCTTACCGTCTGTTAGTACGGGGTCATAGTTGGCATCTCTCTTTATGACCCATCGTTTAGGCTCAACCTTGAAACCCCTGAGGTTAAGGACGAGGGCATCCTGGATTTTTCCGGTTACGGGGTCAACCATTCCACTCGCCTGCTCCGCCTCAGTGCCAAGAACGCCTCCCTTGAATTCGGCATTAAGGGCGGCCTTCGTCGGGTCATCATCCACATAGTGCACAGGTACGAAGGCATCGTTACAGCCACCCACCAGTTTATCGAAAACGTAGACTTTACGGTCTAAGTTCAAATCGGCAGTACCCGGCCACATCATGCTGCCCACATTTCCACCGCAGTAGAAGGAACCAAAATAGGTGGTGTAGTCCACATAGGAGTCGGCATCGCCATTATTTACGTCGTCGAATACGATTCTGGGCAAGATGTACGAGGCACAGCCTTTCATGTATTCCTTGAAGTCACCGGGATTCGTCAGGACCATCTTACTGTAGTCGTAGCTTGTATTGTTAACGGTAATAGTGCCGGCATAGTTTTCCAGAATATCCGTATTAACCATGTTCTCACCATTGTTGCCGAGGAACACCTTGTTTGCGTAGACGTATTTGCCAATCTTCAGCTCACCCGTGGCATCCTCGGTACTTTCTTGGCTTCTCAGCGTGGCACAGTTACCGCCCACATAGACACTGCCGCCGATGATGGTGGGATGCTCCGCACTGGCTCCCCACATACGCAGGGACACACGCTCGGCATTGGGGCGGTGTATCTGCAGAGCCTGGGCAGAAGTTGTAGAAGTGATGGTTGTACCCTCAGTATTCCCAAGAATTTTATTGACGTCGTAGTAGAAGTCGCCATAGCCAGGAAGGTTCTTCAGGCCATCATTGTCGGTGTAGGCATAGGAGCCGTTGCCAGCACCATACACGCTGCCGCGGATAGAGGTACGGATACCGACGGCACAGCCGCCATAGACGTTGCCTGAAATGTCGTTACCACCATACACATTGTTAATATCGCCACCCTGCACCACCAGACGGGCCGAATAGCCCGGGGGAATTTGATAGCCAAACTCCAAGGGTAGCTGGATGGATGCCAAGGCATTACCTGTTAAGTAGACACCATTAGACTTAGGATGTACGTCGGCCCTTCGGCAGCCGCCGAAGACGTTCTCAACCTTGATTCGCGACGTGGCAGGAATATCCAGAATCAGGCCGAATTCATTGGTCATATCACCTTGGTTTCCACCAGAGTAGAGGTCACGTATTTTACCGTTCTTCAGGTTCCACTTGGGGAGTATGTCCATATCCACCTTGTTGTTGCCACCAAAGACACGCGACGAGGTGTAGTCCAGACTGGTATAGTCGCCCTGGAACGTGGAAATGCCCATATAAGCCGACAGGAAAGCCAACTGCGTCATAAGGGCAGCCCTATACTCTGCCGGATCCGAATAAGCACTTGCGGGAGGGAACAGGGACTGCAAGCCCTTACTGTCATTGTTCATGCTGATGGTGGTGTTCGCCGTCACCGTGGCTTTGTTTCCGCCACCATAGACTTGTGACAGACAGCCACCATTGATTTCCAAGTAGGTCTTGGCAAGCACAGGAGTAGTGAAGGGAGTGGTGCTCGTGCCCAGAACCGTGGTACCGTCGCTCACCTCATATTTGCCTTCTCCGTTAGGGGTTGAGCTATAGATGTAGTCACCGTTGCCACCGCCAAAGACACTACCGACGAGGATACAATGGGTGTCATCCTCTTGCCCCTGACCTTCAGTATGCATCTTGCTTGAACGGACAAAAGCATTCCAACTGTTGTTGATCTGGTTCTCGGATGCATCTTCCAGTTCTGCGGGTACCTTATCCACGCCCGTATCATTGGGGTCGACCGACTCTCCGACAGAACCGGAAATATCGTTACCGCCATAGACGGAAGCGATGAGAATGACGCCCGTACCGTTTTCACCATCGATGTTCACAAATGTCCGTCCACCTACATTGGCCATGCGCGCACCGCCAAAGACGTTCTTGATTAGGCCTTGGCGAATCGTGACGGAGGTGCTGCCAGTCATAGCGGCTTCGTTACCAGCACCATAGACATTGCCCACAATCGAACCGCACTCAACTAAAACCTCGGTATCGCCATGAACTTCACCCTTGTTGCCACCACCATAGACATTTCCGCCAATGGTGATGCCGCCAGTGGACTGGGCATGGAGCGTTGAGAATTGAGAATTGAAGATTGAAAATTGAAGATTGACCATTGCCATGAGCAACAGCAGGCGCAACCAGAATGACTGCTTCGTATTCCTATGTCGTATATCTTTTATCTTCATCGCTATATATTATGCAGTAGCAAACTTGTCAATTACCAATTATCAAATATCTTCTTTCATCACTGCAACGTAAACGTCGGATTGTCCAGATCGGGATCGGAGAGCACGTACAGATAGGTAGGCTCGACGGTGAGAACGAAGACGTACTCCTGTCCTCGTGCCATTGTTACCCCCGAGTCTATCGTAAGGACATTCCTTGCTTTCTGGTTTTGACGTACCCGGGTGGGTGTAGCAGCCTTGTCATAGACATCGTAGGTGGTCTCCAGGACGAAGCTACGGTTTTTCTCAGGAGCGAAATAGCCCCTGAAGCAGTTTTGGGCCGATGTAGTGGTGAGTACGGCAGGGGCTTCGCTGTTGTCGAAGATAACAACGGGTTCGGAATCATCGCCCGTCGAAGCATTGGAGATTGTACAACCTGTCAGCGGGTTGTCACCCGTGTTATTCGTTTCAAGAGTAATGGTTGCATCGACAGTCTTGACACTCGAAGTACCGTGATTGGGCTCCAGGGTCATCTTCTTTATCTTGATGGTGCGCAAATCATTGTATTCCGTGCCGACCGCAAACTCGAGCCTGAGGCTGGAATAGATATGGTCGACGAGTATGTAGAGATTGTCGCCGTGGGTCAGAGGGTTATAATCGAATTTTCCTAATTGAAGTCCGACATCACTAATGGGGTAGGAACTGTTCTCTTTGCCCTTTACTCCCACAATCACGCAGACGTCGGACGATGAAGTCGCCTTCAAATCGCTGACCGTGAGTACAGCACCATTGGCATAGTCGCTGCTGTATGGGGCAATGGTTACTGCGCCGGCATCCTCCATGGGCATGAAGCCGTAGAGGAGGTAATCGGAATTGCCTTCGACGTCGATGTGCGTTGACCACAGGCGCGAGCCAGCCGCGTCCCTAAAGGTAAACACGCTGCTCTGAGGAGCAGAAGTGCCGACGTTGGTGAAGAATCCCTGTATCTTAGCATGTACGGGGAGGGTTCTCGATGAATAAAAGTCATTGTATGCCGTGAAGCCGGCGGGCAGTTCACCACGGGTAGGGATGACGCTGACATCGTTGAAGGTCTCTGTGCCCATCACCAGATTGATCTCACGCCGTCCAACTTCGCTATCGTTTGAACAGGCAACAAGCAATAGTCCTGCCGAGAGCGTCAGAACCACACCTAAGAGATACAGGTAACGTCGTATAGTGTTTATATTCTTCATTTTTACCAATTGTACAAACCATGCTGATCCGTCACACCGGCCTGCTTCCAGTCAGAAACACCCAAGGTCACCACCTTGATTACGGCGGTGATGGTGGAGAGGTCGGGAATAACGTTAAAGGCATAGGCCAGACTCGAAATCCTGATGCCGATTTTTGCCTGCTTGTCTTGTTCCGCCACAGGTGTATTGGTGGGAGGTTCGATCTCACCAATGAGGTAGAACTTCATACCTGGGAATATGTAGCCGTCGTGGCCCATGAATTTCTCTTCTCCATTGTATTCAAACTCGAGGATGATATGTACCAATTCATCGTCGAGGGTCTGGTGCGACAGGGTGTAGAAGTATTCCCTGTTTGCCTCATCGGGTCCGTCATTTGGGTCGGCAGCACAATACTTCAACTTGACGTTGCCCACGGTCTTGTCGTAGGTGATGCCTTCGGATTGCCCGTCAGCAGGCGTGACAGGCTTGAAGTTGTAATGCTGGGGATATTGTCCACCCAAGAGCACAGCCGTCAGGGTGAAGTTATCGACCGTTTCCTCGTTTGCCTGCCCTGCGTTAATAACATGCTGCAAGGGAATTTGCGTCGACTCTTTATCTAAAAGTTGGGGGTCGGTTGCCCACAAATAGGCTTTGATGCTACCCACACCATAGTTGAGGGGTTCCTTGATGGCCACAGAACGGGTGTTGAGGTCGACGGTGGCATTGTCGTATTCGTAGCTGCTCAATACAGTGCTCCACGAGTTGGTGTAGGTATTGGAATGAAGGCTGGCAGAGGTCTTGATGCGGCTCTTGGTGTAATACCACAGTTCGGCAGGATAGACAAACTGCGTCAGGCTGCTGATTAACACAGAGACAGAGGTTGTGGTCTGGAGTTCAAACTGGTTGTTGGTGCTGTTCCACTTGATGGCAGCGGCGCCGTCGGGCAGGTTCTTATTGGCAGGGAAGTTCTCCCGATTATTGCCGAGGCTGGTGATGGAGATGGGGACAAGGCTGCTGCCAAGGTCCGTGCCTCCTGTAAAAGTGACACCATCCTTGATTTTGTCGAGGATTTCCGTTTGTAGGTCTTGAACGTCTTGGCTGGAGCTGGTAAAGTCCACACTTGCCAAGGTATTATATAAAGAATTGACCAAGCATCTGATGCTGGCACTGGAACCAGCCATGACTTGACTATTGTTGACGAACGACTGATAGAGTCGACTCAGATGATCTTCTGTAGAATTGCGCCAATAATAGTCGGTCCCACTGATGGTAACCTTGGCATTGGCGATATTATTGAGATATGTCCGCAACGGTTCGCTGGCAGAGATGACCTCAGCAGTCACC
This sequence comes from uncultured Bacteroidales bacterium, assembly GCA_902783655.1. GTDB lineage: Bacteria > Bacteroidota > Bacteroidia > Bacteroidales > Bacteroidaceae > Physcousia. Next base: position 8,245 of record CACZRZ010000134.1, read on the forward strand.
GTTGCTTGTGGGCTGATGGGGTCTGGGCTAAATGTGATGTTATGAGGTATGTAGTTGTCGTAGTATGGCACGGTGGAGCCGTGGTCAAACTTCGTACCATCGCCAACGATGGCACGTCCGTAACAAAGGAAGGATGAGGTACCTACCTGCAGGTCGTAGGCTTCGTCATCCAGATAGTTATAAGTTGTTTGTACCCTTGAGAGGTTTGCGATGTTTCCTGTCAAGGGTGTGCTATAATGATCGATGGTGGCATCGGCAAAGGGAATAACCGTCCAGTCCTGTATTCCGCGGAATCGGCTGGACGCTTGCTGGATGGTATCTGCTGACATGCGGGTCGTATTGGTATGCGGCGAGACATTCAAGGCCAGTTCGGCTGACACATGTGTCGGCATGCCCTCTTCTTCGTTGAAGAGAGAGCAACTTTCAATACTAAAGGCTGCAAGCAGCAATAGCAGAGAGAGGATATGGTGTAACTGTTTCAATATTGTTTTTAATTATCTGTGGATGAGGGTGTGTCTGGAATCGGACATGCCCTTCTTTGATGACACACCCTCGTCCACAGATGTATTAGATAGATGTTAGATTTCGGGGTTGAGGATCAGACCCTCCTGCCACTCGAGGTTGACAGATGTACCGAGTTCTACGCCTGGGCTGCTCAGGTCAGGTGTACCGCCAGTGGCGTTACCAAGGCCTTCGGGCACATTGGGAGTGTCGGGATAACCGCCATCCTTGTCGGGTGTGATGGGTATGTCAACCTCACCGTCGCCGTCGGTGTCCCAACCCGGACCGCCGTGGTCGGGATCGGTGATGAAGTCGTCGGGAGTACCGTCGTTGTCGATGTCATAGGGATCGGGCTCGCCGTCACCGTCATCGTCAACGCCAATGGGCTTACCATCTTCATCCTTGATGTAAACATCGGGTATGCCGTCGCCGTTGCGGTCTGCAAAGGTGCTACCGTTCTTGATGGTGATGGTAACCTTGGTTACGAAGTCCTTCATGAAGATCTTGTCGAGTGTGCCACTCAGATAGTTTTCAGCAGTTTTCGGGTCGAGCTTCGCTGTGAGGTAGAACGTACCGCCGTGGAGGATGATACCATCGGCGCCCATGAAGTCGCTACCGCCGTTTACCAACTCGAGAGCCACATTGACGGTCTGGTCGCCCTTCGTCTGCAGAGCGAGGGTCTGGTTGGCAGAAGTGGTGGTACCAGCCTTGGCAATGATGTTGCTGTTGGCCATGTTGCAGTCGTAGATAGTGAGGTTCTCGTTACCTACGGTGGTGAAGTCGTAGCCTGCGCTGCACTGACCACCGATGAGCATACCCTTCAGGGTGAAGCCATCACCGAGGTCAACTTCCTCACCATTACCGTCGTAGAAGACGCCGTCGTTCATCTTGATCTTGGTCTCCATACGACCTACGGCGTACTCGGCGGGCTTAGTCAGAGCTACAGAATGGGTGTTGTCCTGAACCGTATTCTCGGCTGTGGCATAGACGCTGTTGATGACGCCACTCCAGTTACCGGCGCTCTCGTAATCCTTAGACTTAATCTCAGAAGAGGCTTTCAGCGGAGTGCTGATGTAGTACCACAGGGCTGCGGGATAAGCATAGTCGGTGACGTTCACTCTGTTGCCACTGCCGTAGTTGGCGGTGATGTCAACAAACGAGTTGGCAGCCAGGCCGACAGCATTCCAACGTACGCGTGTAGCACCGTCGGGCAGACCGATGTTGGCAGGATAGCCACTGTAGTCGCTTGTCAGGTTCAGGGGAGTGCCTTCGATGGGTTCGGTAGTGCAGGCTGCCCTGATCTTACCTATCATAGTCTCTGCCAGTTTATAGCCGGGATCGGTGCTGGGCACCTTCTTGAGCGAGAAGTACATGTTGTCGAGGGTGAGAGCCACGCTTCTGGACGAAGCCACAGACATGCCGATGAACGCTGTGTAGAGGTTGGCCAGGATGGGGCTTGTGGTGGTCTTCCACTCATTGTGAGGTGCAGCCACACCCGATACGGTGGTGTTGGCCAGACTGTTCAGCAGGGCAACGATGTTCTGTCCGACGGGATTACCAGCCTGACGCTCAATGCTGCTGTTGATGCGCTCGAGAGAGAAGGTGATGTCGTCGGGAGTGTTGAACTCTTCGTCGGTAAGTCCGGTTGCAGTCAGCACACCATACTTGAACTTGTCTTCCATGCTGCTGATCTCGGTCTCGGGATCGTTGTCAACGGCCTTACCGTAGAACAGGAAGTTAGAGGTGCCTACGGGTACGAACTGGTCGGCATAGACCTTGTAGTTGATGGCACCCGGGCTGCTCAGGGCATCGATGGCGCTGAGGCGCATGATGTCAGAGAGCTTGGTGGACGTTCCACTGGGCTCCTCGCTGAAGGCAATGAGACGGATGTTGTCGATGCCACGGAACTGGGCTACAGAACCCTCGTTCTGAGTCACCTCATTGGCCATACGCGTCCCGCTAACCACAGAGCGTGGGATGGAGATAACGAACTCGGGCTTTACTCCAGCCTTTCCATTCTCATCGAACACCACATTCTCGCTCACATTCTCGAGATGATCGGAGGAGCACGATGTGAAGCCGATTGCGCCTGTGAATGCTATCGCAATCATGCAGGCAAATGCTTTGGTTTTCATCATAATGTTAATACAATTTATATTAGAATTCTATATTCTCAAATGTTATGCCGTCTTCCCAACCGAGGTCCACCTTCAGACCGAACTCGAATGCGGGCTGGTGGTACGTAGGCATACCGTAGGTAGCAGTAGCCAGTCCCGTGAGGGGCTTCGGATTACCTTTCTCGTCGAGGTCGGGGTCGGGAATGTTGTCACCGTTCTTGTCGGGCCATCCGTTGTTGATGGTCAGGTTCACCTGTGTCTCATAGTCCTTGCGGAAGATGCGGTCCAGGTAGCCGAATGCATAGTTCGTACCCTCGGAAGGCACCATGCTTGCCACAAGGTAGAAGGTTGCTCCGTGCACAATCTCACCGTCGGTCCCTTGGAAGGCTGGTCCGTTGTTCACCAGCTCCATAGCCAGATAGATGGGACGGTCAGGGGCAGTGCCGAAGCCCAGGATATGGTCTTCTGCCGTCCAGTAGCCGCGGCGCACGAGAGGTTTCTCCTCGCCCAGGTCGGTGTCGTAGATGGCGTAGTCGTGAGCATCCTCCACGGGCATGAACTGATAGTCCACCTCGCGCTGTCCGCCGACGATGTAACCCTTCAGGGTGAAGCCCGCCGATACATCGACAGGTTTACCGAAGGCATCATAGAGTGTACCATTCTGGATGCGTGCCCGCAGGGACAGATGTCCTACGGCGTATTCCACCTGCTGCACCATGGCCACCGACTTTGTGCTCGAGCTGACCCTGTCAGAGGCACCGGCATACAGGCTGTCGAGCACCTCGCGCCAACTGGTGTACTTCAGGGAGTCGTTCGCTTCCGTCTGTGGATTTCCATCAGGCGAAACGTTTGTTCCGGTGGGATCCTCAGACTGTCCGGTATTTGACTGTCCGGTCTCTCCAGGCTGCTCAGCAGGTTCTGCCACGAGGTCCTTTGACATCACAATCGAGTCGGAGGCCAAGATTTCGGACATGACGTGGTATTGCAGGTTCATGGGGTAGCAGTAGTCGGTGAGGGCCGGTATATCCAGTTCCTTACCATAGGCCTGCACTTCGGGGAATTCGAAGCGGCGCTGTTCCTCGTTCCACACGATGCGTGCCGAACCGGCAGGCAGGTGCAGGTCTTCGGGGAAGCCCTGATACTGCTCCATGAGGACGATTTCGCTGATGTCGGTGGGTGGCAGCGTGTCGTTGCAGCTCTCACCAATCTTCTGCACGATGCGTTGTGCAAGCTGGTAGCCGGAGGCTTTTTCAGGAACCTGGCCCAGTGCCTGCCAGAGGGTGGCAAGTATGGTCTGCACGTTGAACGACGACGATGTGCGCAGCTCTGTCAGCGTGCGGTAAGCCTCCTTCAGGGTGGGGTTCTCCGAGGTGTTCCACTGGTTCTCGGGAGCCTCCTCGGGACCAGTGATGTTGAGCAGGTCGTTCAGCAGATTCAGCAGAGCCTGCCCCTTGGGACTGCCGCCCATGTTTTCCGTGGAGGTGCATATAGGCACGGGACGGAAGCGTACGGCACTGTTGCCCTTAAAGTCGGAGTTCTTGACACCCACAGCCTCCACGCAGCCGTAGTGCATACGCTCTTCGTGAGTCATCGGTGCATCGTCGGCACGGCCGTAGAAACCAAAGTGCGACGTACCTACCGGTATCTTGATGTCGTTGCTCACGGCATAGTCCTCGGGGGTGGCATCTTCGACGGCCTCGCTGGCCAGGGTGGACACACTGACGATGTCGCCTATCGGGTTTGTGTTTTCCGTGGGAACGTCGTCGTAGCAGAACAGGTGCACATCGCTGAACCCTCGGAAGCTGGCAGCATCCTGGTCGTCCTGCACCACGTCGGGCGTCATGCGGGTCTGCTGTGTATTGCGTTTGCCCACGATGCGCTGTGGCAGCGAGAAAGTGAAGTGTACACCGATGGTGGGCACATTGCTCTTACCTGGAGTGATGTGTTCCCCCTCGCTGCTGACACATCCACAGATTGCCAACACCACTATCATTATATAAATCAATCTCTCTATCTTCATCTTCTCTCAATCTTTCAATCTCTCATTTTCTCAATCTCTCCTCATCCCTCAATCTCCAGTCCGTCTTTCCACTTCAGTGTAACGCTGGTACCCACCTCCACGTTCGGCGAGTAAACGCTGCCGTCGGCACGCAGGTAGGCGTAGATTATCATCACCTGTCCAGCCTCGAGCGGTTGGCGCACGTTGATGACGGTGCGCGTCACGTCGCCGTTGGGCAGTGTCACATATACATATTTGCGCCAGATGCGGTCCTCCTCGGCGGCCCCTGTCTGGTCGATGCCGCGTGTAGGCAGTGTCAAGGCTTCCTCGTGAGTATCGCACGAGGGGAATGTCACGGCATAATATACCTCACGCGCCACTGGTGGCTGCGTCACACGGAAGTCATGCACGATGGGATTCGAGTTGTGGGTGAACACACTGTCGTTCACGTAGAATCCGTCGGCAAAGTCAGAACTGTACACCTGCATGTCCTGATAATCGACGTTGTCGGTACGTACCACGAGTATGCTGGCGCAGTTCACCATGTAGAGGGATACGTAGAAGTCCTGATCCACATTCTCTATCACTTCCATGTCCTGACGAGCAGAGAACATACCCGTCTGGTGGCCGCGTATGGTGTCGCCTTCCACCTGTGAGAGGTACGACGTTTTAACCTGCTGGGCCGCTGTCAGGCTCACCTCTTCCTCGTCCACCAAGTTGGCCAGTGCCAGGTGGCGGTAGTTGTCCATCGGCAGTGTGAGGTTGTACGTAGCCTGGCCGGCATCCATGATATGGTTGTCGTGGAAGACACGAGTGCCGCCGGTGTAGAAGGAAAGGTCCACGTCGTGGGCGAACTCTCGGAAGATGTTCTTCAGCGAGTCCTCGAGCAGGTCGGCCACATCGTTCTCGAAACGCTCACGCAATACAGTCCTCAGCTGCGTCACCAAATTGGTGCGCAGGGTCACGTTATAGCTGAGTCTGTATGAGGTCTCGCAGTCGCTCCGATCGTCGTCAATGAGTGTGCATGACGTCGGCGCGATAACGAGTAGCAGCGCGATAGCGAATAAGCTGACCAGTTTCCTCAACATTTTCATTTCCTTCTTTACGTTTTCTTTTCTTTTTTAGATACTCCCCTCCCCCCAGACGGAAGGAGGGGAGTATATTCGCGATGCTTAGATTACTCTAAGTTTTCAGATCATTGCAAGTTTAGAACTCCTGAGTGAAAGTGATACCAGTCTGCCAATTGAGGTTCACACTCAGACCGAACTCCAGCTTCGGAGAACGCAGGTCAGGAATGATGTTGTAAGCACTCTTCAGGGAATTCTCACCAATGGTCAACTTAGCAATAGTGGTAAAGTCCTGCTTAAATACCTTGTTGCCAGTAGAAGCCTGATTTGAAGCATTCGCATTTGAATCCTTGGGATCCAACTGAGCAACCAGATAGAACTTGGTGCCATGTGCAATCAGACCATGATCCTTGCCAAAGAAATCATCACCATTGTTCACAAACTCCAGAGCAATGTTAATAGGAGTGTCAGTCTCCGTCTCTAATGCAAGAGAATAAGCTGTAGCAGAATATCCAGCATCGTCTACAGTGTAAGGAGCAGCATCGAAGGTTCCATCATAGATGGTCTTTTCGTCAGCAGTAGTAACTGGGGTAAACTTCCAGTCCACCTGCTTCTGACCACCGATGAGGATACCAGTAAGATCATAACCAGCGGTAACATCAACATCCTGCGGGTTTTCATCAACAGCTCCCGCAATACCACTACCACTATCCTTGAAAGCAGTAGCAGTGGGAGATATACGAGCTGAGAAATCGAGACGACCTACTGCATACTGAATCTGATTCTTAAGAATGACAGAACGAGTTACTGCTGTTACAGCACCCTCTGTGTAGTTAGGCAAAACTGTGCTTTCCCAAGTAGCAGCTGCAGAAGTATTGTCCTGAAGCCATACAGCATCCTTAACCATACCCGGTGTATTAACAGTATAATAAAGTTCAGCGGGTTTAACGAAATTGCTAACAGGAGTGGTAACCAGACCATCAATGGTAGGATCAACATACTCGAAAGCAGAAGTTACAAACTGAACAGCCACAGCTCCGTCGGGCAGGCTAAGTGCAGCAGCGGGGAAGTCGGGATCAGTCGTCCAAGTCACAGTTGCGGGAACCTGTGCGGGATCAGTTGTCGAAGCTGTGAAATACGAACGAATCGTTGTGCAAACGGCCAATGCGTAAGTGTTATTCGAAGCCAACAGCGTGTTATACAGATCCTCTACCAAAGCCTCAATGCTCGTTGAAGAACCGGCAAAAGCCTTATAATCAGGTGTCGAAGTGGTACTTACATCATAACGGAGCTTCTTCTGAATAGCCTTCAGGAAATCCTCTCCAACAGCATCAGCGGCAGTATTTGCAGCAGTAATCTGAGCTGCGATTTGTGCGTCAATAGCATTAATAGCTGTCAGGACATCTGCGCCTTCCGTATTCACATAGGTGACAGTCTTACCCGGGTTGATTGATACCAAATCAAAAGTAATGGCACTGGTGCTAGCAGGCAAAGCAGCCAGGTCTGAAGCTTCCAATTCTCCATTACCCTTTGTTTGGGTTGTTCCATAGAACAAGAAATTGGTTGTACCAACGGGGATGGTAACATTGTTGTAAATCTTACCATTTACGTTTGTCATATCAAACGAGGCAAAATCAGCCAACTGAATCTTTGCAAGTGTAAGATCATAGGCATCCGTAATAGTACCAAGAGCTGGATAGATACGAATGTCTGTCATACCATTGAAAAGTTCATCAACTTGAGCAGCATCAGCCACCATACGAGTAGCGTTTGCTTTTGTACTTCCGATAGAGAGAGTGAAGCTGGTCTTCACAGCCTCTCCGTCGAACAATTTCTGATCCACCTCAGCCACGTCATCAGATGCGCAACCGGTGAACAGCATTGCGCCAGTGAGTGCAACTGCGCTCATCATGGCAAAACTAAAGAATTTTCTCATTGTTTTAATAAAATAAAAAGTTAATAAAAATTGTTTGTTCTCTAATTATAAATAAGGAAATTATGGTTTAGTCGATGACGACAGTCTGGGTTATACCATTCTGCCATCCAATATCAATCGAGAGGCCGAGTTCCAACTCCGGTGAGCGAAGGTCGGGCAATGTGTTGTATGCGTTCTTAAGACTCTTGATGGAGAGATTAGCCGTGGTGATGTAGTCCTGCACAAAAGTCTTCTTAATGGGAGTTGATGTACCCGTATAATTATAAGATGTATTGTCGTAGGGGTCGAAGACACCCACCAGGTAGAACTTGGTGCCGGGAAGGATGAGGGTGTTGTTGCGACCGACGATAATCTGTCCTGAGTTGTTCTGGAACTCTACGGCAATCTTTGTTGCGCTTTCAGGATCGTCATTAGCAGTGGCTTCCTTGGACTCCAAGACAAGGGTGTGGGTTTTGTCTGCATCAGTGGGAGCTGTACTCTTCAGATAAATAGTCGGGTCGATCATATTGTCATAGACGGTGTAGGCATCGCCCGTTGACTTCTGTTCGAACTTGTAGTCCACGTCCTTCTGTCCACCAATGAGGATTCCTGTCACGGGGAAGTAATAAGTAGATGCTCCGTCCGATATGGGAATAGCATTTTCAGCATTGTCTCTCAATATTGTTGCATTGCCATTTGTCTGAACCGTAGCATCGAGGCGGGCCACAGCATACTGCACCTGCTTCTCGATGGCGATGGAGCGGGTGGAGGCTTGTACCACGTCGCCCACACCATTGGCAGGGTTGTAATAGGCATCTATCACCGAGCCAGTGTAGTCCGAATGATCTACATCATCCCATGTGGTTATCGACTCGTAAACATCTTTCATCGACTTCTGAGACGTTCTGATGTCACTCAGCACACGATAGTAGAGAGGTGCCGGATAGACGAATTTGTTCAGGTTGGGAATATCGAGGCCAGTATTGTCAATATTCTTCTTATAATATTTGGAGGTGCCGTCAGCCGTACCAGTAGGATTGCAGGCGGTATAGGTATAGTTGCCTTCGGTGCCTGTCCGTTCGTAGTATCCAGCGAGGGATGTTCCTGTGGCCAGCACTGTACCTGCATCATATTCCGGGAAGTTAATCGCCTGAAAGGCAGAGCCGTCCCAGTTCACATAGGCAGCACCGTCGGGCAGGTTGATGTCGGCAGGATAGTTGCCCAGGGTCTGGAACTCGAGTGTGCCGTCAGGGGCTCCGCCCTGCGAGTCCGAGGCACAGGTTGTTGTGATTGCCGTCAAAATGGCAGTCTTCACAGTGTTATCACCAGCGTCCGCAAAAGTTTTGCCGTAGAGGGATGTGTAGAGCTGCTGAACGGAGGCCTTCACGCTAGTCCACGAGCCAGCTTTCATGGTGATGAAATTCTCGTAGAGTGTTTTCAGGATGACGTTGGTAGAACTGCTCCAGCCCGTGACATTAGCGATGCCTGTCAGATAGGAAGCAATGCTGGTACCATTATCTCCAACCGTTCCGGCCGGGCGGATTTGTACAGGGCTGAAGGTAATGGCACCCAGCGTAGAGGCTGAACTAAGGTTGTCGCTCAGTGTGCCGTTAGCAAAACTGCTCACTCCACTTGGTACCGCCATGCCGTAGAACATGAAAGCCCTCGTGCCAATTTCTATCTCAATGTCCTGATAGAGATGGGCGTTGTTTCCACCGTAAAGGGCACTTGAACCAACTATCAGGTTGTCATCGGTCCCACTGAAACCATATTGACTGACCGCACCGCCCTTAAGTGTAATGGTGCCAGGTATGGTGGTAGTGTTGTCGATGTTGGCCACCTTCGTGAGGAACGGGAAGAGCATGATGTCCTGAATGCCACGGAAGTTGGTTCCCGTCGCCTGCACGGTCTCTGCGGTCATACGCGTCTCTCCCGCTGCCTTTGAAGGGAACGAGATGGTGAATTCAGCCTTCACCGTGCCATGCAGTCCCCCCGTCACATCATCCAGCACGGCTCCTTCTTCAGTACAAGCACCGAAGAGGGCGAGGATGGCAATGGCATAGATATAATAAAACTTTTTCATAGTCTATATCTTTATCTATTCTATATTCTATATTATATACTATATTAATATTATGTATCGACTTCAACGTTTAATCCTATTCAGGTTCTGCCGTGCATCGGCGTTGCCCTTTGCTGCAGCCTTCTCGAAGTAGGTGCGGGCCTCCTCCTTCTGTCCGCAGAGGTAGTATGCCACGCCGAGGGCGTTCTGTGCACGTTCGTCGTTACGCACTTCCTGGAGCATGGCGAGTGCCTGTCGGTGACAGTCGTCGCAGTCGGTGCGCAGGAGTTCGCTGGCCTTGTTGATGATGGCGGCAGCCTTGTCGGGCACGTAGTCGTAGTAGATACGTATGTAGCCCGAGTTACGCTGTTGCGGCAGCAGTTCGTCCTTGATGCGCTTCCACAGCTTGCCGCCGTCCAGACGACGGAGCTTGGCTTCACGGACATCGGCATTCGGTTCGGAGTCGATGATACGTATAGCCTCGGAGTAGGCTGCCACCTGCTTGGCCGTCATGCTGCTGGGCCATTCGATGGTCTCGCTGAGCACGTCGCGCAGGTCGGCCCATGCCTCACCGCCACCCGTGGTGTCGTAGAGCGAGTCGGGTGTGGGCACCTGTTGTTGCAGGTAGTGCTGCAGGGCCAGGGCACGGTCGGAGGCCAGACGTTCGTTGCGGTCCACGGGACCTTCGACGGAGGCGAGACCCACGAGCTGTATCTTCTTCACCGTGGAGGTGGTGTCGGCCAGCACCTGACGGGTGATGTCGACGATGCGGTCGAGCGTGGGACCATTCTGTGCAAAGTTGCGACGGAGATCGGACTTGTCGGTGGGGAACTGTACGAAGAGAGCTCCCTTCTCACGTCGCAGGATACGCGTCCGGTCGTAGGGACGGTAGTTGGAGATATGTTCCAGCACGGGATTGTCGGCGCGCAACTGTCCGGCGCGTCCGGCATTGTCGGCCACGGGATGGTTGACAAGAATAACGGGTGCCTCGGCCGTCGTGTCTGCAGGCACTTCTTCAATGATGGGCACTTCCTCTACGACCTTGGCAGGAGTGCGACCGATGGTCCATACGAGATTGAGTCCCACCTTGGGCAGAGGCAGGAGCTTGTCGCCCTTTCCACGGTAGGCACCGCAGGTGGCGCAGTCGTATTCCTTATACCAGGTATAGCCCAGTGCCATACCTATCTCGGCTTCCAGATGGAAGTGGTCGGTGATGCGCCAGTTGTAGCCGAAGCTGCCGCCGAGTGCCACAAGGTCGCCCTGTACGCGACTGTCTTTCAGTTTGGGGAGTATGTCGAGCGGAAGTTTGATATTACCAACATTATAGTGGATGTATACACCATGTATGCCCATGAAGGCCCGGCGGAAGGGTGCACGGAAGTAGTGACGCGTGTAGGGCGATACCATCAGGTGGCGCCACTTCTGGTTCTTGCGCTTGTTGAAATCCCAAGCGTTGAGACCAGCGTTGACTCCTACCGTCCAAAGGGAATCGATGCCGAATTCGATTCCAAGGTTGGGCGTGAGCGTTGCGTCGTAGAGCAAGTTGTTGCGGATTGCGAATTTCTGACCAAAACTGGGTAAAACGCTAAGGAAGAGGAATATAGATATA
>CACZRZ010000135.1 GCA_902783655.1 uncultured Bacteroidales bacterium
GGGCTGCAGTGGAGAGGATGGAACCGCAATACGACTCGTAGAGGTCGGCGCCCATACCGGCAACGTCGCCCACATTGTCGCCGACGTTGTCGGCAATGGTGGCAGGATTGCGCGGGTCGTCCTCGGGAATGTCGGCTTCAACCTTGCCCACGATGTCGGCACCCACGTCGGCAGCCTTCGTATAGATGCCGCCACCCACACGGGCAAAAAGGGCCTGCGTAGATGCACCCATGCCGAAGGTGAGCATGGTGGTGGTGATGGAAATGAGTCCGTTGGGGTCGAAGCGGTTCAGGATGAGGAACCACAATGCAATGTCGAGCAGACCCAGACCAACTACGGTCAGACCCATGACAGCACCCGAACGGAAAGCGATACGCAGACCGCCGTCGAGGCTCTTGCGGGCAGCATTGGCCGTACGGGCAGAGGCGTATGTGGCGGTCTTCATGCCGAAGAAACCGGCCAGGCCGGAGAACAGACCGCCCGTCAAGAAGGCAAAGGGCACCCAAGTGTTCTGCACATGAAGGCCGTATGCCATGAAGGCAAACAACAGGGCCAGAACGGCAAAGACGATGGCCACGACCTTGTATTGCTGAGCCAGGTAGGCCATAGCACCACGGCGCACATGACCGGCAATTTCACGCATACGAGGCGAGCCTTCGTCGGCCCGCATCATCGAGCGGAAGAAGTAAAACGCCATGCCCAGTGCCACGACTGAAGCTACGGGCACGAGCCAAAAAGCAGGAATGATGTTGTTCATAGTTATAAGATTTAATGGTTATTGGTTTTTGGTTATTGGTTATTGGTTTTTGGTTATTGATTTTTGGTTAATATAACAAGCCGCCAGGCCAATTATGAATTATGAATTATGAATTATGAATTACGAATTGTTCATTGTCAGTCGGCAGGGTTGCAATCGGCTCGGAAGCGACGAATCATGCAATGGCTCCATGTGGTGCGGAAACCGAACCAGCCTCGCGTCAGGGATTGGGGGTCTTTGCACTCGAACAGCAACTCATCGTTGATGTAATAACAGGTGTACTGATAGCGGGCCTCGATGCGGATGCGATACCAGACATTGGGCTGCAAGAGATGAGCCGAGTCGGTGTATTCCTTAATGAGCGGAGGATTGGGCTGGGCGTTGTAACGACGGAAGCGTGTGGTGGTGTTGGAATTGCCCCCGTAACCCACATAGTAAAGTTGTAGGGAGGAAGCATTCTTGAATACGCCATGGCGCTCTTCCAGCCTCGAAAACACGCTGCCCATAAACGCTTCAGGGTCGGTGGCCATCCAGAAACAATTGAGGTCGGACAGGCGGTCCGTCGAGTCGCGAACGACCACCATGGCTTCGTACTCGATGACACAGGGAACCGTCAGTTCCCGGCGCCACCACAGGGTGAGGCCAGCCGGTGTGCGAATCTCGACGGTATCGTGACGGAAGTCGAGACGGGCGTCTTCCGACTCCGCCTCGACTTCCCATTGTTTGTCAGTCTGTGCCAGGACCGATGTCGCGGTCAGCAACAAAAGCACAAGTAATGTCTGCCTCACATTCACCATTGACTATTTGTCCTTATCGACCTGCGTTTGAACGGTTGCCACGTGTCTCGCCACTGCCCGAGGCATTGCCGGAACGGGTGGATGAAGAAGAGCGGCTACCCGTGTTGGCAGGCTGCGACGAACGCGAGTTGTCAGAAGGCTGCGTCGTGCTACGGTTGCCTGTGTTGGTGGATGCTCCGCGATGCTCGCCGCTCGTCGAACGGTTGTTTATCTGCGGTGCATTGCGGTTGCCGCTGTCGTCACGGTAGCGCGGGTCGGCCGTACGGTTCGAACTATTGCGATTGCCATAGTTGTTGTAGTCGGGACGCTGGTTGCGCTCACGCAGGTTCGTACCGAAGTCGCTCTTGCGATGAGTCGTAAAGTTCTGAGAACCGATGATGCTCCCATGACCTGTGTAACGGTCGGTACCCTGATAGCGGTTAACATAGTAGCCGCTCGAATAGTGGTTGCGGCTGTGACCGCCACGATAGTCGCGGAAGACGGTGGGCGCATCGAAATAGAAGAACGAGCGGTTGCTGTAGGTCGTGTAGATGCGGAAGTACCAACTGCCCCCAGTGGTGTAGATGGGACGATAGAAATAGTCGCGTGCCATGAAACGGATGTACTGGCTGGTCGTCATGATGAAACGCAGGTCGTCGTTACGCCAGTCGAGGTAGCGATAGTAGGCATCGATGGCATCGTAGTAGCCATATATCACATCGTTCATCAGATATGAAACTTGACGAATGAAGTCGTAGTTGATTTCGTAGCAGTCGTCGTACTGCATGGGGGTAAAGTCAAGTTCATAGGCCATACGGTCGGTCAGGAAACGAGCGTGGCTGCGCACCTTGCTGTTCGACATGGCCATCATGCTTAGGCTCATTATTGAGAACATCAGCGAAAGGAAAATTATCTTTTTCATCGTACTCTTAATTAAATTGTGCAACATCTGTAACAACTCTCTGACTGTTTGACACTGCCGTTGACATAAGTTTAACTGTCACGACAGGCTTTACCACTTTTTAACGCTTCAATGTTCTTAGCGTTTAAACTTCTTAACCGGCGCTACGCCTTCACGAGTGGGAACGACGCGGCGGATGGTACCGTCGGCGTTGAACTCCATGCGGTCGATGCATACCTGACGATGGAAGCCTGGGCCATTGGGACGAGGCAGGAGATAGTTCTTGTTGATGCGGTGATAGACGATGTACCACTCGTCGCGACCGGGAATCTGCAGCACGCTGTTGTGTGCCGGTCCGTAGATTTCCTTCTCGGGGTCCTGGATGAGGACGATGGGTTCATCGGCAACCTTGATGGGGCCAAGGGGCGAATCGCTGGTGCCGTAGGCCACATGGTAGTTGGGCGACCCCGTATCATCGACGCTCCAATGGAAGTAGTACTTGCCATTACGGTAGAAGACGTATGCACCCTCGCGGAAGGCATAGTCCTTGAGGCTTCCGCCCTGAGGAGTGAGATGCGTGACGGTCTCCTTCTTCACGGACATCATGTCATCGTTCAGTTCGGCTCCGGCCATGAAGCCGTTGCCCCAATAGAGATAGAACTTGCCACTGACAGGGTCCTGAAAGACATCCACGTCGATGGCCTGGCCACCGTGTGCCTCACGCGGACGGTCCTCGTCGGTGATGATGGGTTCGCCATGATCCACGAAAGGACCAGTCGGACTGTCACTCACTGCCACACCTATCGACTTGCGATCGCGCTGTTTGTCGTGGCCGCTGTAGTAGAAGTAGTATTTCCAGCCATCGGCAGTCTTGCGCTCGATGATGCAGGGAGCCCAGGCATTGCCGGTGGCCCAGGGAACCTGACTGGTACCCAGGTCGAGCATGATGCCCTCGTGCTTCCAACTTGTCAAGTCCTCGCTGGAGAACACCGTGAAGTAGTACCCGCCCCACCCTGGTGCACCGTCGGTGGTGGAGTAGATGTAGAACTTGCCCGTCTGTTGCGAATAGAGCACTTCGGGGTCGGCATGGAACTCGGGCAGGATGGGATTTCCACTCGTCTGCTGTTTCTTGTCTTTGGCTTGCAGCCCCACTGAAACGAGCAGGGCTACAAGTATAAAGAGGTTTCTTTTCATATTTACTTAATTATAACTTTACGTGTTGAACCGTCGGCCATGCGGATGATGTTGATACCGCGCTGAGGAGCAGACAGGCGAGCGCCACTCAGTGAGTAGAAGCCCACAGGCATAGCCACCTGGACATCGGCAAACTGAATGCCGTCCTCGCCACCACCGTTCAGTTGGTCAACGTTGTTGCCGCCACCATAGTAATAGAGATTCCATTCACCCACCACTTCATAGTCGTTGGGCAGGATTTCGGTCTTCGAAAGACCAATGCGTACCTTACCGTCACTGCCTACATAGAAGGGCAGTTCGTTCAGGTAGTAACCGGCAGCAAAGTAAGCAGCCGTAGGTGTAGTTCCGTCGGGAGCATACTTGCCATTGCCCAGCTTATAGCAGTTCACGCCGTCAACGGGCTCGTCAGTAGCATCCTCGTAAAGGTTCATGACGGGCTTTGCGTATTTTTCAGCGGTCGTCTGCGCATACATCGTAGTCAGGTGAGTCTCTTCGCCGCTCTTCACACGAGCTTCTTCCTCGTCCCAGTAACCGGCGCGGTAGTAGGTATGTACCGTTACCTTATATGTACCCTCGCGCAGGCCAGAGAGATCCTGATACAGATCGATGGCAGCACGGTTGTACGAAACGGTAAACTGCTTATAGCCATTCATCGGAGAAGTTGTCCAACCTTCGACTCTCTGGTCATCCTTCGAACCACGGCTGGGATCGAATGTATTATTGACAATGAGTGACGACAGGTCTTGCTCTTCGCCCAGACCGGAGCCCTCATCATCGCCCATGTACCAAAGTTCCCATGCGCCCACAACCTCATAGTCGTTGGGATAGGTATCGGTCTTTGACAGGCCGATAACCACCTCGCCGTCCTCGGGAATGGTGAAGCGCAGTTCGTTCAGGTAGTAACCGGCAGCGAAGAAGGCTGCAGAGGGAGTGGTGCCGTCAGGAGCAAACTTACCGTTGTTCAGAGTGTAGCACTTCACGCCCAGATCTGAATCGGCAGCACCTTCACAGAGGTTCATGACTTTCGTCTCGAACTTCTCAGCCGAGGTTTGTGCATACAATGTGGTCAGGTGGGTTTCTTCGCCATTCTGCACACGAGTTGCTTCCTCATCGTAGTATCCGGCACGGTAATACGTGTGTACGGTAACCTTATACTTGCCCTTGGGCAGGCCGGTCAGCTTCTGATTCAGTTCGAATCCGGCACGGTTATATGAAACCGTATATTCCTTATAGCCGTTCATTGGCGTAGTTGTCCAACCTTCAATCGTACCATCATTCTTCGAACCGCGGCTGGGATCGAAGGTCGGGTTCACAATGGCAGAAGTGTAGTCGACAGGATTCTCCTCGCTGGCTTCCTGATCGGGGAACAGAATCTTCACGACCATGGCATTCAGGGTTGTCGTAATTTCTTCAGCCTCGGCTGTGTTGTACGACTGTGCAGTGTAGGCATCGTTGGCCTCATTGAAGAGGGCCTGAGCCTCCTTGATGATAGCCTCACCGGCCTTCTCATTATTCAGGATAGCCTGGTCGAGGTTGAACAGGGCCACCCACAACTTCTGGTAGGCTTCTACACCCAGGTCAACGTCCTCGATGGTCTTCTTCAGGTCGATAAGAGCCTGGTACAGCTCATCGTCGCCACAAGTTGAGGCAAATGTGGCGGCATTAGCCATCGCATCCAGTTCGGGCTTACCACAGTACAGGCCCAACTTCTCGTTCACAATGACGATGGTGCTTGCGATAACCTCCTTCAGGGCATCTGGGTTCTTTGAACGGTAGATAAGTTTCACGGGACCCACCCATGCCACGCAGTTGTCGTCGGTACGCAGGTTGTTCTTGAAACCGATGCGCATGGTGCCGTCGGTGACGATACCATAGGCATGAGCAGCATACTTGCCAGCCTGGAAATGGGCAGAGGCGCCCGCTGTGCTGTTAGGACCATAGCCCTGACCCTGATAGTTGGCATCATCGGCCGACAGTTGTTCTGCCGACAAGTCGTCCAGGATGCTTGGCATACGGGTCTCATAGTTGTTGATGTAGGCAAATGCCTTAGCCTTCTCTATCAGTTCTTCCTGAGAAGCACCGGCTTGTGTTGGACGGAACAGGCCGTTGTAGCTCAGTTCGTACAGGCCATTCTGCAGTCCACCCAGCTCCTGATATACGTCGAACACAACGTTCCAGCCCTGCATCAGATGCTGGCTGTCGATGCCCAGCGTTACATTGTCGCCATACGTCCAACCTGTGGCATCGGCGAAAGTGGGATTCTTCAGCATTGCTGTGCAGTCGTCGCCGTCAGCCATGCTGTTGGCCATAGCATCGTTCCAGATTCTCTCCAGATAATCCTGCTCAGCCTTCAGTTCCTCGATATTCAGCGTACCGTTTATCAGAATATAGTCGGCACTGCCATGACCGTTATATCCCCCTTCAGATTCGCTGCCTAGATAGTCGGCCAGCAGGGCCACTTCTTCCGAGTCGGCATCCTTGTTCTCGAGCCAGGTCTTAGCTTCGTTAAACACATCATAGAAGGCAGCATAGGCATTGATGCTGGCCAGCAAGTCGCGATAGGCATTGTTGTACTTGCTGACGGCCGGCACCACCTGGTCTGCAATTGTGGCCTCGCCGAGGGCCTTCACAGAAGCCTTGTAGGCATCGTACACACTATGCTGATAGTACATCACGGTTTCATTCTCGATGAGTTCCTCCAAATTGGTATTATATTCCAGAAGGGCCTCGGCTGCTGCTACATAGGTGGCATCCGAACTGCCGGAATACAGCAGTCCCCAATCATCCCAGATAGCCCAGTCGTCGCCGATAGTTTGTGTCTTGCGCACGCCAATGGTCAGTTTGCCATCGTTGACAAAAGCCAGCAGGGCCGTTGGCTCGTACTGTCCGGCATCCATATAGACAGCAGCCGTCTCCATGTCGTTGGGCACATAACCATATACGGTGCTTGCCGTACCGGCCGAGCCCTCTAAGACCTCCATCGAGGCTCCCGAGTTCTGCAGGGGGAAAGCAGTCTCGTCGCTGTACCAGTCGTTGCTGACATAGAGTTTGAAGTTCTCGAAGTCTCCGCCACCGATGTTGGGGCCTTCCTGCTGCTGTCCGTAGTGCTGGGCATCCAGGTCGTTAGAACCCGAACGGTAATAACCGAATGCTACTACCTCATATACACCATTGGGCAGTCCGCTCAAATTCTGATAGTGGTTGATGGTACCATTGTAGCGCTCGGCATTGCCATAGTACTGGAAGCCAGGGACGTCACCGCTCCATCCATCGTTGTTATTGTACTTGTAGGTGGGGTTGGTGACATATGCAGCCGTCACGTCAATCGGCGATTCGGAGGTGGCGGCCAACCGAGCCAACTGCTTATAGGCATCGCGCAACTGTTCGATGGTACTATTGGTGTTGTTATACACCATTTCCACCTCAGAAATGTCAACCGAAGGATTATTCTCCTTCACGTCTTCGATGGCATAGCCCAGGCCCACAGCCACTTCATAGCGTTCGATGTTGAGCTTATAAGCGACATAGTCGGCAGCCGACACAAACATCCAGCGCACCAGGAAATCCTCGGGAGCGAATCCGCCTTCCAGCTCTGCCACGTTCAGGTACAGACGATTGTCGTTTTTGACGGGCTTCATGCCGATAAAGAAATCTGTGGTGGAATTGGGCTGCATCTTGTAGATGTTGTCGCCCTGGTCCACAAACACGAATCCGCCGAAGTTCTTGGCATCATCGCTGTCCACGGCACGGTCCACCCAGAAGTTGGCAGCATCGCTCATGAACATGACACCGTTCTGGCCCTTCATGCCACCGTCTTCGATGGCATTCCAGATGAAGTACGACTTGCCGTCCCAGGCCAGACCTTCGTACTCGAACTTCTCGAGCCAGATCTTGTGGCCATGCATGGGAACGACACTGGCACGTGTGCCCCAGTCGTTGGCTCCACACAGGAAGCCTTCGGCATCAACGTTGTAAAGATAGCACTCAGTGCTTGTGGCAAGGGGCTGTCCCTTCGGCACAGGTTTTGTCCACTGGGCGCTGGCAGCCAGGCTTACGGCCACAACTGCCAAAGTTAGAAGTAGTTTTTTCATCAGTAATTAGATTAAGTTAAGAAAGATTAGTTTTTTTGTCAATTAGTTGTTTTGCCGTTTGGTGTTTGAGTCCATCATTTCTTCAACTTTCCCTATAAAAGTCCAGCATATCCATGATTTCCTCTCGCGTGGCAGTCTGGTTGATGCGGATGTCGCC
This sequence comes from uncultured Bacteroidales bacterium, assembly GCA_902783655.1. Taxonomy (GTDB): domain Bacteria; phylum Bacteroidota; class Bacteroidia; order Bacteroidales; family Bacteroidaceae; genus Physcousia. The sequence goes on from CACZRZ010000135.1 coordinate 7,877, forward strand.
TACGTCGCCGAGCAGGGTGAAGTTGACCTGCCCTGCCGTGTTTTTCTTGTCGTGCGTCATCAGTTCGTACAGACGATCGTAGTGTTTGCATGTGAAGGCGAACGTCCCATACGTGTCACGGACGAAAGCCATCGTCTGGCGCAGTTTGTCGGCAGGGAAGCCCACACGCTTGGCGCTCAAGTAGAGCTCGCACACCAGTCCCCAGGCAACGGCATAGCCGTGCAGCACGGTGCGTTCCTCGGCCATCGCCAGCGACTCGAAGGCATGTCCCACGGTATGTCCCAGGTTCAGTGCCTTGCGAATGCCATGCTCCAGCGGGTCCTCCTCGACAATACGCTCCTTGATGGCCACGCTCTTGGCCACAAGGCGACCCAGCGCACGATAATCAACCCGTTGCAGGTCGAAGCGCAACAGTTCAGCCCAGTTTTCCTCCGTGCTTATCAAGCCGTGCTTCAGCATCTCGGCATAGCCCGAGGCCAGGTTCTCATAATCCAGCGTATGCAGGAACTCGGCATCCAGGATGACAGTCAGTGCGCAATTGAACACCCCCACTTCGTTCTTCAGCCCGCCGAAGTTGATGCCCGTCTTTCCACCCACAGAAGCATCGACCATCGAGAGCAGCGTAGTGGGAACGTTGATGTAGGCAATGCCGCGCTTGAACGTCGATGCGGCAAATCCACCCAGGTCTGTCACCATGCCTCCGCCCAGGTTCACCATCAGCGAATGGCGCGTGGCACCACCCTCTTGCAGACACCTCCAGACATGCGTCAGCGACTCCAGTGTCTTGTTTTCGTCTGTGGCACCGATGGTCATCATCTGTGCCTCGGCCATGCAAGGCATTTCGCTCACCAACGGCCAGCACAACCGGCGGGTGGTCTCATCGGTCAGCACAAACAGACGGTCGTGCTCCACCTTACGTACAGCTGCCGACAACGTCTGCTGCAGGTTTTCACTCAATACGACTTCTTGCTTTGTCATTTTTTACACATTATTCATGCAAACTTACGGAATTTTTCCGACACAGACAACCAAATATGTTATTTTTATATAAAAAACACGAAGAAAACAAACGTATTACACATATTTTGCGTATCTTTGCACCCCGAAAAAGCATTTTATTATTAACGAAAAAGAAAAATGGACAAGATTAGCTACGCTCTCGGCTTGGGCATTGGCCAGCAGCTGAAGAGCATGAATATCAAAGGCTTCAACCTCAGTGAATTCACCCGCAGCATAGGTCAGATTATGGACGGGCAGCCTACGGACATGACAGCCCGCGAGGCGCAGGAAATGCTGAATGCCTACTTTGCCGACAAGGCTGCCGAGGAGGCTCAGCAAGCCATTGCCGACGGCAAGGTGTTCCTGGAAAACAATGGCAAGCGCGAGGGTGTGGTCACCACAAAGAGCGGTCTGCAGTACGAAGTCCTTCAGGAGGGCACGGGCCGCAGTCCCAAGGCTACCGACAAGGTACGCTGCCACTACGAAGGCCGACTGCTCGACGGCAGCGTCTTCGACAGTTCATACAAACGCAACGAACCTGCCGACTTTGGCCTCAACCAGGTCATTCCCGGCTGGACCGAGGGAGTACAGCTGATGAAGGAAGGTGCCAAGTTCCGCTTCTACATCCCCTACCTGCTCGGTTACGGCGAGCGCGGCGCAGGCAGCAGCATCCCACCCTACTCCACACTCATCTTCGACGTGGAACTCATCAAGGTACTGTAAACAGGCCCCAGATTCACAGAAACAACCAATTAACCAAATTAATAAAAACAACAATGAAAAAGTTAAGTTATCTTTTTGTAGCAGTTATTGCTGCTGTGATTGCCTCTTGCGGCAACGGCACTCCCAAGGCCGATCTTAAGAACGACATTGACACCCTCTCCTATGCCATCGGTATGGCACAGACGCAGGGCCTGCGCGACTATCTGACCCGCATCGGTGTGGACAGTGCCTACATGGACCAGTTCATCAAGGGTCTGAACGAAGGTGCTAATGCCGGCGACGACAAGAAGAAGGTTGCCTACTACACTGGCATCCAGATTGGTCAGCAGATCAGCCAGCAGATGATCAAAGGCATCAACTACGAAATCTTCGGTGAGGACTCCACCCAGACCATCAGCCTGAAGAACTTCATGGCAGGCTTCATCAGCGGTACCCTGGATGAGGGCGGCCTGATGACCGTAGAGGAGGCTCAGGGCACTGCTCGCACCAAGCAGCAGGAAATCAAGAAGGCCCAGATGGAGAAGCAGTATGGCCCCTGGCGCCAGGAGAACGAAGAGTTCATGGCAAAGATTGCCAAGAAGGAAGGCATCTGCAAGCTCGAGAACGGCGTTTACTACGAGGTAATCGAGGAAGGCAAGGGCGCTATCCCCGCCGACACCAGCCGTGTGAAGGTGAACTACGAGGGTAAGCTCATCAACGACACCATCTTCGACAGCTCTTACAAGCGCAACGAGCCCACCACCTTCCGTTGCAACCAGGTCATCCCCGGATGGACGAACGCCCTGACCCACATGCCTGTTGGTTCGAAGTGGAAGGTTTACATTCCCCAGGACCAGGCTTATGGCGAGCGCGAGGCCGGTGCCAACATCAAGCCCTTCTCCGCTCTGGTATTCACCATCGAACTGCTGAGCATCGAGAAGTAATGAAGATGTAATAAAGGGGAGCCACAACTCCCCTTTAACTACCAACAGACATGAGAAAAATATTCATCATTCTTGCTGCGCTGTGCTGCCTGTCAGTCAGCGCAGCTTCTAAGAAGAAGGCTAAGAAGGCCGAGCCCGTAGTGGTAAAGGTCGACACCATCCCCGCTCGCGATTTCAGTTTCCTCTTCGGTCGCGCCAACACCAATGGGCTGAAGAACTATCTCGTACAGCGCATGGGCATCGACACGACTTTCATGGCTGACTTCGTTCAGGGATTCGACGCTAAGGAAATGACCGAAGCCGACCGTCGCCTGAAGGCTCGCCTGGCAGGTATGGAAATCCGCGAACAGGTGGAGAAACAAATCATTCCCCAGATATCGAGCCAGATCGACGATTCGCTGCAGATACTCCAGCCCGAGATGTTCGTGGCTGGCTTCCGCGCAGGCGTGTCGGGTCAGAACGACCTCATGGCCTCCGTCTCTGCCGACAGCGCACAGACCATCATCCGCAAGCAGATGGAGTACTACCAGACGGCAGCGATGGAGCGCAAGTACGGCGAGAACCGTCGTGCCGGCGAGGCTTTCCTGGCCCAGAATGCCAAGAAGGACAGCGTGAAGGTCACCCCCAGCGGTCTGCAGTACAAGGTGCTCGTGAAGGGCAACGGCGAAGTGCCCACCGCCACGCAGAAAGTGAAAGTGAACTACGAAGGACGCCTCATCGACGGCACCGTCTTCGACAGCTCGTACAAGCGTAACGAGCCCTCCACCTTCGCCTGCAACCAGGTCATCAAGGGTTGGACCGAGGCTCTGACCATGATGCCTGTCGGCTCGAAGTGGGAGCTCTACATTCCGCAGGAACTGGCCTATGGAGCACAGGACAAGGGCACCATCAAACCCTTCTCCACGCTCATCTTCACGGTCGAACTGCTCAGCATCGAGAAGTAAGCACACGCTTTACGGCCTAACACACGAAGCCTCCCGGGCAACCTCGGGAGGCTTCGTGTGTTTTGTGCCGTACATTTGCCCACTACCTCACGACCCTTCGCTTGACGCACAATTGTCCGTCAAGCGAAACCATAGTATCGTTTGAGCTCCAACGACACGTCGTTTGACTTGACGGACAATTGTGCGTCAAGGCGAACGACGTGTCGTCTATTTCATATTCTCATGTCACAGCAGCTCAGACGACACATCCTTTACCTATCAACAGTGTTGATTCCATCAGTAATCCAAATACATCTGGAAGCTCAATTGTCAGACTCTGCAACGGCTAATTGGCATGCAAATCCGTGCAACCTTTTAACCCGCAAGACACATCATGCTAATCATCCCATTACTTTTATATTTCTCAAATTCACAACTTTATTGCCCGCAAGTTTGTATGCCACAGAATTTATTCGTAACTTTACGCGCTGATATAACCTATAGGGCCAATGAATCGCAGAATTACATACCTCTGTATGATACTCGTATGCGCATGTCTGAGGGCATGGGCCGACGAGCATGTACGGCTGACAAATCTGCCTCACATATACATAGAGACATTCACGGGGCGCAGCATCTCGAGCAAGAGCACCTACGTGCTGGCCCGCATGTGGATGGTGGACGAAGAGGACAACGTGCAGTTCTACGACTCGCTGGAAATCCGCGGGCGAGGCAATTCGACATGGGGCTTGGCCAAGAAGCCCTATAGGCTGAAGTTTCACGAAAAGGTGAAGTGGCTGGGCAAAGGCTATGCCAACACCAAGAACTGGACCCTGCTGGCCAATCATGGCGACAAGTCGCTGATACGCAATGCCATCAGCAGGGAACTGGGCGAATTCGTGGGACTGAAGTTCAATCCCGCAGCCAAGTTCGTGGACCTGACACTCAACGGAAAGTACGTAGGCAACTACCAGATATCGGACCACGTGGATGTGCGTCCGCATCGTGTAAACGTGGAGGAGCAGGACCTTCCGCTGACCGAGGAGAGCAACATCACAGGGGGCTACCTGCTCGAAGCCGACGGATTCGGCGACTTCCAGAACGGCAAGTCGGGCTTCTACTCCCCAAAACGGAGCGTTCCCATCCGCATCCACTATCCCGACGAGGACGACATCGTGGACCGGCAGTACAAATATATCCGCAACTTCGTCTATGACTTTGAGCAACGCCTGTATGACGAATCCTTCTCCGACCCCGCTGAGGGTTATCGTTCCCGTGTGGACAGCATATCGCTGGCCAACTGGTACGTTGCCTCGGAGGTGAGTGGCAATCCCGATGCTTTCTGGTCGGCCTATTTCTACAAGGAGCAGGACGACGACCGCCTCTTCTGGGGCCCGCTGTGGGACCTCGACATTGCCTATGCCAACGACAATCGCATCGGCGACACCTCGCGCAAGCTGATGAAGGATGTGGCCTTCGGCTCCAGCGTCATGGGCCCATGGATAGACCGTCTGTGGGAGGACGAATGGTTCGTGCGCCTCGTCAACCGGCGCCTGGGTGAGGTCATCGACGAGGGACTGGAGGACTTCATGCTCGACAAGGTGGACAGCCTGGCCGGACTGCTGCAAAGGTCGCAGCAGCTCAACTACGAACGGTGGGGCATCAATGTGCGCACCCTGCGCGAATGTGTGCTCTACAGCACCTACGACCAGTATGTCGATGACCTGCGCTCGTACATCGCGACGCACATCCCCTACCTCAAGGAGGCCTTTGCCTCGTTCCTGCCCGACGCACCAGAGCCAGATCCGGAACACAAGGTGCCGACCTTTGTTGCTGACACGTTGGCATACTACACCATCAGCAATCTTGGCACGGGCACTGTCTTCGACGTGGATGCCGAGACGGGCACCATTTGCGGCAATGCATTAGACGCAGAGAGCGAGAGCCAGCAATGGCACATCAGATCTCTGGCAAACGGCTACATGCACATCACCAACCGCATGACTGGCCTTGCCCTGAACGACCCCACGGAGGGCAATCCGACGGCTACGACACAGACTGGGACACAACTGAATGTGGCAGCCCCCGACACACTCGACAAGCGTCAGCAGTGGGACATCGCCACCCAATTGAACGAACGTTGGAACCTGGTCAACCGCTTCAGCCAACATGCCGCCAACTTGAGTGGAGGTAACCATGAGAACGGCACGCACATCGTCAGCTACACCAGCGACGGGCGCAACAGCAGTTCCAGCAACCGCCTGTGGCTCATCGAAGCGACAGACTGGATTGTGGACGGAATCGAAGACATTGATAATTCAAAATTCAAAATTCAAAATCCTCAATGGTCAATGGACAATGGTCAATGGTCAATGGACAATGGTCAATGGTCAATGGTAAATGGTCAATGTGATTACGCTTTGGCCTACGATGCTGCGGGCAGCCGCCTGCACTTCGGTGCCGACAATCCCTCGGCACTCACCTTCGCCGTCCATGTCTATGACCGCTCGGGCCGGCAGGTACGCACGTTCCGTGCCTCGGAGTCCTGCGACGTATCGGCCCTTCCCCGTGGGCTCTATATCGTATCGTGGCGCATACAAGGCCGTCAGCACAGCGTTAAATTCATGAAATGAGCCTCGGCAACTAAACAGCATCCTTGTAACCATTAATATGCAACTCTAATATATAATTAATAATGTTATGAAAATGAAAAGACTGAAAATCTGCATGTCGATGTGCCTGCTGCTGGCAGGTTTCGTTACCGTCAACGCCCAAAGTGCTGACGAGAAAGACTACAAAACTTTGCCACACATGTTTGTTGGCATTCAAGGTGGGGTGCAAAATACGTTTAACAGCGAGTTCAACAACTTGAAGACGTTCACCCCGACAATGAGCCTCAGCGTTGGCCGATTCTTCACTCCTGTCATTGGAGCACGCCTGCACTTCAATGGTGCATGGAGCAAGTCGGGAGTCAACTACAGGCTGGCTGATGATGCCCGTTACAATTACAACTACATCACCGGCGGTGCCGACGTCCTTGTGAACCTGTGCACTGCATTCGGCAAAAAAGACTGGTATCCCGTCAACCTCTACTTTATCGGTGGCTTGGGGGGCAATTATGCTTTCGAGAATTATGGTCGCAGCGAAGAGAAGGCCATGGGCAGCAGCATGATGTATGCTGACAACGACGACCGGTGGGCCTTTAACGGTCGCGTAGGCCTGGGACTGGAAGTGCCCATCGTGAAGTGGTTGAGTTTCACCCTTGAGGGCGACCTGAATGCACGCTTCGCCGGCAAGAACGAGGTCTTCAACGACGATGTCCTGCAGATGACTGCCCAGGCTGGCCTCAACTTCAAGTTCGGCTACAAGAAGGAAAAGGCTGTGGAGGACGTGGATATCACTCCCACCATACCCACTCGCCCGGTCAGCAACATCGAGAGATTGCCCGGCACGACGACAAGTCCGCTGGTCAGCGAGAGAAGAAACGAGGTGCTGACCAAGGAAGACCTTGAAGAAAACGGTCACAAACTGCCGCCCTATTTCTTCGTTGGTTTGCAGGGCGGTGTGCAGAACACCTTCAACAAGGAGTTTAACAACTGGAAGACATTCACCCCGACGGCAAGCATCAGCATTGGCCGCATGTTCAGTCCGGTGGTTGGAGCACGTCTGCACTTCAATGGTGTTTGGGACAAGTCGGGCGTAAACTATCCGCTGCAGAACGAGGACGGACACTACAATTACAACTACGTAACTGGTAGCGCAGATGCCCTGGTTAACCTGTGCACATTGTTTGGCAAGAAGAGATGGTATCCCGTCAACCTGTTCTTCATTGGCGGTCTGGGCGCAAACTATGCGTTCGAGAATGCAGGAAACTGCGAGGCTGTTGCTGCTGGCAGCAGCATGATGTATGCCGACAACGACCACCGTTGGGCTTTCAACGGCCGCGTAGGTCTGGGACTGGAAGTGCCCATCGTGAAGTGGTTGAGTTTCACCATCGAGAGCGACCTGAACGCACGCTTCGCCGGCAAGAGCGAAGTCTTCAACGACGATGTCCTGCAGATGACAGCTCAGGCTGGTCTTAACTTCAAGTTCGGTTACAAAAAGCCTAAAGCCATAGAGGACCAGGTGACAACACCTGTGATAGAGACTCGCGGCCTCACTCTCTACGAGCAGATGTTGAATACAGTTGACAACCGCATGAATGTGTGGATGAAGCGTCTGAACGGCGAGAGCAAGGCCGACTTCCTGGCCCGTACATCGGACGAAGCCATAAAGACTCAGCGCTTGGAGTTCACCAAACAGGTTTCGACCGAAATGGCAAACGACCGCGCCAACTCGACTGTTCGCGACCTCCAGTACAACAGTGCTGCCCAGCAGCTCGGCGTGCAGTTTACC
>CACZRZ010000136.1 GCA_902783655.1 uncultured Bacteroidales bacterium
ACGTCCACCGTCGCCACCATCCGGTCCGCCATTGGCAACGTACTTGGCACGATGCATGTGTGCAGAACCGCGTCCGCCCTTGCCCGAGCGGCACACAATCTTCACATAGTCAACGAAATTACTCTCCATTACTTTCTATACCACGAATTACACGAGTTGGTTTATAGACCACGAATTACACGAATTTAACGAATTACCTTACGACCACGATTTAACGGATTAAACGAATTAAAAAAAGCACGATTTACACGGATGTTTTTCTACCACGATTTAGCGGATTAAGCATATTATAATCCGTGTCTATCCGTCTTATCCGTGTTCGTCTAAATCATTTTAATCCGTTAAATCCGTTAAATCGTGGTCGAAGAATTACAGTGTATCGAGGAAGGCAAAGATATTGGCCAGCATCAGGTCCTTGCTGCCCTCCCAGGTGAAGGTGTGGCGTATGCCTTCCTTCTCGAACCATGCGGAAAGGGGTTCTGTCTGGTTGTGATACACGGCAAAGCGCTTGCGGATGGTCTCCTCGTTGTCGTCGGCGCGTCCCTGTTCGATGGCGCGGTTCAGCAGGCGCTTCATCAGTGTGTCCTCATCTACAATCAGTTCGATCATCACACCCATGTCGTGGTTGCGGTCTGCCAGCATCTTCTTCAGTGCCTCGGCCTGGGCAATCGTACGGGGGAATCCATCGAAGATGACACCCTTGCCTGCGGGTAGGCTGTCGTAGGTCTTTGCCAGGATGTCGATCATCAGTTCGTCGGGAATCAACTGGCCATTGCTGATGTAGCCCTGTGCAATTTTCCCGAGTTCGGAACCCTGTTTCATTTCTGCACGCAGCACATCGCCTGTGCTGATGTGTCCCATACCATAACGAGCTACTATCTCGTCGCTGTAGGTGCCCTTGCCGCTACCGGGGGCACCGAAGATGATAATATTCTTCATATTGTTATCTTAATTTATAATTCAACTTTCACAAGTACTTACGTGTTTGATTTAGAGTGCCACTTTGTGGCAGAAATCGGATAAATCTAATCAAAATCTAACAAATAAAGGGATAAATATTTTGTTCGATTTGGTTTGATTTGTAGAATTTCTTCGACGAGCGAAGCGAGTAGAACTCGATTACTCGCCGTACTCTTAATTCTTAATTCTCGCTTACCAGCGTGTAAATGTCCTTCGTGTTGCGTCCGAATCCATCGTAGTCCAGGCCGTAGCCCACGATGAAATCGTTGGGAATCTGCATGCAGCAATAGCGTACGTCGAGGTTCACCTGCAGTTTTCCGGGTTTCAAGAGCAGCGTGCAGATGTCGATGCTGCCCGGGTTGTGTTTCTTCAGCGTTTCCAGCATGTGAGCCATAGTCAGTCCGGTGTCCACGATGTCCTCGACGATTATCACCGGTCGGTTTGTCACGTCCACGCTCAAACCCATGATTTCGCGGATTTCGCCTGTGGAACCCATTCCCTCGTACGATGCCAGTCGCACGAAGGAGATTTCGCAGGGCAGTGTCACCTCGCGCAGGAGGTCGGCGGCAAAGATGAAAGAACCATTCAGTACGGCCAGGAATATGGGTTGCCGACCGGCATAGTCGCGGTTGATCTCAGCTGCCACGCGTTTAACCTCAGTCAGAATCTTCTCTTTGGGTATCGAAACCGCAAATTTCTTGTCTTTAACTTGAATTGTGTTACTCATAATCATGCTTTTTTCGCTACATAAAAGCTATTTTGCCACAAAGATAACATAATTAAATTAAAAATTAAAAATTAAAAATTAAAAATTGCTGCACAAGTCAACATTAATCGTTAACTTTGCAATATGAATGGTCAAATCGAGGACATCAACGTATCGGATTTGCGCAAAATGCTGCGTTCAAGGCCTGCCGGAGGACACAAAGGAACCTTCGGTCACGCCTTGTTGGTTGCAGGCAGTCAGGGTATGGCTGGAGCCGCCATCTTGTCGGCTGAAGCCTGTCTGCGTAGCGGTATTGGCAAGTTGAGCATCCAGACTGTAGAGGCGAACCGCGTCATACTGCAAATAAGCGTACCGGAAGCCATACTGAAGATGGATGCAGACTTCGGTCATACTTACGATGCCGTGGGCGTAGGACCGGGACTGGGGCGCGACTTTGCCTTGTTGCATGCTTGTCTGCACGAAATCGAGGCACCTGCGGTCTATGATGCCGATGCCCTCAATATGTTGGCCGAGAGACGCGAATGGCAGGCCGACGTCCCTGCGAACAGCATTCTCACCCCTCACCCACTGGAGGCTGAACGATTGACGGGAAGTCGTGAACTGGGCTGTGTTTCAGCTTATGCCCAGGAGCAAGGTGTAATCGTGGTGCTGAAAGGGCACCCCACTCATGTTTGTCTGCCAACCGGCAGCGTGTTCCGACTGGCGGTTGGAAACAATGGGATGGGCACGGCAGGTAGCGGTGACGTGCTGACGGGCATCATAACAGGTCTGCTGGCACAGGGCCATGCCCCACACGAAGCAGCCCTGCTGGGTGTGTGGCTACATGGCACGGCAGGTGACTATGCAGCCCGTGAACTGACGGAACACTGTATGTTGGCTCGCGACATCATCCGTCATCTGCCCGATGCGTTCCGGGCATTGAACACAGAAGATTAAACTTAGAAAACTGAATGATATGAAAAGACTTGCATTACTGATTCTTATTCTTCACTCCTCACTCTTCACCCTTAGTGCGTTCGCCCAGACCGAGGTTGCTCCGTTCGTTCCGGGTGTCACCCTGGAAGGTGTGAATTATTTCCTGCCACAGACAGCCCTGCGTGTGACCGTGGTGGCTGAAATGACAGTGACGACTCCCGGTGAACTGAACAAATACGCTTTCCGCTACCTGCGGATGAAGGATGTACCCACGGCTCCCACGACGCAATGGAGCATCAAGAGCATCACGGTGGAGCCCTTCGGTATGCCCGACCCCGAGAAGGCCTACAACGTGAAGCTGAACAGTAAGACTGTGGCTCCGCTTGTCTCATTGACCCGCGATGGCATACTGCTGGCTATCAATGCCGATGCACAAGAGGAGACGCTGCCCGCTCTGCCAGAGGCTGTGCCTGCGCCGGCTCCACTGAACGCGAAGCAATATATGAACCAGGAAATGCTGTCGGCTGGCAGTACGGCCAAACTGGCAGAACTCTGCGCACAGGAGATTTACGACATCCGCGACAGTCGTAATGCACTGGTTCGCGGCGAAGCCGACAATACGCCCAAGGATGGGGAGCAGCTGCGACTGATGCTCTCGCAGCTCGAGACACAGGCTACGGCACTGGAACAACTGTTCTCGGGCTACACGCAGACCAGCACGGAAGTGTTCAGCTTCAATGTCTTGCCTACACAAGAGACAGAGAAGGATGTCCTGTTCCGCTTCTCACAGTTGTTGGGCGTGGTGGACAAGGACGACCTTTCGGGGCAGCCTGTCTATATACAGATTAAGAACCTGGGTGGTCTGCCTGCCAAGGTGGAGGAACCAACTGCCGAGAAAAAGAAGAAGCTGGCATTCCTGACGAGGAAGCCTGCCGCCGATAAGGGAGTTTTCTATAATGTTGCTGCCCGTGAGGCTGTCAAGATATTCGACATCAACGAGACGTACGCCGACATCGAGTGCAGCATGGGGCAGTTCGGCTACACCGAAGTGCTGAGCAATGTGCTCTTCGACAAGAAGCTCACGACTCGTGTCACCTTCTATCAGGAAAATGGCGGTCTGAAGAAACTTGAGCAATAGTTTGGCTATTCCGAAAAAAAGTTGTACCTTTGCATCCGCAAAACGCAGATGATGCTGCTTTAGCTCAGTGGTAGAGCGCATCCTTGGTAAGGATGAGGTCCCGAGTTCAACTCTCGGAAGCAGCTCGCAAAAGAAAGGCGTGCTCCCAGCTGGGGGCACGCCTTTTTTTGTATCTATCGGTTTCCCGATTAGAGTTTGTTGTCAGAACCGAGTACGTTCACAATCTTGTGGATGTACATCTTCTTCATGTTCTCGCGAGCGGGCTTCAGATACTGACGAGGATCGAAG
>CACZRZ010000137.1 GCA_902783655.1 uncultured Bacteroidales bacterium
GCAACTTGTGCCGTACAATGTGTTGCCATCATCGTAAGGACTGAAATCAATGTCAGGATTCTCATGAGAATATAATTATTCTAAATTAAAAATTAAAAATTAAAAATTAAGGCTGCGCGCGGTAAAGATTGAACATTGAAGATTGAAGATTGAAGATTAGGCTGCGCGCGTTGATAATTGATAATTGATAATTGATAATTGATAATTAAGGCTGGCGCGCGTTGAGTAAACAGTAAACGGTAAACAGTAAACGGTCAATCTTCAATCTTCAATCTTCAATCTTTTCCCAAGGACACGTTTCGGGGTGATTTTCCTGGCTTCCTTCGGAGTCAGCTGGCGACTCCAGGAAACGCGCTGCTGGGGGGCGGCTCCCTCACCCTGGTTTTCAAATTCCAGGTATCGGGCGGTCTGTTCACGATGCTTTTGCCAATGGTGCCAACCTTCTGGACGTATGTGGCTGCCCAGGTCGCAATGCATGAAGAGGGTATAACCATAGTCGCGCCAAGGCCGACCTAAATAGACCCTGTCCACACCTTCGGCTGCAATCAGGTGACAATGGTTGAAAATGTAGCCAAATGGTTGACTGGCAGGAGTGGAAGCTGCGGTGATGTAGGAGTTGGCGAGGCTCTCGATGGTGCAATCCTCGAACCAGGCAGTGGAGGGACCAAAGATGAAATCGGTGGTTCCGCAGATGTAGCAATGCTCGAAATAGAGACGTGTGCCGGGCATGCCTGTGTAAATGGTGTCCTGATGGCCGATGAACCGACAGTTGACGAAGACCAGGCGGTCGCCCTCTGTGTGTAGAGCCACAGCCTGTCCCAAACGGGCGGAAGCGTTTTGAACGGTCAGGTTCTTCAGCGTGATGCCGTTGCCTTCGATCTTGAGGGTATAGGTGCGGAAGGTGCCCATCGGCAAACCAGTCTCCGGAAGGGGCAGATTGGCATGATCGTCAAAAGTGATGACTGTGCCCTCTCTGCTCTCGCCGCAGATTTCGATGTTCTGCAACCACTGGGGAATGATGAGCTTCTCCTTATAGATACCGTTTCTCACATAGATGACCTTGTGGTAGTCCATGAATGCCCGGCACACCTCAATGGCCTCGGCAATGGTGCGGAATTGGCCTGCGCCCTGGGCATCGACGAAGATGGTGTCGGGATTGTCGAAAGGAGCTGTGGATACGCTCTGCTGGGGTGTGGATGTGGTGGCCTTGGTGCGATGGGGCTTCAGGAGAGGCACTTCCTCGCAGAGCGCATCCGCCAGCAGACGAGCCACAGTACGGGCTCCATAGATGTTGTAATGAGTGTTGTCCTGTTTCCCTTTGGGCTCACTCGGATGTTCGCCGGGCTGGAACCACATGTGAAGTCGCTTCGATCCCTCGCGCCCCAGGCGTAGTTCCAGTTCGTGGGTGATGCGGTTGGCATCAACAAAAGGCACATGAAGCCTCTGTGCCACCTGCCGAGGCACCACTCGATAGAGACCGTGGGTGTCGATGAGCGAATCGCCATGCTCGGCAAAATTGCGCCGCACGACGGAATTCATCAGGATGGGGATGCCGCCCCGTTGACGCGTCTCGTTCACAAACCGTTCCAAATTGGCATCGAAGGTGGAGCCTGGCTCCGTGTGGCGGTCGGCTTGAGGCTTTTCGTCGTTGTGGCCAAACTGGATGATGACATAATCGCCTGGACGCATCTTCTTCAGCACTTTGTCCCATCTACCTTCGTTGATGAAGGAGAGAGAGGAACGCCCATTGACAGCGTGATTGTCGATGAGGATGTGTTGAGGGTCGAAACACTCTTGCAGCATCATGCCCCATCCGCGTTCCTGACGGCCATTGGTGGTGTCCTTGTTGGCCATCGTGGAATCGCCAATCATGAAGATGGTGGTGACAGGCAGAAGCGACGTGGCAGTGAGCATGAGCCACAACACACATGCCACGAGACGAATGTCTTTGATAGGGCGTTTCTGCATAAACGTTAATCTTACGTTTGACTTTGTTTTTCTTTGGTTATTTCTCAGCATTGGTCTTTCATGGGGTTTCGGTAGAGGCAAAGTTAAGAATAATTTCTTATTATTCACAACTTTTCGGAGCTTTTCGTACCTTTAACCTTCGGTTTTAGGTACTCACGCTCGGATTTTCTCAAATGTATTTGGAAAATCTCTCACTTAATCGTAACTTTGTCTCTATATAATAATATAAATAGGTATGGAAAAGATAGAGTCGACAAAGAATGCGAAGGTGAAATTGCTGATGGAACTGCAGCAGAAGTCTGCAGAACGGCGACGCAGGGGACTGTTTGTGGTGGAGGGACGTCGCGAACTGGAACATTGCTTGGAGGCTGGCTACGAGGTGGACACGGTGTTCGTCTGCCCATCGTTGTGTGGCGAAGTGGAGTTGCCGCAGGGCTGCCGCATGGTGGAAGTGACGGAGCAGGTGTATGCCCACATTGCCTACAGGGGAACAACGGAAGGAATCGTTGCTGAAGTCCGCGTCCGTCAGCTCACGCTCGAAAACCTCTTGTCGCTTGCCCCTTCAGACGTGCCTCTTTACGTAGTGCTGGAGAGCGTGGAGAAACCGGGGAACCTGGGGGCTGTGCTTCGTTCGGCTGATGCAGCAGGAGTGACGGCAGTCATCGTCTGTGACCCACTCACCGACCTCTACAATCCCAACCTCATCCGCAGCAGCATCGGCGCCATCTTCACGGTGCCCACGGTGGCCTGCTCGTCGGAGGAATGCATAGCGTTCCTTAAACAGCACAAGGTGCAGATTCTGACGGCACAGCTTCAGGACTCGCTGCCCTATTACGACACCCCCATGACCGAAGCCACTGCCATTGTCATGGGTACGGAATCGACGGGCCTCTCCAACCAGTGGCGGCAGGCAGCCGACCGCCACATCCGCATCCCAATGCTGGGGCGTCTCGACTCTCTCAACGTCTCAGTCTCTGCCGCCATCCTCATGTTTGAGGCAGTGAGGCAGCGGGGCGGAAAGTAGTTTTACTCTTCAAAAACCTTCAGTGCTTCTTTCACAGTCTGGTCGTCCTCGTTGATGTACTGGATGTACCGTTCTGTGTCGCAGGCATTGTAGATGATGCTGCCGAAGATGGCACGTTCAAAGAGGTCGCGACTGCGATAGAGCATGAGGTTGCGGCGACGCAGACCCTGACCTTCGGCATACTGGGCGAAACGTTCGAGCAGATGCTGGCGCTGGAGGAAGCGGCAGAGGTCTGTGACATTGTCATACTTTGCCAGTGTGGCACGGTTCTCATCGGTATAGTCGAAGGCAAACTGACGGATGTGGCCGTAGAAGACGGCTTCGCGATAGTAGGTCGTGACGTCGCTGGTGTCTTCCGGAACGAAAATGTCGGGAGTGATGCCGCCGCCGCCATAGACGGTGCGTCCCTCGCGAGTCTTGTATTCCGGTCCTGTCTGCTGAATGCTGTCCTGTGTGAAGTATTCGCCGCGTTCGTAGCGTTCGATGAGTTCGTTTTCGTAGTCTTCGTCGTGCCCAGGCACATAGGGCTTCTGTATGCAGCGTCCCGAGGGGGTATAGTAGCGGGCAATGGTGAGGCGAACGACGCTGCCGTCCTTGAACTCCATGGGTTGCTGTACGAGGCCCTTGCCAAAGGAGCGGCGCCCAACGATGGTGGCGCGGTCGTTGTCCTGCAGGGCACCGGCAACGATTTCGCTGCTCGAAGCAGAACCTTCATCGATGAGCACTACGACCGGCATTCGCTGGAACGAGCCTCGTCCGTCGCTGTAGTAGTCCTCGCGTGGTGACTTGCGTCCCTGGGTATAGACAATGAGTTGATGGTTGGGCAGGAACTCATTGGCCATCTGTATGGCAATGTGCATGTAGCCACCTCGGTTGCCGCGAAGGTCGAGAACGAGATTCTTCATGCCCTCGACGCTGAGCTGAGCCATAGCTATCATGAACTCGGAGTAGGTCTGTTCGCCAAAACTCTTGACGCGGATGTAGCCTGTCTTGTCGTGCAGCATGTAGGCCGCATCGATGCTCTTGACAGGAATGTCGCCTCGCACAACGTTGAAGTGGAGCGGTTGCTTGCGTCCGCGACGGTAAACGGTGAGACGGACCACAGAGCCCTTCTCTCCCTTCAGGTAGTGGACCACATCCTGCTGATTGATGCCGATGAGATTGATGGTGTCTGCCTTGGTGATGCGGTCGCCAGGCATCAGACCCACTTTCTCGGCAGGTCCGCTGGGGATGACTCCCATGACAACGACGCTGTCGTTCTGCATGTTGAAACTGATGCCCACACCCGAGAAACTGCCTTTGAGGTCTTCGTTGGCCTCTTCTGCATTGTTGGCACCGATATACTGCGAGTGAGGGTCGAGTTCGGATAGAATTTTGGGCATGGCCTGCTCTACGAGGTCGTTCATGTCGACGGTGTCAACATATTGGTTATCGACCATCTGCAGGAGATAGTTGATCTTGTTGCTGCCTGTGTTGATGATGCTCAGGCGGTTGCCCGAGAAATGGTTGGCATAGAATGTGCCGACAACGATGCCCAGAATGGTGGCGAGGGCAAGCAACAGTGGTATGAGGCGCGAGTTCTTCATCACGGTAAACGGTAAACAGTAAAC
>CACZRZ010000138.1 GCA_902783655.1 uncultured Bacteroidales bacterium
GTGCGGTATCTCCCTCGTCAACTACAGCGACATCCGCGAAGGCGACACCATCGAAACCTTCCAGGAGATTGAGGTCAAGGCGAAACTGTGATGAATGGTTTTGATATAGTATTCCTGCTTGTACTCGTGGCCGGTGCCTGGAAAGGATGGAGCAACGGCCTGCTGAAGGAGGTCTTAGGCCTCATCGGAGTCTTCGTAGGGCTTTATGTGGCTCGCCTGCTCTATGAGCAGGTGGGCACACAGCTGGCCCCGCATATCGGATGCTCTCCCACCATCGGAGGCATCATCGCTTTTGTTCTCATCTGGATGGGTGTCCCCATCCTCATGAGCATCTTAGGTTCTCTGCTGACGAAAGTGCTGGATATGCTGGGAATCGGTTCCGTGAACCGACTGGGCGGCGTCATGGTCAGCATTCTCAAGTTCGCCTTGATTCTCGGCGCACTCTGCAATGTTCTCTCCATCACACACCTCGTCAGCGACGAGGCTCAGGAGACTTCCACCCTCTTCAAGCCTCTCGCGCAAACCACATCCATAGCTTTTGATTTAGCCAAAAGCCAATGGGAGAAGTGAAAGCCGCAAGAGTTGTTGCGATTTACTGACTTAATACAGAAAAGGTGCACATGACTCATTTGTTAAATCATGTGCACCTTTTCTGTATTAAGTCATCTTTCGCGTTGAAGATACATATCTTTCGATGCTAAGATGTATATCTTTCCTGTGACTATTTGTCCCAGTTGTCATCCCAGACATTATAGTTGTTTTTCTTCACGCGGTTGTCGTCACTGCTGATGTCACGGTTAGTAGATACATTGACCTTGTTCTGAGAATCACCGCCACTGTAGCTGATTAACCGTTCCGTTGTAATGCAGATAGCCTGCAGGCTGGGATTATGATATGTCTTTTTCATTGCCTTATGAGATTTACTGGTTTAATGTTCACTTGATAACCACTTTCTTGCCATCTTTGATATAGATGCCCTTGTGAATCGGCAACTGTTCTATTTGGCGACCTCCAAGGTCGTACCAATGGCCTGTCGCACTCTCATTGTTCCGATTGCTAAGATCTGTGATGCCATCCTCGTCACCGAAGTTGAGGCTAAATGTCAAAGCCTTGACGGAATTACCATTGTTAGGGGTGAAATGGAAATAAGCACGACATGACTTGAGCGTGCGATCAATAGCAGTGGATTTGAGCTGATCGTCAGCGGTCATATAGAAGATGTCCTCATCAGCAGCGGTGATGTTGAAGGCATCGTAGTAGCCGATGAACTGGATGTGGTTATTATCAAAGCCCATGGTTGCAGGCGTGGTTGCAGAGAGCGTGACACCATTAAAGACGGGTTCATAGATGTCTTCACCGCTGGTCCATTTAATAATATAAGGTGTGCCGGCTACCAACTCCGTGACATCATCCCCGAAGGTGAGATCCACATGTGTGCCGGTCATCGTTGCAGCTGAGAGTGTCTTGGCCGTAGCGCCATCCAGCGGGCTGCCGGCGAGGGTGAGGTTGAAGGGCAGGCAGATGGTGTTCCATGAGCCATCCTTGTAGAGGGTGCGGCCAGAGAGAGTGACATTGGCAGTTGCACCGTTGGCATTAGCGATGGCCGTACTATTGTCCGTGGCATTGTTGGCCAAGTCAAGAGTCAGGGGAACTTCATTTCCTGAACGGATATACTTGAATTCGACAACGACGGGGTTGTGGTCGCCGAGAGCCTTGGTGTTTCCGTCGTGGTCGATGGTGTCATAGATGTAGTCCTGCTCAATGCGGAAGCTCTGCGGCACAAGCTGCAGCGTGTTGGCAGCATTGGGGTTGATGTAGATGATTTTATCCACGATTTCGTAGTTGGAGTAGTTCGTGGGGTCAGATTTGTCTGTCAAGTCCGCCATGTCGGTAGTGGGATAGATTCCGTTGCGGCAGAACTCCACCCAAACGTCAGAGGCTGTGAAGTCGCTGCTGAGGATATCCAGGAAGTTGGCCTTGACGCCATCACGCGTCCAGCGGCAGTTGGTGTCGCCGATGACGAGCTTGGGACGCGGTGCCTCTCGACCGTTATCCACGGCGTTGATGGCTTCGGTCAGCTGCTTCCACTGCTTGTTTCGGGAAGTCTTTGCAGCATCGTTATCGCCAGCGTCCATGTGGGTGATATAGACATCGATGAGCTGACCTTCAAAGGTCACGTCGTAGTGGCGATAACCCTTGTTAATGTATTGGTTGCCGTCGGTGCTGGACTTGGAGTCGTATTTGACGTAAGTCTCGTTAGCAAAAGATAAGCTGCTATTCTTACAAGCAAACTCCAAACCATCCGTGGAATTTGTTAATCCCGTTATCTTCCCTCTGAATGCACCCCATGTGTAGCCAGAGATGTTGGATTTTAATTCTGTATCGAAATTGAAATCCTCGCTGAAGCCTATTAAATCATAACCTTTATTATTCAAATAGGTGCTGATTTTCTTAGTGCCATCGCTTTGAGGACCATCAGGATTCAACGTAACGAAAAGAATCTGATTAGGCAATCCATCTACATTGAGTGCGCAAGCCGTAAAGGAACTGCTGCTCTCAACGATTACCCGCTTCGGCATCACCTTGAGCGTCGCATCGCTGCGGGTGGTCTTGAAGTAGATGCGACCTTTGTTGATTGTCATCTCACGTTCAGCTGCGGCTGTCGTAATGTTGCTCAGCAGCTTGTCCCCGTCCGTGCTATAGATCATGTCCGTGAGGTTGCCGATAAGCCAGAAGTCAGTGGCGTAGCTTACCTCGTAGTAATACCATTGGTTAGCTTTGAGAACCGTCGTTTCGTCGTTGGGCAGGGGCTTTGCAAAGCCATTCAGGAAAACGCCTTTGCAGGTGAGCCGGACGTTGTCCAGTTTGAAGAAGGTCTGTGTCTCGCCTTCGTGACCTTCCACCCACCATTGCCCAGTGCTACCAGCACTGATAGTGAGCTTGCTGTCCATCCCTATCGTCAGATTCACTGATACTGGGATACCCGTACCGTCTCCTTGACCGTTTGTAGTAACTGTTACATCGTTGCCCGTGAACGTCACGGTGCGCCCCTCCCAGGTCGCAACCACACCAGACAGCGTGTACACGCCACTTGGTACGTCGGTCGCGGTCTGTGTTACACCGAGCGATGAAGCCCACCACTGGAATGCGTTCAGCAAGAAGGCTCCATCCTTGTTCGTCATCCCATACTCGCGCACCTTGAACTCATCGTTGCCGTTTGGATCTTTACCTATCAGTGTCCATCCTGTCTCGTTACCCGTCTCGAAAGAGGGGTTGGTGATGAATCGGGTGGCATCGATGGGATTGCTGTCAGAGGCGTTGGGAGCAATTTCATCCCAGGAGGTATTGCTTCTCAGTTTATCAAGGTTAACCTTCGTAATACGAAAGAGATGGTAGTGTCCTGCCTCGTCGCCTTCGGTGTTTCTGCGGTTCAGCGCCATCGGCTGGCCGTCCTCCACGCGGTTGTTCCATGGTCCGAGGAAGCCACAAGCCCAGTTACCGCTGGAAATAGGATATTTACCGCTCTCAAAGAGCCAATAGCCATTCTGATAGGTGGGGGTCAGGTAACTCCATTCGTCGAGGTTCGGGTCTGTGAAGGTGTTCACATACATATAGCCAGCATTGTCGTGGGTCTGGAAAAGATCTGTATTATAAACCACGTTGCGCAGGCCGATGTACTGTCCGCTCTTCTCGATGGTGAAAAAGTTGGTGAGGTCCAGCACCGGGTCGGTGGCGGCAGACTTGTAGCGCAGCGCCTTGGATTCCGTGCTTGCCCAGTCGGGCTTGGCTTCGTAGGCACCTATGCCCACGATGAGTCCCGTGTTCTCTGCCGAGGTGAGGATGTAGTAGTCATTGGCATTGCCGGTAAAACCTGCTGTCGAGGTCACTTCGGTGAAGCCACGATCATGAGTAAGGAAAGTGGTGTAGTCGTCAGCGGCGACAGACAGGGGTGCTGCTAACAGACCCACCAAGATGCTAATCAGTTGCAACTTTTTCATATCGATAAGCGTATTAACGTAAATTCGGTATAAGAAATATGTTCCATAAGTTGTATGAGTGCAAATAATTCTAAGATTTTGTGATTGACAGACAGTTTATTACATAATACCCATACATTTTAGTTTGCAAATATATGGAATATTATTGTTTCCTCAACCATTTCTGCATAAAATATGAGCCAATACAGCAATAAATTGATTTTTGTCCTCGGGAAGCTACTCTTTACACAGCGCCGCGAATTCAATATTAAAGGAAGAAAGAGGAATACGAACCTTTTTTGTATAAAAGTTTTGTTGCGATGAGAAAAGATGCTATCTTTGCCGCGGAAAAACTTTAATCAAACATAAATCAAGTATTAAAACAATGAAACATTTACAATGGATGCTGTGTGCCGCTGTCTTGTGCGGTGGTTGTTGGATGACAGTCTCTTGTGGCGGTGGTGATGATAAACCTGAGGCTGAAGATTCTGGTTCTAATGGTGGGCAGCAGGTGACGAATGACCCCTCAAACCCAAACAATCCCCTGACTCCTGGAGTTGTCCTAACGAGCGAAGATCAGAAGGAGCGTATGATAACAATCGGCAAGGACTTTATGAGTCGTGTGCCAGCCTCGGATTTTAACGAGGTGGCTAACGTTGCTGAATATATTATCGACAACTATACCAGTGATGCTGCTGTTGATCCATTGGCGCAGTGGGTGAAGGATTGTTTTAAAGGTTTGGATAAAAACACATGGGATGAACAAGAGTATTTATGGACATCCGAAGGCGATAGTTATAACTATTATAATGAACATTGGTATCATTATCAGTACAACTACTACCAGCTTCGCCATTTCACACGCCGCTTTTATGTGCTGAGTAAGTTCTTGGCACATGCTAAGTGGAATGAGAGTACTCACAAGTGGCAGATAACGGAAGAGCACACCTCTGATGCTCAGATTACATGCAAGGATCAGGGTGGTCGTACAGTTGTGGCTACGGTGAAAGCCAGTGGCAATACTAAGCGTGTGTTTGTTATGGAAAGAAAAGGTGATGATGATGCTACTCCGTCATCTTATTGGCCACTTTGGGCTGATGATGTTCGTAATATTTATTTTGAAGATGAATATGAAAGGATATATCTGGATGTTCCGGAGCAGATAGATGTGACGCTGACAGTTGGTGGAAACACTATTCTAAGCGTGCAGGTGAATACAGACCTGAGTTCAATGAGCGGGACAGGTTTCGACCTGTCCAAAGACGGCTATACAGTGGATGTGACGGCCAAGGTGCTCGGCTACACGTTCAAGAATGTTCACGTTGCAGCACAGGCTAACGCAAATGATAAGGTTGAGGCCCGTTTCACGATGGAGAAGGACAATCAACTTTTGCTAAATGTAAACGTCGTAGGTACCGCGAATGTGGAAGCCGAGGGTGCTCAATGGTCTGAGGAAACTTTCGATGATTTCAACATAGATAATACCAACGGTAGCGTGAAGACAGCCACGGTAGATATCATGGGCAAGATGCAGTTGAAGGCTTCATGCTCGAATCTAAGAAAGTATTTAGAGAATATAGAGGAAGCTTTGGATAGCAAATACGATGAGAGCAAAGCTAAAAGTTATGTGCAGGCAGCCAATGCGCTTACTACGGGTTCTCTTTACTACGATGGGGGTTCTACTGAGCAGGCCAAGTTCCGTTGGGAGGTCTTTGGCAAGAGTGATAAATGGGGCGGAAGTACTCGCTATACAGCACAGCCTGTAATCATCTTTGCTGACGGCTCGCAGTATAGCATTGTTAACGAATCCTTCTTTAATGAAGATAATTTCCGTCTGATAATTGATTTGGCCAATGATTTGGTTGATGACTACGAGCATCTAATTCGTAGATTCAAATAAACAAGTATATCCTGCTTTGTGGCACGCTCGCAGTGCAAATTTTTTGGTATTGGAATGGGGCTGGTTCTTGCTGGCTCCATTCTTACTTGTTGTTTGTTGCCTCTTGGAGCAAGGGGACAGACAACGCCCGTTGACACGGTACGTCAATTGCGGGACGTTAACGTGAAAGCCCGTCGGGTGACAGTTCCTTTGCGAACGATGGCAGATGGCACACGACGGTGGTCTCTCTCTTCGATGCACGAACTTCCTCAGATATTGGGTAATACCGATGTACTTCACATGGCGGAGATGCTCCCTGGCGTACAAACGACTTCGGAATATGATTCTGGAATTCATATTTGGGGGTGTGACAATGCTCACAATGAGGTTTCTATTGATGGAACCGTGCTTTATGGCGTCCAACACCTTTTTGGCCTATTCTCCGTGTTCAATGGCGCTCACTTCGAGGCGTTTACTTTTGCCCCTACAGCATCACTGGCTGGTAGCGGCAATCATTTGGGTGGTCTGCTGTGTATGGAAAGTTTCCAACAAGTGCCAGCCCATGCCACAGGTGAAGTAAGTGTTGGGCCTATATCTTCACAGGTGACATGGCGTTTGCCTTTGGGAGTTCATACTGCACTCTTTGCATCAGTACGTGAAAGCTATCTTAACTTATTCTATAGTAGCTTGTTGGAGTTCGACGACGAACAGTTACGTTATAGCTTTGGTGACTATAATTTAACATTGTTACATGTACCTTCAGAGCGTGACCGTCTGCGGTTCCATTTCTATGCAGGGCACGACCATGCAGGCTTTGATGCGAATTTCTACCAAGCAAAAACCAAACTGACGTGGGGGAACATCATGGCTTCGGTGGACTATCGTCATGTTTTTGGGGAGTACACAATATGGAAGCAGTCTATCAGCCTGTCGCATTTTAGCAACTGCCTGCGGCTGAACCAACAGGAGTTGGAGCTAGAACTTCCCTCCAATGTTTTGGATATTGGCTATCATAGCCAATTGGAATGGCAGAGGTGGCGTTTTGGAATAGATGCATCTTTCCAGCGCCTGCGTCCTCAAAGTCCTACCTTGAATGGTACATTTCATAATGACGAAGAAGCGGTTGCATTGCAACAAGTGCAACAAGTAAATGTCCATGCAGCCTATAGTTTACCGCTTACCAATCGTTTGTTGCTGACACCAGCATGGAAAAGTGTTCTCTTTGCCGATGATAATCACCAGCTACACTTCCTACCAGCACCATCGCTTACATTAGAGTGGGAGAGTCCCATGATGGGCATCTGGAATCTGCATTATGCTTGGCAGCAGCAGCCCCTCTTTCAGACTGGCATGACCTCGCTGGGATTACCCGTAGAATTCTGGTTTGCTGCGGGTAAGTATAGCAGTCCCCAGTACGCCCATCATATTTCACTCTCTCACAAGTTGATTACCGGCGATTGGGAACTTTCTACAAGCCTTTATTACAAACGTTTGTTTAATCAAGTAGAATATGTCGGTAATATCTTCGATTTTATCAATACGAATTACAGGTTGGAGCATTCCTTGTTGAGGGGCGAGGGAGAAAACTATGGCATCAATGTTATGCTTGCCCGTCGTACAGGCCCAGTCACGGGATGGGTGAGTTATTCCTACGGTCGTTCTACTCGTTGGTTTGATAACTCCCTTTATAAAGGACGATATCCTTCGAATCATGAACGTCCCCATGAGTTGAATGCTGTAATTAATTGTCGTCTCAGCAAGCATTGGAGTGTAGGTGGCACATTTGTTTATAGTTCTGGTACCCCTTATACCCCTCTGGAATACATCTACTTAATCAATCATACTCTGTTGGTGCAGCAAGGACGCCATAACTCTGGTCGTTTAAACGCTTATCGACGGTTGGATGTGTCGGTGAACTATGATTTCAAACATACGGAGCGCTATGAATATGGTCTTAACTTCTCGCTATACAACGCGCTGGGATTAACGAATGAACTATATTATCGCTTGCGCGTCTATGATAATGCATTTTCTTATCGTTCCAAGGGTTTTATAATTGACAGGTTACCGTCTGTCAGCTTTTACTATAAATGGAAATGAGAAAGTTCATCTATCTATTAATATATATGTTGAGCGTGACTTCTCTTTTAACAAGTTGCCACGAGGATGAACCCATAGATTCCCATAACCCTGAAATTGTGGTAGAAGGGTGGATTGCAGACGGCGGCTATCCTATAGTGTTTGTTACCAGCACCATTCCTATTACTAGCGATGACACTTCCGTGGACTCTCTAGCCAACTTCGTGGCTCGGTGGGCACGAGTAAGCGTAACAGTGGATGGTCAGACGACTTTTTTGACGGGAATGTACGATCCTGACTATTTCCCGCCTTATGTATTCACGACTACGGGCGTAAAGGGGAAAGCGGGAAAAACGTACCAGCTGTCTGTTGATTGGCGTGGGCAGCACGCTGAGGCTACAACAACTGTTTTAGCTCCAGTTCCGATTGATGAGATATGGACAGAGCCATGCAATGAGAGCGACACGCTTCGCCAGATAGGCATACGCTTCCAAGATCCAGCTGAAACTCAAGACCATTATCTACTTTTCTACCGCCTTGCCGAGGATCCTTTGAACCCATCGCTCAGTATGTTGGGAACAATAGATGACGCAGTGCTTAATAGTCATGAAGTGACATTATACGCACGCCAAAGTAATGCGATGTTTAAGGATGACTATATCGCTTATTATCCCATCGGCAGCTATGTACAAATCTCTTTGGCTCGGGTGGACGATGTGTGTTTTCAGTTCTGGCGCAGTTTGCAAGATAACAAGCTGCTCAGCGGCTCTCCCATATTCAATATTTCCTCTATTGCACGTGGTAACGTACGCGGCGGCCATGGCATTTGGTATGGCTGTGGCCTCTCGCAACGTCAAATTGTTGTAGAGTAGGGAGGTGGCTGTTAGTTCATGTTCTCGAACCAGCTGAAGAGGCGATTCTAGCAATATCTTCGTTCAATTGGTGTCGACATCAACAATGACCTCTTGGCAAAGCATTCCTGGTATTTCAGCAATTCACTGGTACGGGCTTACTACAAGAATGCATGACCAAGTTCCCAAGCCAGCAGAACTGTATAAAGTTGATGAGAAGGAACTGATGACACTTTGGCTAGCTGATGGAGTGTATGCCGCTTTAAAGAGGAAGATGAAAACCTCCGTTTAGACGCCATAGACTTGGCAAAAGAGTACTTTTTAGAAGAATGATGGTCACAAAACACAAATTAGCAAGTTGAATTTCTTCTAAGTTGCAGATAAAAAAGTGTGAAATTATCGCAAAAAGTCAGGGCTTATTAATTTTGTTTTATAAAAACACCTATCTTTGCAAACCAAACTTTATAAAATCGTGCAATTTATATAAAATACAATTTATATGAGTGTCAGTAAAGATGTCATCAAACAATGCTTGATCAGTAAGCATTCCTGAAACATCATCCAGCAGTTCTTCTAGATTAATCAAGGAAGCGATTGGAAAGAACTTAATAAAAGTACTTGACCCAAATACAGCTCCTCGTTATATGAAGTATATCCCAATTTGGGCATAGATTTAACTTGCCGGTAACTTGCTGATAACTTGCCGAAACACCAATAATAAAGTTTGTAATACTGCCAAATTACTGATATTAAGGAAGATAAATGATTAAATTTAACTTGCCGGTAACTTGCTAGTAACTTGCTGAAGGACTAAAAATAGATATAAACATGTTATTCGGAGATAAGATTAAAGAGCTCAGAGAAGAGCAAGGTTTGCTACA
>CACZRZ010000139.1 GCA_902783655.1 uncultured Bacteroidales bacterium
AGGCCCCGATGCAACGTGAGGCTTAGTTCAGGCGGATTAGTAGTCCGACCTGCCGTGGATGGGTTCTGTGCCATGCATGGCACACGTCTGTGCCACGTATGGCACGCGCTTGTGCCACGGGTGGCACAAAGCGATTCGATCCGACGATTATACACGGGCCAAACCCCGAGGCAAATTGTATGTAAGGCCTATTTTCGATTAAAAACCTACACACTTTCGCCATCTGCAACAGAAACTGCCACACACGTATCTTATTGTATCATAGTATGATAAGCATACTGTGTGGCAGTGTTGCAGTTTTTTTCGAAAAAAACAATAAGAGGGGCTTACACCTCCAATATCCAATTATAGACTTCGATCAGTTTCACCTGCTCCACCAGTCAGGCATTGCTTCGTTCCAACTCCAGCACCGCTGCGGCCATCCTACTATTATTTCATACGTGCGTTATTAATGCATAAATCCGGCCCCTAATATGAGACCGGATTTTGCATTAGTAATGGATGCGGCTCCCCATCGTTAAGAATGGGAGAGGACTCGATTAGCTGATTTTGCTGCCAGGCTTCACCTCGTGCTCCGTGGTGGTGACGGAGATGGTGCCGTCGTAGTTCTCGGCTGAGAGTATCATGCCCTCGGAGACGAGACCGTTCTTGAACTCGCGGGGAGCGAGGTTGGCCACAAAGAGGACCTGGCGGCCGATGAGCTGTTCGGGCTCGTACCACTGGCTGATGCCACTGACAATCGTTCTGTCTTGCAGGCCGTCGGCAATGCGGAACTTCAGCAGTTTCTTCATCTTGGGCACGCGCTCGCATTCCAGCACGGTGCCGACACGGATGTCGAGCTTCTGGAAGTCGTCGAACGAGATGGTTTCCTTGATGGGCTCGGCCTGATAGTTGGCTGCCTCATTGGCCTTGATGGTGTCGGCCAGCTTCTGTTGCTGGAAGGCGATGACGTCGTCCTCTATCTTGCTGAAGAGCAGCGAAGGCTTCGGCAGTTGCTTGCCTACGGACAGCAGGTCGGTGCGTCCGAGCCAGTCCCACTGGAACTGGTCCATGGCCAGCATGTCGCGCAGGCGCTTGCTGCTGAAAGGCAGGAAGGGCTCGAAGGCGATGGCCAGGTTGGCGGTGAGCTGCAGACTGATGTAGATGATGGTGCGCACGCGGTCGGAGTCGGTCTTGATGACCTTCCAGGGTTCGCAGTCGGCGATGTACTTGTTGCCGATGCGGGCCAGGTTCATGGCCTCCTTCTGGGCATCGCGGAACTTGAAGTTCTCCAGCAGTTGCTCCAGACGTTCCTTCACGCCCTGGAACTCCTGCAGCGTCTCGCGGTCGTAGTCGGTCAGTTCGCCGCACTCGGGCACGCGGCCCTCGTAGTACTTCTGGGTCAGTTGCAAGGCGCGGTTGACGAAGTTGCCATAGACGGCCACCAGCTCGTTGTTGCATCGGGCTTGGAAGTCGGCCCACGTGAAGTCGTTGTCCTTCGTTTCAGGGGCGTTGGCAGTCAAGACGTAGCGCAGTTCGTCCTGACGGCCGGGCAGTTCGTCGAGGTATTCGTTGAGCCATACGGCATAGTTCTTGGACGTCGAAATCTTGTTGCCTTCGAGGTTCAGGAACTCGTTGGAGGGCACGTTGTCGGGCAGGATGTATTCGCCGTGTGCCTTCAGCATAGCGGGGAAGACGATGCAGTGGAAGACGATGTTGTCCTTGCCGATGAAGTGCACGAGGCGGGTCTCGGGGTCCTTCCACCAGGTCTCCCACGAGCCCAGTTCGGGGTGCTTGTCGCAGAGTTCCTTGGTGTTGGAGATGTAGCCGATGGGTGCATCGAACCAAACGTAGAGCACCTTGCCCTCGGCTCCTTCGATGGGTACGGGTATGCCCCAGTCGAGGTCGCGGGTTACGGCACGCGGATGCAGTCCGCCGTCGAGCCACGACTTGCACTGTCCATAGACGTTGGGGCGCCACTCCTTGTGGTCCTCCAGGATCCACTTCTCCAGCCAGGGCTGGTCCTTGTCCAGCGGCAGGTACCAGTGTTTCGTCTCGCGCTGTACCAGTGGATTGCCCGTCTCGGCGTTATACGGATTGATGAGTTCCTCGGGCGACAGGGTGGCACCGCAGTGCTCGCACTGGTCGCCGTAGGCATCCTGGGCGTGACAGCGCGGACATTCGCCGCGGATGTTGCGGTCGGTCAGGAAGTGGCCCGTCTGTTCGTCGTAGAACTGTTCCGTCACCTTCTCCACGAACTTTCCTTCGTCGTATAGCTTACGGAAGAAATCGCTGGCCAGCTTGTGGTGCGTCTCGCTTGTCGTGCGACTATATACGTCGAACGAAATGCCGAAGCGCTCGAACGAGTCCTTGATGAGGTTGTGGTAGCGGTCGACGACCTGCTGCACGGTGATGCCCTCCTTGCGGGCTCGGATGGTGACGGGCACGCCGTGCTCGTCGCTACCGCCGATGAACAGGACGTCGCGCCCCTTCAGGCGGAGGTAGCGCACATAGATGTCGGCAGGCACATAGACGCCAGCCAGGTGACCGATATGGACAGGACCGTTGGCGTAGGGCAGCGCCGAAGTAACGGTGGTGCGTTTGAAGTTCTTTTGCATACTTAAATGTCTTATATTATGGTTTTCGAGGCACAAAGGTACGAATAAGTGTGGGAAATGCCAAACTTGAGCGCCTTTTTCGTGTCCCTCGCGCGCAATTCATGTAAGGTTCCCCCCTCTCCGACGCCCTGAAGAGTAAATCCTCGGCTGTGTGAGGCGAAGATATCAAATAAAGTTCTTTTTCTTCTTGTAGGTTACGGCAAAAAAGTATAATTTTGCACCAAAATTTGTGTATTCCATGAAGAAAACGTTCCTTTTTGTGATGGTTTTAGCCTTAGGCCTTATGGCCCGTGGGCAAGTGAGTGTTACGAGTCAGATTGCCAACCCCAGTTTCGAGGACGGAGCCAACGGCTGGACAGTCAGCAAGATGCAACTGCAGGGCAACGATGGCATGTCGTCCTACAAAGCCGGCAGCACCTATGTGGAACGTTGGACTGCATCCACCAACATATTAGGCTATGCTTCTGTCAAGCAGACGGTCACGGGC
>CACZRZ010000140.1 GCA_902783655.1 uncultured Bacteroidales bacterium
AATCTTCTATCCTTGTGACAGAATTGGGAATAATCAGAGAGTCTAAGCTATAGCAACTATTGAATGCCGAGTTATCGATAAGTGTTACGCCTTCAGGAATGACAACTCGTCTCAAGCTTTGGCAGTTTGCAAAAAGCATATCACCGATGGCTGTCACTTTCTCTGGCAAAGCAACTGAATCCAAAAGACTACAGCAATAAAAGGCCGCACGACCTATAGATGTGATACTGTTTGGAAAGGTAACGGACGTGATGTCTCTTTGGGAAAATGCAGCCTGTCCAATTGCTGTCACAGTATATTCTTTGCCTTCATACGCAATGGTTTCTGGTATCACGATATCCCCCGTATATTGGTGGTAAGGATTGGCAGTGACTTCTGTAAAACCAGTTTTTACATTAATATTATAAACGATACTGTCAATCTCAACATTGATGCCTCTAACAATTAGAGAAAAGAAAAAGATAATAGTAAGCGAATAGATTCTTTTCATTGCACTAATTAATTTCTTTTGATAATATGGGCAAAACTATTTGGTCTATTATACAATTAGAGTGGTGCACTAATGTCTCTTATCCCATGCTGATGAACACCCATTGTCATCTTTCAGCAGAATTCGATAATTGCACTTACATCTTCTCCTATGGACAAAGAAACGATGATTGTTCCGCCATTCTCGTAGATGGTTGGGACAAGCAGGTCGCCATACTTTGCTGCCACCCGATACTCAACACGCAAACCGCTTACGACGAAGTCTTCCGGCAAAAGTTCCATCGCCATGCGCACATAGTTGGCATTGTTCAGGTGTTTGTTGTAATCGATGTCGGCACGAAGCACCTTGATGGGTTCCTGCACTTCACCGTCTATCTTCGGAAGAATGATACGGCGGTCCCGATAGTTCATCTCCAGCTGTGGCTCCAGTGTCATCGAAGCGATTGTGGCTTCGTCCACACGTTTCAGTTTGCCAGCCACCTTGTCAACGAATGCTCCCATGCTCCATGTCTTGTAGCATGGATTCCCTTCGGCATCATAGATGAAGGTATTACGGAATCCGAACATGGGCTTCATGCCATAGACGGAGGTCGTCACCGTCAGTTCCTCTTTGTATTCTGGCACTCGGACGACTTCCACCTGGCGAGTTGCCAGCAACTGAGCCATGTTTTGCTCCGTGAAATACTGCTTTACGCCAGGTTCGCTGTCTATCCACATCTCAGAACAGTCCTGCATCATTTGGAGTGCCGAATAGAGTTTCAGCCTTCCTTCGCTGTCGCAAGTGCTTGTCGTTACTTTGTATTTTAGGCTATACATATTCTATACGTTGTTATCTGTTTATTGGGGTTGTTCATCCTCCACCTCACAATGTAAGAACCCCATTTCCTTTGCCTTTTCTTCGTTCATCAGGAAGTAGATGGCCTCTCCCTCGTTGCAGACTTCACCCTTTGAGTTGGTTATCTCCGCGCTGATATAGGCCAGGTTCCTCACCTGTTTAGAGACTTTGGCACGAATGGTAAGTTCCGGCTCTGTGGTGGGAACTGCCTTTCGGAACTTCACATTAAGTTGCACAGTGTAGCCGCTGGTTTGTAGTTTCCTGGTGACTACCCATCCACACACTTCGTCAATCAGCGTGCTCAGAATGCCGCCGTGCATGGTATCTACCCATCCCTGATAGTTGTGTTGGGGATGCCAGGTACTCACGATATAGTCCCCATCCTCATAGAACTCCAGGTGGAGCCCGATGGGATTGTCGGGACTGCAACCGAAACAATTGTATCCCTCATGGTTGCGCCAAGGGTTTATTATCTTCTTCATATCTCTATTGTTTCTCCTTCTTTATTTATCTCCCAGAAAGGGCCGCTGTGGAAGATGTACGTCAACTTTATTTCCGGTATAATGTGTAATCCGGGCAAGCGGTCAATAGGCGTAAACCAGTCCGTACTTCTCATGCAGGCGGCGGAGGGTACCGTCGGACTTCATCTTCTGAATGGTGTTGTTCACCATCTGCAGCAAGTCCTCTTGCCCTTTCTGCATCAGTACGCCAATCTCCCCATGAGTAAACGGCTCATTCAACAGGGGGGCTGCGAGTCGGGCATCTGCCTGCACATACCAGGGAGCCTCTGTGATTTCCGTTATCATCACGTCGGCCTCTCCCTCTGCTATGAGCGTGGGGATTTCCTCGTTCTGTTGGTGGACGATAATCGTTGCGTGTGTCAGGTTCTCGTTGGCGAATTTCTCATTCAGCCCACCAGGATTCACCATCACACGCACTTCGGGCTTGTCTATGTCGGCCAGCGTCTTGTAGCGGTCACTCTCCGATGCTCTGCAAAGGATGGTCTTGCCGTTGGCCAGATAGCCTTCGCTCATCAGCATCGTCTCGCGCCGGGCATCGGTGATGGTGATGCCGCCAATTGCCAAGTCGAATGTCTGAGGCTCAACCATCACATCGGCTGCCAGCGTAGGCCACGAGGTCTTGACGAACTCCAGTCGGGTGCCCAGTCCGTTGGCAATCTCCTTAGCCACCTCAATGCCAAAGCCCCAGTAGGTGCCGTCCGGCTCGCAGAAGGACAGCGGCCTGTAGTCGCCCGTAGTGCCTACGAGCAACGTGCCTCGCTCCACAATCTCTGCAACCTTGCCGCCAAGAGGAATGTCCGTATAGGTGGAAAGGATGAAAACCGAATACTGTCCGTTCTCTTTTCCAAACCGGATGGCATCTTTCAGTGAGGTCTCAGGAAATAGCTTCGAGCTGTCAAAGTAATACAGCCCGTCCTCTGTATTCAGCCAACCGCCAACATAGCCGTCGTGGGCGAGTGCGTGGCCGACTACCTTGTCGAGTTGATTGCGGGAGTGACTGTCCTGAGTTTCTGCATAGCTGACGGCAATGCCCTCCGTCGGTTCCGTCATTGTCCTGATGTCGAGCGTGAATCCGTCAGGGTGTGTCTGAGAGAAATCCCATACCTTGTTGGCAATGGTTGCTACATTGTCCTGTCCTGCAGCGTTGTCGCTGTTAGAACATGCATATAAAAACGTAGTACAGCAAAGGGTCAATATGAGGGAAAGCCCCCAGTATTTTATCGTCTCCTTGTTCATTGGGTATATGTTTTATCTGGTCTGTCCATACAGCATGAATCATAAATCGGCAACAAAATTACTCATTTTTTACGAGAAAATTGCCTAAATAAATATAGAATTAAGTGCTCCCTCCATATTTTCGTAATTCGTCTTCGGGCTGGCATGGGTTTTTCCCACGCGTGGGAAAAGCTTGTACCACGGGTGGGAAACGCTTGTGCCACGCGTGGCACGAGCTCAAACCATACCAGGATGCCGAAGGTGCGTCATGCAGCCCTCTCATACAGGCCTGCGTGGTTCTTCGTAAATGTATTCCTTGTAAATTAGTGATAATCTACGAAATATCATTCATTTTATGCTGAGAATTAAAAATAATAGTCTATTAATTTGTATTGTTGTCTTATTTTGCATAAATTTGCCCCCGAGTATATTCTTAATATAGTATTAACCATCTAAAATAGTACGCTATGAAGAAAACACTAACAACACTGTTGATGATGGCTATGATGTGCTGTCATCAAGTCCTGGCCGAGCAGGCACTGTTGCCCTATGGCCAACTGTCAAAGGAGGCATGGAGTGCCAAGTATCTGTATGAACAAAACACTTCAGTCGTACCAGATGGCGAATGGTACGCCGAGAACTACGACGACTCGGCGTGGGGTACCCTGGAGGGACCTATCAGCAATACCAGCAATGTGTATTATAATACGGAATGGAAAGATGACAACTCCAGCTACTGGCTGCGCCGCTATTTCGACGTCGAGTCGTTGGACCGTGTCAACACCGTTTACCTGTATGTGTATCACGACGATGGTTGCACGCTGTATCTGAATGGAACGGAAATATACAGCTACGACGGCTACCTGTACAACGGTAATCCCGCCATCGTGGCATTGACCCCAGAACAGCAAGCACTTCTGCACACGGGTCAGAATGTGGTGGCCGTGCAGGTGCGAGGTACCTATGGTGACAACTTCATCGACTTTGGTCTCTATGGCTACGATGCTCCGCGCATTGTAAACCCGCAGTTCAACCAGTATTATGATGGCTGGGTTCGCACGGGCGACGACCTGTCGCGTGGCGGACTGGACGAAAACTATGTGATGCGAAGCGGCAACAACCGCTATGGCTATGACATGTATCAGGACCTGCCCAATGCCAAGAAGGGTCTGTATCGTCTGCGCGTGCAGGCCTTCCAGATGATGGGCAGCGACAATCAGTCGTGGTACTGGTATGGCAAGCAGCCTGTCCAGGCCAAGATTTACATGGGGCAGGAGGAAAGCCCCATTAAGAACATCTACGACGAGGCTGTGTATGAAAACTTCTACCGCCAGGGCGAGTTCATCACCACTGGCGAGGGTTCGTTTGTTCCTGACTATGCAACCAGCACGTCGCTGGCCTTCAACAGGGGTATGTATGAGAACACGCTCTTTGCCTATAACGACAAGGATACGTTGCGCATCGGTATCCGCTTCGACGAGTCCGGCTGGTACCAGTGGACTTGTTTCGACAACTTCCGTCTGGACTACGTCAACGAGTCCGACATTGCCGAGGTGGAGGAGAAACTGCCTCAGATGAAGGGTATGCCCATGCCCGAAGGATATCGTGCCCAGGTTGTTGCCATGTTAGACGAACTGAAGGCTGCTGCCGGCTATGAGGCCAAGAGCCGTGTCATCGTCAAGTATTCTGACATCTACGACGATGCCTTGGCTGCAGTGGACAACTACGATGCTCTGGCAAAGAGAGCCCAGCAACTGCAGGAAAAGGTGAACGGCGCCGAAAAGGCTGCTCCCACCACCGTGCAGGAGGTTTCGGCCCTGATAGCTCAGGCTGAAAAGGGACTGAAG
>CACZRZ010000141.1 GCA_902783655.1 uncultured Bacteroidales bacterium
CATTACCACCACTGCCCTTTCGTTACTGACGACGCTGGGAATCATCAGCATCATCAGTAACATTCAGGACATCTTGCACATGCAGGGGCGTTTGCGTTCTGCATTACCTTATTCTACCTTGTAGCCGGCAATCTTGGCCATACCTGGGGCAATCTCGATGTTGTCGATGCGTCCCTGGAATATCTCTGTGCCAGGACCTACGGCATAGACGGGAACGTAGCCGTTGGAGTGGCCACCGCTGGCCCAGCTGATCTTAGCCACTTCGCTGAGGATGCGCTTGACGGTCTCGCAGAGGTCGTTGATGTTGTCCTTCACCTTGCCGTTCTCGTTGATAGCCTTCTCGACGGCCTCCCAACGGTTCTGCAGGCGCTCCTTCTGTTTGTCGTCGAGAGTGATGCCAGCGCCGAAGCCCATCTCCTCGCGAAGCGTCTTCTGAACAGCGTCCCAGGTAAACTTCTTGGGCGACTTCTGATACTGCTGGTTGAGCATCCACTTCAGTTCGTCGATGCTCTTGTGCTGGAAGCGCAGGAGGTCGGTATGCAACTCATAGGGACCTGTTCCCATCACCAGTCCGCCCGTCTCATGGTCGGCAGAGATGACGATGATGGTCTCGTCGGGGTGCTGCTGATAGAACTCGTAGGCAACTTTGATGGCCTTGTCCATGTCGAGCACTTCGTTGATGGCGTTGCCGATGTCGTTGCGATGACAGGCGTAGTCAATCATGCCTCCCTCTATCTGGAAGAAGAATCCGTCGGTGTTCTTCGAGGAGAGGAAGTTGATGCCGGCGCGTACAATCTGTTCCAGTGTCAGGTCGTTCTTGTCCTGGTCCAGTGCATAAGGCAGGTGGTCGCTGCCCAGTTTCTCGTTCTGGTAGTCGCTCTGCAGCATGATGAGTTTGTCGGCCTTGCGCCCTTTCTTCTCATACTCCTTATATCCGCCCGTCAGGATGGTGTAGCCGGCAGCCTTGGCCTGTTCGCGCAGCGAGGGCTCTCCTTCCTTGGTGTTGGGTTTATGGAAGTCGGCCCCGGCAAAGAAGTCGAAACCGCTCTTGCAAAGGTCCTGACCAATCTCGTAGTACATCTGGCGACTGCGCTGATGACCATAGAAAGAGGCAGGAGTGGCGTGTGTGATGGCCACCGTCGTGGCTATGCCCACGGCCTTTCCTGCATTCTTGGCCCACTGGGCGATGCTGGTGCAGGGAGTTTCGAGGTCTTCGAGCACACCGATGGCTCCGTTCTTGGTCTTCTTTCCACAGGCCAGCGCCGTTCCTCCGGCAGCGGAGTCGGTAACCCCGTTGGTGGCCGAATAGGTGTTCACCAGGCCCACGACGGGCAGACTGGACATCAGGATGGGTTCAAACCCTATCTTGCCTTTCAGCGCAGCAAGGTAGGTCTCGGTGACATTAATCTGGTTCACGCCCATGCCGTCGCCGATGAAGTAGAATACATACTTCACCTGGCCCTGGGCCATTGCCGTAATGACGATGGTCATCAGCAGCAGAAAGGAGAGAAAACGTTTCTTCATATTATCTAATATTTGGTTTTATGGTTTAGTGATGGCAAAGATAGTAAAAATATAGGACAATGCAACCATATTGCACCAATAAAAGTGACAAAGCATTTGCTTTTTCGCTCGTTTAATCGTATCTTTGACCTTCGGTCTTAGATACTCACACTCGGAAAAATGCAAGATTACTTGCTTTTTCGCTCGTTTAATCGTATCTTTGCACTCAAAACATGTTAGACAAAGGCGTTAGCCCAATTTTGAATTTTGAATTTTGAATTTTGAATTATAATAGCCCGTGCCACTAAGACTACCCGATAGACTACCTGCCATAGAACTGCTGAAGAAGGAGAACATCTTCGTCATGGGCAGTTCGCGTGCCGAACATCAGGACATACGTCCCCTGCGCATAGCCATACTGAACCTGATGCCGCTGAAGATAACGACGGAAACTGACCTTGTGCGCATCCTGTCGAACACCCCCCTGCAGTTAGAGATTCACCTGATGAAGGTGAAGGCCCATACGAGCAAAAATACGCCTGTGGAGCACATGAAGGCCTTCTACCGCGACTTCGAGGTGATGCGGAACGAGAAGTTCGACGGATTCATCATCACCGGCGCACCGCTGGAGCATCTCGACTTCGAGGATGTGAACTACTGGGACGAGGTGATGGAAATCTTCGACTGGAGCCGCACCCACGTCACCAGCACCCTCTACATCTGCTGGGCGGCGCAGGCTGGCCTTTACCATCACTATGGAGTGCCCAAATACCAATTGCCGGAGAAGATGTTCGGCATCTTCCCGCAGACCATTCTCGACCCTCGCCTACCCATATTCCGAGGTTTCGACGACGAGTTCAACATGCCACACAGCCGACATACCGAGGTGCGCAAGGAGGACATCCTGGCCAATCCCGACCTGACGCTGATAGCCGAAAGCAAAAAGAGCGGCGTGGGCATGGTGATGGCCCGGGGAGGACGCGAAATCTTCATTACAGGCCACTCGGAGTACGAACCTTATACACTGGACACAGAATACAAACGCGACCTGGGTAAGGGACTGCCCATACACAAACCCGAAAACTACTACCAGCAGGACGATCCTGCCCAGCCCCCTCGAGTCACCTGGCGAGCCCACGGCAACCTGCTCTTCACCAACTGGCTCAACTACTACGTTTATCAGGAAACGCCGTACAATCTGGATGAGATACATTGAGTTACTGGCACCGGCAAGGGACCTGCAGACGGGCATCGAGGCCATTAAGCATGGAGCTGATGCTGTGTACATCGGAGCCCCGAAGTTCGGTGCAAGGGCTGCGGCTGGTAATTCGGTGGAGGACATACGCCAGTTGGTGGACTTTGCACGGCCTTATGGTGTGAAGGTCTATGTCACGCTGAACACTATCATCTATGACCATGAACTGGAAGAGGTGCGTCAACTGGTGGAAAAACTGTCTGATGCCGGAGTGGATGCATTGATTGTGCAGGACTTGGCCTTGCAATGCATAATTCATAATTCTCAATTCATAATTCATAATTCACAATTAAGGCTGCATGCGAGTACGCAGATGGACAACCGTACGGCGGAAAAAGTGGCGTGGCTCAGGGACTTGGGCTTTGAGCAGGTGGTGCTGGCACGGGAACTGACACTGGAGGAGATAAGTGCGATACACCAACAGGTGCCGGACGTCCGCCTCGAAGTGTTTGTTCATGGAGCTATCTGCGTGTCGTACAATGGCCAGTGCTATGCCTCGCAATATTGCTTCGGACGGTCGGCCAACCGAGGGGAGTGTGCCCAGTTTTGCCGAATACCTTTCGATTTGATAGAGGAACAAGGAGCAAGTGGCAAGGAGAAAGTTCTCCTGCACCAGAAACACCTGCTCTCTCTCCGCGACATGAACCGAAGCAACGACCTCGAAGCGCTCTTGGATGCAGGTGCATCGAGCCTGAAGATAGAGGGACGGCTGAAGGACATCGCCTATGTGAAGAACGTTGTGGCCTACTACCGGCAACGGCTGGACGAGATATTCCATCGGCGCCCCGAATACAGGCGCAGCAGCCTGGGCCACGAAAACATTTCGTTCACACCCAACCCAGCCAAGTCGTTCAACCGTCTGTTTACGGATTATTTCCTGCATGGCCGTACGCCTGGCATGGCCAACATCTACACACCGAAGAGCATGGGCGAACCCTTGGGAGACTCTGTGGCCGCAATTCGTGATTCGCAGTTGCACAACGGCGACGGCCTGTGCTATATTAATAAGGAAGGGGAACTGGAGGGCTTCCGCGTGAATCGTGTGGAAGGCGATAAGATTTATCTCGCCGACGGCTCCACATTTTCCTTCCAGACAGAAAGGAAGAGCGGAATCTACCGCAACCTCGACCACGACTTCGAGCAACAATTGTCGAAACCCACGGCAACAAGGAAGGTGGGTGTCCGATGGTTGCTGAAGGAGACCGACAACGGTTTCCTGCTGCGCATGACTCGCGAGGACGGCAAACAGGTGGAACGGACTTTCGTCTATCCCCACGAACAGGCTCGCTCCGCCCAGCGCGAACAGATAGAACGCCAACTGGCCCGCCTGGGCGACACTCCCTACGAGGCCACCGGCACCGACCTGGAACTGTCAAACGAATGGTTCATCCCCAGCAGCGTGCTGGCGGAATGGAGGCGTTCGCTCCTCCCCTCTTTCCTCTCCACTTCTCCCCTCCTCAGTCCTCAAACCTCAGATCTCAGACCCCAACCTTCAGCCTTCATTCCTCAGCCCTCAAGCCTCTCATACCTCGCCAACGTGGCAAACCATGCGGCACGCCGCTTCTACCTCGAACACGGAGCTACGCAGGTGGACTGGGCAATGGAGGTGGAAAAGCCGCGACCAATGGACGAAAAAGGGGTGCTGATTATGACTTGCCGCTACTGCATTCGGCACGAATTGGGAATGTGTCCTAAGAGGAAGGATGCGCCCGGCTACGCAAAGAGACTCTTGCGTTGCGAAGAGGAACAAGAAGGGTTAAAGATGAAGAATGAAGGGAAGCTCTTCCTCCGTCTTTCCGACGGTCGGCGCTTCCGTCTCCATTTCGATTGCAAACAATGTCAGATGATGGTGTATGGGAAATAACAAGTTTCTGCTTTCTTCTCTCTTCTGCCTACTTTTGTTGGCTTCCTGCAAGCCTTCGCCCTCGCAACAGGGAAAAGGAACGGGGCGCATGTGGGACATCGACTACAACTTCGTGCTCTCGGCAGACAGCATCGTCCTGCAGGAGGACCGTCCCATGCACTTGCTCATCGTGCCCGAACAGACAGATTCCTTCGTGGTCTATAAGAACGACCCGCTGGTGGTGGCACAAATCGAAGTCATACCCGAGGACAGCATCGACAGCGTCTGGGTGAAAGTGGCTCGCGACCAGGTGACGCAGGGCTGGGTTCACGAGTCCAAACTCATGGAGGCCGTAGTTCCCGACGACCCCATCTCGCAGGGCATCCACGTCTTTTCCGACAGTCATGTCCTTGCCGCAACGTCATTGTTCATCGTGGCACTCATAGCCTGGCTGCTGCGGAAGATGAAGAAACGTCGGTTCCACCTTGTCCACATCGACGACATCGCCTCGCCCTACCCCATGCTTCTCTGCATCAGCTTTGCCGCCGCCACAGTATTGTACACCTCCATCCAGATGTTCGTACCCGAGATGTGGGCGCGATTCTACTTCCACCCCACTCTCAACCCCTTCGGGCAACCCACCATGTTGTCCCTCTTCCTCGGCTTGGCCTGGCTCATCGTCGTACTTTCCATTGCCTCACTCGACGACATCCGTCGTTCCCTCTCAGCCACCGAAGCCATTCTATACTCCCTCTCGCTGCTGGCACTTCTTGCAGCGTTGTATCTCTTCTTCGCCATTGCCACGCAGTACTTCCTCGGCTATTTCCTGTGGATGCTCTATGCCGCACTCGCCATCTGGCAATATCTGCGTCGCCATCGTGCCCGCTATCGGTGCAGCCGCTGCGGAGCTCCGCTCCACGACCGCAGTTCGTGCCCCAAATGCGGAACCGGCAATTAACAGTAAACCATAAACAGTAAACCGTAAACTATGAAATCAAGAGTCGCCCTCGTCCTTTTACTGATGTTCATAAGCCTCACGGCGCAAGCACAGGAGGACAAGACAAACCTTATCCAGAATCCCTCGTTCGAGACCAACGGCACCACCGGATGGACCGTCAACAACATGCAGACACAGAGCAACACGGTGTTCTCGCGCAAGGCGGGAACCTATTATCTGGAGTCGTGGGTCGGCATCGGTCAGCAGATTGGCTAGGCCAGCGTAGTGCAAACCCTGAAGCAACTGCCCCAGGGCAACTATCGTCTGACAGCCTTCGCCCTCCACATCCAGCAAACCGGCAGCAACAGCACCACCAACAAAGGTGCTGCACAGACCGGAGCCTACCTCATGGCTGGCT
The DNA here is from genome assembly GCA_902783655.1 of uncultured Bacteroidales bacterium. Taxonomy (GTDB): domain Bacteria; phylum Bacteroidota; class Bacteroidia; order Bacteroidales; family Bacteroidaceae; genus Physcousia. The sequence continues at coordinate 5,957 of CACZRZ010000141.1, forward strand.
CTGCCCGTCAATCGGTGACTTCCATGAGACAGTACTCACTGTCATTCTCCGTCATCGACGCAGCAGAGGATGTCCAGATTGGCCTTGTGGCTGAACAGGCTACGGGTAACTATCTGTGTGTCGATAACTTCAAGTTGCAATACATGGGCGCCGTCACTGTCGAAAGCTATATCGCAGAGGTGCAGAACCTCATCGACGAGGCACAGGCGCTCATCGACAAAGGGGTGCAGCAGACCGCAGCAGACCGCCTGGCAAATGCCGTCAGCACTGCCCGCACAGCCATTGAGGGCAGCGACATCGAGGCGCTGACGGCTGCACGCACAGAACTGAAGGCAGCCATTGCCGACGGCGAGGCATCGAGAGCCCTCTACGATGCCCTGCAAGAGCGCATCGACTACGGTCTGAAGGTTGCCGGCTGGTGGGAAGGCGTATCGCGCAAAGCCACCGTCCACGGCCGTCTGCTGACAGCCATCGAGACTGCCCAGCAGCAGATGACAGACTACACACTGACCGATGCCCAGCTGAGGTCGGCCACTTCGACACTGAACGCACGCATCTCTGCCGTTGACAAGAAGATATATTGCAGCACCAGCGCCTGCGGCACCGACAGCCAACTGAAGAACGCCTCCAACCAATGGTGCTACGACCGTTCCATGCAGTCGAAACACTGGATTCTCTTCTGGGAATCCGGCTACGGCAACAGCGCTCCGGCTGCCGTTGCAGGCATCCTCGAGAATGCCGACCGCATCTTCGAACTCTATGCCGACAGTCTCAAGTTCATCACCATCAACCAGGGTAAGTCGAAGACCGACACCTACAAGATGATCATCCGCCTGCGCCACACCACCGATTGGGAGGCCAGCGGCAGCGGCATCGACAACCAGATTGGTCTGCTCACCCTGTCCAACGGAGCCCACACCTCGCGCTCCGGACAGACCGTAGCCCACGAGATTGGTCATTGCTTCCAGTATCAGACCCACTGCGACAACAACAACCAGAACGGATGGATGTACAACTGGGGCCAGTCCACGCTGAACGTCTTCTGGGAGATGTGTGCCCAGTGGCAGGCCTACAAATACTATCCCAAGATGCAGTTCGTCTGGGATTCCGGTCAGGGCAACGACTGGTTTGGCGCCACCATCAACGGTCTCCATCGCCATCCGCTATGCCCCGCCCTGCGCTACCACAATTTCTTCATCCAGGACTACTTCTGCCACAAGCATGGAATGGGTGCCATCGGCTATCTTTGGAACAAGTCGCAAAGTCCCGAAGACCCCTTGCAGGCCTACATGCGGCTGTATATGTCGGGCACCGCAGCACAGAAACTCAGTCAGCTTGGCGACGAGATGTGGGAGTATGGCGCTCGCATGACCACCTTCGACCTCGACCCCATTCGCCAATATGGCAGCAGCCGCATTGGTTTCCGCGACCAGACCGCCCTCAGCGAGGAAACGGACGGGTTCTGGAGTCCCAAGGCCTCCAACTGCATCGAGAACTGGGGCAACAATGCCATCCGGCTCAATGCCCCCTCCACAGCCAAGACCCTCTACGTGGAATTTGTGGGCGAGGCAGGCCGCGATGGCTATACCACCTACCAAAAGAACAGGGCCGGCTGGCGCTATGGTTTCGTGGCGCTGAAGAAGGACGGAACCCGCATCTATAGCGACATCGGGCGCGCCAACTATGCCAATCCCGAGGGCACTCTTGCCTTCGAATGTCCTGCCCAGTGCCAGTATGTGTGGCTCGTCGTCAGCGGCGCACCCACCAGCTACTGGACTCGCGACTGGCTCAGTTGGGACAGCAACGAGAGCACAGCCGAACAGTGGCCCTACCGTGTCAAACTCTACCAGACCAATGTCTATGGCAAGCCAAACAACAACACCTTGCCCACAGGCATCGAAGAAATGGAGAACGAAGAGATGAGGACGAAAGACATCGACTATGCCATCTACGACCTCAGTGGCCGCCGCATCACTTCCTCACTCCCCCACTCCTCCACTTCCTCACTCCCCAAGGGCATCTACATCATCCGTGGGCGCCGCGTTGTGGTCAAGTAAAAGCAATCCGCGAAATCCGTGGTCAAATAAAAGGGGCTGTGTCGTTTCACTCCGACACAGCCCCCTTTTCGTTACGTAATCTATGCGGCCATCACAACTGCACCTCCAGCATCGTGAAGCTGTACGGAGCCAGTTCCATGTCCATGCGACTCTGCATCTTCACCGAAGTCTTGACCGGAGCGATGGGCTGCTGGTCGAAGTTGTTCTCGTCGTCGGGTTGTCCCTGGAGCACGGTCTTCGTGGCAGACTTCATGCGACCGAAGCGGCTGAGGTTGAGATTAGCCTTCTTGGTCTCGGCAGTAGCATTGCAGAGTTTGACGTAGAGGCGGCGCGTCTTCACGTTCAGCACCACACTCTGACCATAGTGGACGTCGGCAAGGGGCTGCACGTCGCCAGCCTTGTCGCCATCGAAGCGGACGCAGTCGCCATAGAAATACTGACCTGCCGACTGGCCGAACATCTGCTGGATGTAGTAGCTGCAGGTGAGGAAGGGACGTTCGTTGTCGAAGTAGATGAGGTCGGGGTTCCAGTTCGTTGCGTTCTTGCGGGCAAAGAGGGGGGCATAGCTGGTCATGCACACAACGTCGCCGTTGCGCTCAACATGCAGCAGATACAGGCCCTCGGCCAGTGCGTCGATGAGTTTCTTGTCCTTTGAGGCATACTCGCCCAGATAGACCTTCGTCTTGCGGTCGCGGGGATATTTGTCGTACTGACGGCTCGACAGGAAATACTTGTTCTGCTCGTAGTAGTGCTCGTCGAGGATGGGCATACCCAGTTCCTCTGCCAGTTTCCATCCGTTCTCAAAGTCGGGATTCTCGGGGTGCGAACCCGGGCCTGCCGTACCTACGATGACAATCTCGGGATGAGCCTTCGTGATGCGCTCATACATATACTTGAATCGTTCGGCAAACTCGGGTGTAATCTTCTCCTCGTTGCCGATGCCCAGATACTTCAGACCGAAGGGTTTGGGATGTCCCTGCTCGGCACGCTTGCGGCCCCAGGTGGTGTTGACGTCGCCATTGGCCCATTCGATGAGGTCCAGGGCATCCTGTGTCCACTCGTCCATCTCCGACATGGGGCATACGTCCTGAGCCTGTGTGGGCCACATGTTCCAGCCGCCGTTGGTGCCCTGGCACGAAACGCCGCAAGGCAGGATGGGCAGGGGAGCCATGCCGAGGTCTTCGCACAACTGGAAGTACTCATAGTATCCGAGGCCCATCGACTGGTGGTAGCCCCAAGTGTTCTTCAGCGAACGGCGTTCGTGGCGCGGACCGATGGTGGTCTTCCAGCGATAGGTGTTCCAGAATCCGTCGCCGCCCCCATGCACCACGCATCCGCCAGGGAAGCGCATGAAGCGGGGCTTCAGGTCGGCGAGGGCCTGCACGAGGTCCTTGCGCAGCCCGTGTCCCTTATACGTGTCCTCGGGCATCAGCGAGATGTCGTCGATGTCCATCGCACCGGTGTTCAGCACCAGAATCTGCAGGACAGCATTCTTGCAGTCTGCCGAAGGTGTGAGCTCAGCCACGGCCTTCTGCCAACTGGAAGAGGCTGCCGACACCGTAGCCTCGGCCAGCAACTTGGGGTCTTTGCCCCAGCCCTGCGGCTCCACCAGCGCCACGCGCACCTGCTTGGCAGCGCCCTTCACATTGCGCAGGAAGGCCGAGAACGTGTACTTCTGTCCAGCCTTCAGCAGGATGCCGTCGAAACCACCGTTCTCGAGGCCCACGCCCTTCCATCCCTTGTAGTCGTAGAACTCCTTCACGCGTTCTATGTGGATACGCATGTAAGTGGGATTGTTGGGATGCAGCGGATTGTCCATACGCGGCTCCATGTAGCCCAGCGAATGGCCGGGACGCTGGAAGCGCCAAGCCGTGCCCGGTCCCCAGCCGTCTCGCTCCGCGGGATTGAACTCGAACGAGCCATTCTGCAGCAGTTCGGCACAGAGACCACCGTCGGCACTCGACGAAATGTCCTCGAAGAAGATACCAATAAGTTCATCACTGATGGCCTTGCCACCCTTGGGAGCCGACATCGGCTTCTGAGCTTGCAGGCCCACTGATGCTGCCATCGCGAGGGCAGCAACTGTCATAAATCGCTTCATATATTTAACCGTTTAAAAATTAGTTTTCTACAGGTAGGTTATAAAGTTAGTAAATAAATCTTTAATTCAAGTTTCGCGAGTACTTACGTGTTTCATTTAGAGTGCCACTTCGTGGCAGAAATCGTACAAATCTTATCAAATTCAATAAATAACGCTATAAATATTTGTTCGATTTGTTTTGATTTGAAGTATTTCTTCGACGAGCGAAGCGAGTAGAACTCGATTACTCGCCGAAGGCGACTATTAAATTACTTGCGATACTTTAATCTTTAATCTTTTAATTTATCATTTTAATCTTTAATTTTTACTTTTTAATTTTTAATTTTTATCTTTTATCTTTTATCTTTTAATTTTTATCTTTTATCTTTTAATTTTTATCTTTTACTTTATCTCCACTTCCCTGCTCTTCAGATCCTCCAGGCGCGAACTGTTGCCATACAGAATCTGGTAGCGTCCCGGATGGGCATGCATCGTATTGGTCTTCACATCGAAGAGTTCGAAGCTGCTGGGCGTGAGGTTCAGCACGGCCTCCACCGTCTGTCCGGCCTTGACATCCACCCGCTTAAAGGCACGCAGCGAGCGCAGGGGCCCGTCGGTGTCCTGCAGGTCGCGGATGTACACCTGCACAATCTCCGTACCGTCGCGCTGCCCCTTGTTGCTCACAGGCACCGTAAGCCTGATGACAGACTTTGAATCTTGAATCTTGAATTTTGAATCATCCACCTTCGCCTCCCCTATCTCGAAGTTGGTGTAGCTCAGGCCATAGCCGAAGGGGAAGAGGGCATCGGAGAAGTAGCGGTAGGTGCGGCCCTTCATCGAATAGTCCTCGTAGTCGGGCAGTTGGTCAGTCGATTTGTAGAACGTCACCGGCAGTTTGCCGCTGGGGTTGCAGTCGCCGAAGATCACGTCGGCAATGGCCGTTCCACCCTCCTGACCGGCATACCACACCTGCAGGATGGCATCGCAGCTCTCCGTCTCAGGCTGCAGGGCGATGGCCGATCCCGAACAGTTGACCAGGACCACGCGCTTGCCGGCCTCCTTCAGGGCACGCAGGAAGTTGCGCTGGACGGTGGGCAGTTCTATGTTCGTACGGTCGCCGCCGCGGAAGCCCTCGATGTTGACGGGCATTTCCTCACCCTCCAGTGCCGGCGAAATGCCACCCACGAAGAGCACCGTCTCTATGCCACGCAGCTGGGCGACAATCTTCTGGTAGTCGATGGGCATCTCCTTGGCCACGTTTATCTTGATGTCGCTGCCCCACGTCTTCACATACTGGTAACGCACCTCTATGTTATACGTCTTGCCAGCCTCGGCCTTGATGACGGTGCGCGTAGGCGTACAGCGCCAACTGTGCGACTGCTGCTTGCGCTCGCCATCGACGTACACTTCGTAGTGGCCCGTTCCCTCCACACTTACAATGTATTCGCCAGCCTCGCGGGGCGTGAACTGCGTATCGTAGCGGGCAGAGAAGTCGGCAAGGTTGACACCAGGTGCGAAGTTGTGCATGCCGGCTGTCGTCACAGCCACCGGACTGGTGTAGAACTGTGTGGTCACAGGCGTGCCCTCCATCTCCGTATTGTTCCAGAACGTGCCGCGCAAACCCTTTCGGCCAGCCATCTGACAGGCGCTGGACAACAGTTCCTCCTTCACCTTGTCGTCCACAAAGTCGCAGCCGGGCAAGTAAAGCAATTTACCCCCCTTTCCGTCCATTCTTAATTTATCCTTCTTGATTCTTAATTTATCACAAATTCCGTCCAGGATGCTGATGGTGTGATTGGGCGTACCATTGTAGTTGCCCCACATCATGGGCTGGTTGTCGGCATTGGGGCCAATGACGGCAATGCGCTCCTTGCCAGCCTTCAGCGGCAGCACATTGTTCTTGTTCTGCAGCAGCACGATGCTCTGCCGCGCCATCTCCAGGGATTTCTGCGCACTCTCCTTCGACGACATCGCCGAATACGGAATCTTCGCCCACTCCACCAGCGACGGGTCGTCCATCTCGCCCAGGTCGAAGCGTCCCTCCAGCAGTCGCAGGACATGCTTGTCCACCTCGGCCTCCGTCATCAGTCCGCGCCTCACGGCCTCGGGTATGCTCTTGTAAACATAGTTGAATCCACATTCCACATCCGTACCTGCCCGCGTGCCCACAGCAGCAGCATGCGGGGCGTCGCTCGAGGTCTTGTGGTTCTCCCAGAAGTCGCTCACGGCACCGCAGTCGCTCACCGCCAGATACTGGAAGCCCCATTCGTCGCGCAGGATTTGCTGCAACAGTCGGCTGTTGCCACAGCAAGGCTCATCGTCGAGGCGCTGATAGGCACACATCACCTCCCTGACCTTGGCATCCTGCACCAGGGTCTTGAAGGCAGGTAGGTAGGTCTCCTGCAAGTCGCGCAGCGACACATCGTTCAGGTTGGCGGTATGTCGCGTATATTCCGGTCCGCTGTGAACGGCATAGTGCTTGGCCCACGCCCACAGCTTGCGATACTTCGCCGACTCTGGTCCCTGCAGTCCGCGCACCACCTGTGTCCCCATGACACTGGTCAGATAGGGATCCTCGCCGTAGGTCTCCTGTCCGCGTCCCCAGCGTGGGTCGCGGAAGATGTTCACGTTCGGCGTCCACACGCTCAGGCTGTGGAACTTCTCGTCCTCTCCGCCCTTGCCCATGCGGTTGTGGTACTGGGCACGCTGTTCGGTGCTGGCGATGTCGAAGACCTGATACAGGAGGTCGGGATTGAACGACGAAGCCATAGCCACCGGCTCCGGGAAGACGGTCACATTAATCTGGTTGGCAGCACCGTGCAGGGCCTCGCTCCACCAGAAGAACTTCTTGATGCCCAGTCGCGGAATGGCTGGCGACTCGTCCATCATCAGTTGGGCCTTCTCCTCCAGCGTCAGTCGTTTGCACAGGTCGGCAGCACGTTCTCGTGCCGAGAGGTTGGGATTCTGGTACGGCAACTGCTGTGCCGACAGACCGAGGCACACCATCAGTGCCAGGGATAGGATTTGTCTCTTCATATTAGTTTCATTTTATACACATTTCGAGGGACAAAGATAGTGCAAACTGAGTGAAAAAGCAAATATATTTGCAGTTTTCCGAACCGAACGAGCAGCGAGCCGAGTCGCGAGAGAGGAAGACGTGGTCAACGAACGTGCCCAGGCGACCGTTCTTTGTCTTTACGTTTCCGAGTCTCACAATTTTTCCAATCATAGTTTTATACTTTTTTTCGAGTTAAACATTAGGTGCATCCGTCGCGACTGGATTACGAGGACAAAGGTACGAAAAAACGAGGAAATTTGATGCAAAATCAGGGCATGAGAAAGAGAACGAGAAAGAGAACGGCAGAAACATTGACAAAACACTTGCAGATTTTTAACCCCACTTGGGCGGATTTTACCGCTTTGCCCACCCTCCGATGGTTGTAATCCAGCTGAACGAGAGAGTTCTACTCGCTTCGCTTGCAGAAGAAATACTTCAAATCTTTATAAATCATTCAAAATCTTTGAACCGTTATTTATTGGATTTGATAAGATTTGTACGATGTCTGCCAC
>CACZRZ010000142.1 GCA_902783655.1 uncultured Bacteroidales bacterium
GCCCTACATGGGCGAGGACAGTGTGACACCCTTCTTGGGATACGAAGGGAAATGGGTCGTCCTGCTTGCCCTGACCAGCAACAAAGGTTCTTCCGACTTCCAGTTGACAGAAGACAAGGAAGGCGAACGGCTGTTCGAGAAAGTGCTCCGCAAGAGCCAGGAGTGGGCAGACGAGAACCAGATGATGTACGTCGTCGGAGCCACACAAGGACAAGCCTTCGAAGACATCCGCAGGATTGTCCCCAACCACTTCCTGCTGGTGCCTGGCATAGGCGCACAGGGCGGAAGCCTGGAGGAAGTTTGCCGCTATGGAATGACCCGGGAATGTGGCCTCATCGTCAACTCCAGCCGAGCCATCATCTATGCCTCCGACGGCGAGGACTTTGCCCTGCGAGCAGGTGAAGAAGCACATAAGGTGCAACAAAAAATGGAACAGCAACTGCAAATTGCCCTGCAATTTTGAATTTTGAATTAAACAATTTTGAATTAAGCATAAGATGGAATTCACAGCTGAAATGATAGCCGGCCTCATCGGCGGCACCGTTGTGGGCGACCCACAGGCCAAAGTAAACAATTTTGCCAAGATAGAAGAAGGCACCCCTGGATGCATTTCCTTCCTGGCCAACGATAAATATGAGCACTATCTCTACACAACAGGCTCCAGCGTGGTGCTGGTGAACCGCTCGTTTGAACCACGCGAGGAGGTGAAAGCCACACTCATCAAGGTGGACGACGCCCGCGAGGCTGTTGGTAAACTCTTACAGATATACGAGGGCATGAAACCGCGCCGCAAAGGCATCAGTTCGCTGGCATTCATCGACCCTTCGGCAAAGATTGGCAAGGACTGCTACATCGGCCCGTTCGTGGCTATTGCAGAAGGTGTTGAGATAGGCAACGAATGTGTGCTCCACCCGCACGTTACGATTGGTAAGAACGCCAAAGTCGGCAACAACACGGAAATCTACTCGAATGCCGTCATCTATCACGACTGCCGTGTGGGCAACAACTGCATTCTGCACGCCGGATGTGTCATTGGAGCCGACGGCTTCGGCTTTGCGCCTACAGAGGAGGGCTACGAGAAGATACCCCAGATAGGCATTGTCACCATCGAGGACAACGTGGAAATAGGTGCCAACACCTGCGTCGACCGCTCTACGATGGGTTCGACACGCGTGGGACGAGGCGTGAAGGTGGACAACCTGGTGCAGATAGCCCACAACGTGGAAATCGACGAAAACACCGTCATGAGCGCCCAAGTGGGACTTGCAGGCAGCACCAAGGTGGGCAAGTGGTGTATGCTGGGCGGACAAGTCGGCGTAGCCGGACATTGCTATCTGGCCGACCGCGTACAAGTGGGCGCCCAGTCGGGCATCATCAACAGCATCAAGAAGGAGGGAGCCATCATGGGTTATCCCGCAATTGACTACAACAACTTCTGGCGCTCCAGCGTGGTGTTCAAGAAACTGCCCGAGGTTTACAAGCAAATTAACCAGATGCAAAGGGAATTGGATGAACTACGCGCAGCCTGTGGCCTTGCGAAGGATGAAGGATAAAGGGTGAAGGCACAGTCCAATTACGAATTATGAATTATGAATTATGAATTGAGAAGATGAACGACAAACAACACACACTGAACGAGAGTTTTTCCCTAAGCGGGAAAGGCTTACATACGGGGTTGAACCTGACCGTCACGTTCAATCCCGCTCCTGAGAATCATGGATATAAGATACAGCGCATGGACCTGCCCGGGCAACCCATCCTGGACGCCGTAGCCGAGAACGTTGTGGAAACCACACGAGGAACCGTATTAGGTAAGAAGGACGTGCGCGTGAGCACCATCGAACACGGAATGGCAGCCTTCTATGCTCTGGGTGTGGACAATGTCCTCGTACAGGTCGACGGCCCTGAGTTCCCTATCCTCGACGGAAGCGCTAAGATGTATGTCGAAAACATACGCCGCGTAGGACTGAAGGAGCAGGATGCACCCAAGAACTATTACACCATCACACGCAAGATAGAAATCAAGGACGAGAAGACCGGCTCGAGCATCACGTTGCTGCCCGACGAGGACTTCTCCCTCACGGTCATGATTGACTTCCAGTCGCGTTTCATTGGCAGCCAGTTTGCCACACTCGACAACATGGAGGACTTCGAAACGGAGGTTGCAGCTGCACGCACCTTTGTCTTCGTACGTGAAATAGAGCCCCTGCTGACCGCAGGACTGGTAAAAGGCGGCGACCTCGACAATGCCATCGTCATCTACGAACGCAAGACCACACAAGAGGCACTCGACCAGCTCTGCGACAAAACGGGAGCCGAACACCACGATGCCAACGTTCTCGGCTACATCCAACACAAGCCGCTGGTGTGGGAAAACGAACCCGCACGCCACAAGTTGCTTGACATCATCGGTGATATGGCCATGATCGGCCGTCCACTCAAAGGGCGCATCATTGCTACACGCCCCGGGCACACGGTGAACAACAAGTTTGCACGACTCATGCGCAAGGAGATTCGCAAGTTCGAGGTACAAGCCCCCGTTTACGACCCCAACAAACCGGCCATCATGGACAACAAGCGCATCCGCGAACTCCTGCCCCACCGCTATCCCATGCAGTTGGTTGACAAGGTCATCCAGCTCGACCAGAAGAGTGTGGTCTGTATCAAGAACATTACTTCCAACGAACCCTTCTTCCAAGGACACTTCCCCGACGAACCCGTCATGCCCGGTGTGCTGCAACTCGAAGCTATGGCACAAGCCGGCGGGGTATATATCCTGAACCTGCTGGATGAACCCGAACACTACAGCACCTACTTCCTCCGTATCGATAATGCCCGATTCCGCCAGAAGGTTGTGCCAGGCGACACACTCATCCTGAAGTGCGAACTCCTGACTCCACTTTCCCACAGCATCTGTACCATGCAGGCATACGCCTTCGTGGGAGAAAACTGTGTGTGCGAAGCCACCTTCATGGCACAGGTGATTAAGAATAAGTGAAAAGTGAAAAATTGATACGTGAAGTCCACCCAAAGCAGAACATACAATTTTTATCTTTTAATTTTTATCTTTTAATTTTTATCTTTTAATTTTTATCTTTTAATTTAATGATCAGTCCTTTAGCATACATTCACCCAGAAGCCAAGATTGGCGAAAACTGTGAGATAGGCCCGTTCTGCTACATCGACAGGAACGTGGTCATCGGCGACAACAACACCCTGATGAACAGCGTCACCGTACTCTATGGTGCACGCATCGGCAACGGCAACATATTCTTCCCAGGCGCAGTCATCAGCGCTATCCCTCAAGACCTGAAATTCGTAGGCGAAGAAAGCACCGCCGAAATTGGCGACAACAACAAGATCCGAGAAAACGTGACCATCAACAGAGGCACGAAGGCCAAAGGCCGCACTGTGGTCGGCAGCAACAATCTCTTCATGGAGGGAATGCACGTTGCCCACGACGTCATCATCGGCAACGACTGCATCATCGGCAACGGCACAAAACTGGCAGGAGAAGTCATCATCGACGACAAGGCCATCCTCAGTGCCCACGTGCTGGTCCATCAGTTCTGCCGTATCGGCGGCTACACAATGGTGGGTGGCGGTTCGAAGATAAACATGAACATTCTCCCCTACACCATGACGGCTCGCGAACCTGCCACATACTGCGGCCTTAACCTCGTAGGTCTTCGCCGTCGCGGATTCTCTCGCGAAACCATCGACCAACTGCATCGGGCCTTTCAGATTCTCATGGGCGAAGGCCTGCTGAACGATAAGGTGGAGCGTGTGAAAACTGAGATTGGGCAAACACCCGAAGTGGAATATATCCTCGACTTCCTGAAATGTACCGAACAACGCGGATTCATTCACTAAGTGATTAAATCATTAAATCGTAATAGATATGACCTTACGCCTAACACTGATAAGCACAGAAGTCGAGGACTTTGCCCTCGAGTTCAAGATTGACGCAGACGACACGTTTGCCGACCTCCACCGCCTCATCCTCCAGCATTGCGGCTACGAAGAGACCGAAGGTCAGCGTTTCTTTGTCTGCGACGAGAAATGGAAACCTATCCAGCGCATCCTGCTGGGCGACGAAGACAACGTGAACATCGACGAGGATGTCTACCTTATGGAGGACACCAACTTGGGCGACTTCCTCGAGGACGAAGGCCAACGCCTGGCCTACCGCTTCGACCCTGAAAACCGTCGCATGTTCCTCATCGAACTGACGGAAACATCCTTCGGCGAGCGTACTCGCAACGGTGGTCAGCTCACCCGCAAACACGGGAAGTCACCCAGCCAGTTCCTCATCGAGGAAGACACTTCTCCCGCACCTGCCGCTGCCATCAGCGAGGAACTTGCAGAAGAGTTCTACGGTGAAGACGGTTTCGAGGAAGAAGACCTCGATATGGAAGGGTTTGACATACTTGAATAAATATAAAGTCAGAAAATCATAATGAAGACCCTTGTCGTATTGCTCGGACCTACCGCCGTTGGTAAAACAGAACTTAGCCTCTCTCTCGCAGAGATGCTGGGCTGCCCGATTATCAACTGCGACAGCCGCCAGCTCTTCTCGGGTCTTGTCATAGGCACAGCCGCACCCACTGCTGAACAACAGCAGCGAGTGCAGCATTTTTTTGTTTCCACACTCCCCATCGATGCCTACTACAGCGCTGCCCAATACGAAACCGACGTACTGAAACTGACGGAAGAACTTTTCCAACATCACGACAACCTGCTCTTGTCGGGCGGCAGCATGATGTATATCGATGCCGTCTGTCAGGGAATCGACGATATTCCAACCATAAGCGACGAGGTTCGAACCCACATTAAACAACGGCTCGCCGACGAGGGATTGGAAAGTCTCGTACACGAACTTTCACAACTCGACCCTGAATACTACGCCATCGTCGATCATCAGAATACGCGCCGTGTGGTGCATGCCTTGGAAGTGTGCCACATGAGCGGGCAAACCTACACCTCGTTCCGTGTTCGCAAGCACAAGCCTCGTCCCTTCCGCATCATCAAGATTGGCCTCGACCGTCCTCGCGAGGAACTGTTCCAACGCATCAACCAACGTGTCGACCAAATGATGGCAGAGGGAATGCTGGACGAAGTCCGTCGTTTCTCTGCGTACCGCCATTGCAATGCCTTGAACACGGTCGGATACAAGGAACTGTTTCACGTACTCGATGGCGAATGGCCACTGCCGATGGCCGTAGAACGCATAAAGAAGAACACACGCGTCTATGCTAAGAAACAACTGACTTGGTTCCGTCGCGATGAAAGCATCCGTTGGTTCCATCCCGATGAACACGAAGCCATACAAGAATACCTAAATCATGAACTCCATGAAACAACTTTGGCAAAAAATTAAACACACCATACACGAAACCTACAGCGGACCGTGGTGGAAACGCCTGCTGGTATGGTTTGTAACGTTCCTGTTGTTACTGTTCCTGCTGCTGGGAGCCGTTGACATCAACTTCCTTTGGCTTTTCGGACGTTCCCCTGGCTTCAGCGACATCAAACACCCCATCACCAGCGAAGCCAGCATCATCCTGAGTGCCGACAGTGTAGTCATCGGCAAATACTACAACGAGAACCGCACGCCTGTCACCTATCAGGAGATTAGCCCCAAACTGGTGCGCACGCTCATCTCCACCGAGGACGAGCGCTTCTACTACCATCACGGTATCGACATCCAGGGGCTCTTTGCCGCCGTCAAAGATATGTTCGGCGGACATGCACGCGGAGCAAGCACCATCACCCAGCAACTGGCCAAGAACCTCTTCCGCGTACGTACTAAAAAGGAATACTCCACTGGTCTCTTAGGCAAATGGGGACCTACCCGCATGCTCACCATCAAGGCCAAGGAGTGGATCGTGGCCACCAAGCTAGAAATGATATTCTCCAAGGAGGACATCCTGACGATGTACTTCAACACCGTCGATTTTGGCAACAATGCCTACGGCATCAAGACGGCATGCGAAACCTACTTTGGCACCACTCCCGAAAACCTGACCTACGAACAGGCTGCCACCCTCGTGGGACTGCTGAAAGCCACCAGTACCTACAATCCCAAGCGCAACCCGCACAACAGCACAGAGCGCCGAAACGTGGTGCTGGCCAACCTGTTCAACAACGGACAGATGATTATCAACGGCCTGCCCGCTACGAAGTCGCAGCTCGACAGCCTGCAAGCCCTGCCCATGATTACAGCCGAACGTTCCAGCGCTCCCAGTAACATCGGATCGGTTCCCTACTTCCGCGATGCCTTGCGCGACTACGTAGCCATGCTTTGCAAAGAGAAACTGGTACGAGGCTACGATGCCGAACACCCTCTCGACCTTGACGTTGCCGGATTGAAGATATATACCACCCTCGACACACGCATCCAGCACTATGCCGAGGCTGCGGCTCTGAAACAGATGCGCACCATACAGCAGCGATTCCGCGACCACTGGGGCAACACCCCACCCTGGCGCGATGCCTATGGGCAGGAGATTCCCAACTTCATCGAGGATATTGCAGAACGCACGAGTGAATACAAATACCTCAACGACAAGTTCCAGGGCAATACGGACTCCATCACCCACTACCTCAACCAACCACACACCGTAGAGGTCTTCACCTACGACGGGCCCGAGGAACGCGAAATGAGCACGATGGACTCTATCCGCTACATGGTCAGCTTCATGCACTGCGGATTCGTGGTCATAGAACCCGACACCCGTCAGGTAAAGGCCTGGGTGGGTGACGTCGATTACAACTCGTGGGAGTACGACAAGGTGACAGCCATGCGCCAACCAGGCTCCACGTTCAAGCTCTTCGTCTATACCGAAGCCATGAACCAGGGACTCACTCCCTGCGACCGCCGCATGGACGAATGGGCATCCTACCCCGATACCGTCAAAGGTGAGGTGAAACAGTGGGCACCGCACAATGCCAACGGCTACTTCACTCATGCCAACATGCCACTGAAGGCAGCCTTCGCACAAAGTATCAACAGCATTGCCGTCAAGCTGGGCTACGAGTGCGGCATACCGAACATTGTGCGCACGGCTCATGCCATGGGCATCCAGTCGCCCCTGAAGGCAGTGCCGGCCCTCAGTTTGGGTTCTGAGGATGTCAACCTGCTGGAACTGGTCAACGCCTATTGCACCGTCATCGATGACGGCATCTACAACATGCCTAACCTCGTCACCCGTATCGAGGACCGTAACGGCAAAGTCATATACGAGCCAAAACTATCAACCCAGCAGGCTATCCCCTATCGTTCGGCCTACCTGATGCAGCAGATGCTCCGCGCCGGCCTCACTGAACCCGGAGGTACAACGGCAGCCTTGTGGCAATACATTCATCCCGTGCTCGACAAAACGGAGTTCGGCGGCAAAACTGGCACCAGCAACAACCACTCAGATGCGTGGTTCGTAGGCGTTACACCTGGACTCGTAGCCGGAGCCTGGGTCGGTGGCGAATACCGCAGCATACACTTCCGTACGGGCCAGCTCGGGCAAGGCAGTCGCACCGCCCTCCCCATCTTCGGATGGTTCGTCCAGTCGCTGCTGAAAGATCCTGCCTTCTCGCGCTACTATCGCAAGTTCGATGCCCCGAAGGAGGAAATCGACCCACAATGCTGGTCGTGTGTCGGTGCCTACTACCCACCACCCAGCGAAGAGGGCGACAGCACATCTTTGGAATCTCCAGATAATATAGAAAACCTTGAGGGAGTGGACAATCCAGAGACACCCGAGCAAACAGAAAGCGAATAATAACCAACTAAAACTCATAAAAACATGAAAACAAACATCAAGCGACTGGCCTGCGTGGCCGTATTCGGAGCCTTCTCCGTAGTTTCTGCACTGGCAAAGCCCAACTACGTGGCTTACCTCTTCACCTACTTCACGGGCAACGCCCCCGAGAACGAACAAATCTGCTATGCCCTCAGCCACGACGGTTGGAACTATACCCCACTGAATCAAGGTCACCCCGTCATCGGCAGCGACTCTATTGCCCTCACCAAATGTGTCCGCGACCCACACATCCTGCGTGGCGAGGACGGATGGTTCTACCAGGTCATCACCGACATGAAGTCGAGTCTCGGATGGTCGTCGAACCGTGGTATGGTGCTCATGCGCAGCCGCGACCTCATCAAATGGCAGCACCACACCATTCACTTCCCTGAGCGCTTCAAGGGAACCATGTTCGAGCACGTGACCCGCGTATGGGCTCCGCAGACCATCTTCGACGAATCCGTCGGCAAGTACATGGTCTATTTCTCCATCCTCACCGACGACGGTTCTTGCCCCTACGACCGCGTTTACTACGCCTATGCCAACAGCGACTTCAGCGACTTTGAGGGCGAGCCTAAGGTTCTCTTCGATGTCAAAGATGCCAGCATCGACACCGACATCGTTCGCGACGACGATGGCCTCTACCACATCTTCTTCAAGACCGAGGGTCAGCGCCAGAAGGGCATCAAGCAGTTCATCACTCCCGACCTCCACGACAATTCGAAGTGGGAACTCCAGCCGGGCATGTGCCAGGACACCAACAAGGCCGTAGAGGGTTCGGGCGTATTCCGCCTGTTCGACGGCACATGGGTCTTGATGTACGACTGCTACACAAGCTATCACTATCAATTCTGCAAGTCCACCGACCTGCGCACCTTCAAGCAGGTGCAGGACACCAAAACCAGCGGTATGTTCACGCCCCGTCACGGTACCGTCATTGCCATCACCAAGCAGGAGTACGACCTGCTGACGGCCTGGGACGAACTGTTGTCAGCCAAGACGGAGCTCAGCACACGTCCTGTTCCGACACTCACTCTCGCCCAGCTCGACGGACGCAAGGCCATCCTCGACGAAGCACAGAAGGTGCTCAACGGCCCCGTCAAGGCCAGTGCTTACAAGAGCTGTGCCAAAAAAATTCAGAAGTTCCTGAAATAATGCATTAGGCTGCATAATGTTAAATGATAACACGGATTATGAAACGCATTTTATTATTCATTCAAATATGCATTGTGCAATGCGCATTGTGCATTAGCCAGGCATGGGCTGGCAACACTGTCACCAATGTCACGCAGGTGACCGAGGGCATCACGCTGACCGATGACGTAGATTTCGTCATCACCGGCACCGAGCCCTTCACCACAGCCGGTAGCGTGGACATTGTGAACACCGAACACGCCGTGCTCATCTTCCAGAACATAAAGCCCAGCGTGGTCATCAAGTCGTACCTTAAGAACGTCTACATCAACGGCAGGGCTGCCAAGAACGGCAGCACCTGTCAGGTGAAGATGTACGCCCAGGGTGCCATCGTCTTTCCCTATGCCAGCAACTTCAAACCGCTCACCGTCTTTATTGAGCCCAAATTCGAAGGTTCTCAGAACAACACCTTCAGCCTCGGACACACGGGTGGCTTCATGAATAACGTCACCAGCGCCTGGAACAACCGCATCCGCTCCTTCAAGCTCAAGCGCGGCTACATGGTAACCTTTGCTGTGGGTAAGTCGGGCTGGGGTTACAGCCGTTGCTTCATCGCCGATAAGGAAGACCTCGAAATGAGCAGCCTGCCCAACGTCCTCGATGGCAAGATTTCCTCCTACCGCATCTTCCAGTGGTACAATGCACAGAAGAAGGGTTTGGCCAGCAGTGGTGACAAAACTGCCAACGCGGCCCTCAACACCTCATGGTGCTACGACTGGGCACAGGGCAACGAATCCCTGCTACCCGACGTCGAGTGGGTGCCCAACCACATCTACGAGGACTGGCCATCGCCCTCCACCTGCGGTTCTGTGTCGGGTTCGTGCCACATGAAGACCAACAACGAGCCGGGCAACTCTGCCGACGACCACCCACAGGATGTTGCCACCGTGCTCGGCAACTGGGAGAACCTCATGCGTACAGGCATGCGCCTCTGTTCCGAATCGTCGCACGACGGCAGCATGAACCACCTCAAGGCCTTCATCGACAGCATCGATGCCCGTGGATGGCGTTGCGACATCCTCGACCTCCACTGCTACTGGGCCTCCGGCACGTTCAACAGCCTCACCTGGTATAGCGACAACTACGGCAACGGTCGTCCCATCTGGATTTCAGAATGGATTTGGGGTGCCTCGTGGAATCACAACGGTGCCTTTGGCAACGGCGTCACCGATGCACAGATTCTCAGCGAAACGAAAAAACTGCTCGACATCCTCAACAACAACCCACGCGTCGAGCGATATGCCTACTGGAACAGCGAATCCAAGGCTAAAATCTATCAGAACGGCTTGACGGAACTGGGCAAATACTATGCCGAAATGAAGACGGGACTCGGCTACAACAAAAACAACGAGTACATCCCCCGTGTCGTTTACAAGGCTCCATCTGCTGTCAAGGGTGCCTACACTGAGAGCACAGGTTCCTACAAGCTCTCCTGGACCGACCCCAACGGCGACATGCTCGACAGCATCGTCATAGAATGCAAGTTGCCAGGAGCCACACGTTGGACACGTATCGGCAACGTAGAGCCAAAGGACAAGTCCAGCAAGAGCGACATCAGTTACACCTTCACCCACACGCCCGACGGCAACGGACTCTTCACCTACCACGTCATCGAGTACTACGCAGGCAAGAAGTTCACCACCAACGAGGTCAGCATCAACCTTGCCGTAGCCAACGCTGTAGGCGAACTGCAATATGGACAGCTCACCATTGCCGACACCCAGAGCACCAAGGTGACCCTGAAACCGATGACCGCCACACCCGCCGTTGTCTTCGGTATGGTATCTAACAAGAACATTGCCAACGGCATCACCAATCACCTGTTGTCTGTCAACGACGACAGTTTCTCGTTCCGCTTCTACCCTTGGCGCAAGACCACACCCGTCGAATTCAAGAATGCCGAATCGGCTGACTATCTTGTGCTGCCTGCAGATATGATATGGCATCTCAGCGACAACATGACACTCATATCTGCCTCAGCCGGCAACATCAAGGGCGATGAGGTGCAGGTTGTCTTCCCCGAACCCTTTGCCGAGGGGGTTACACCCGTTGTTGTGGCACAGCCCGTCAGCAGTTCCACCTCACAGGCTCCTGCCACCGTCAAGGTTTACGACATCACCAACACCGGCTTCAAGGCCCGTCTCGAGCGTCAGGAAGCAGAAACCGCCACGTTCTCCGAACAGGCCGTCAACTACTTTGCAGCCTCTCCCGGTCAGGCTGCCATCGGCGCAGGCAAACTGCTTACCGTTGGCCGAAACAACGAGACTCGCGTAGGCGGTACAGCGCGTCAAAACATTACCTTCTGTAATACTGCAGGCGAGACGTTCCACTTCCGCAATCCCGTCATCGTCGCTGCCAGTCAGACCAACAACTACGGCAAGGCCAGCGTCTTCAGACAGCATTCCACTGCCTCCGACGAGGAGGGCGTTTATAGTGCCAGCATTCGCCGTCAGGTTGACGACACCAACACCACCGAGAAGTCCACCAACAGTGCTTCCTCCAACGGCGACTATGTCGGCTGGTTCATCGTCAGCGACGACCCCAACGGCACAGGCGACGAATCGCCCGTCATCATCACCACCGGCATCTGCCTTCCCACGCTTCCCTCTCAGGGCTTCAGCGTCAGCGTTTCCGGACGTGCCATATTTGCCGAAGGTGCCAACGTACGCATCTACAATGCCGCAGGTCTCCGAATGCCTATGGGCCTGCCCCTGCCCAAGGGAATATACGTGGTGGGCAACGGCAGGCAAAGTGTGAAGGTACGGGTTAAATAGGCCCTCACACGGATGCCCTAATAATGCGCCGGCAAATGTCTTATTAATGTTGTGACCGGCGTCCCAGTAACACCCCGCTTTAGGTCCTAATATGGTTGGAGCCTCGTCGATACGTCGTCGAGGCTCCAACGTCGTATCGTTGGAGCTCAAACGACACGTCGATTGAGGCCAAACCTAATAACGCGTGCGCGCGCGTTCCTTTTATTTTATACTGCAGGGTAACGAAGTACTTTAGGAGACAAAACAGAGCAAAGTCTAAAAGGTTTAACATTTGATGGTGTAAACATACGTTAATTATTGTTAAAACACGAAACTTTTAACAGGCAAATTCATAATATTTATAAAATATCCGCTAAATTTGTAAAATGAATGTGCATATATGCGAGATATGACGCAAAAGGAGTCAATCCTTAGGCCGTTATCGCTGTACGTGCATCATACCAACTTACCGATAAAAAGAAAAACTAATAACAAACTAAACCTCAAATTACTAAATGTATGAAAAACCGTTTAAGCAAAATGAGTAGGAAGGCATATTTCATGCTTCTCCTGCTGGCAGCCTGCGGTATGACATCGTGTAAGGACGAGTACAAGCTGGACGACGAAAAGCCGACATGGCTGAACTCCAGCATCTACGAGACGTTGCAGAGCAAAGGGAACTACACCTACTACCTGCGACTGATCAAGGACGACGATGTCAACCCACCTAAGGACTCCGTAACAGGAGAGTACACGGCCCGCCCCTTCAAAGACGTGCTCGCACGGACAGGTTCGAAAACTGTGTTTGTGGCTGACGACGAGGCATGGGAGGCATTCTTCAAACAGAATGGGACCTTGCCCGAAAGCGACCCCTGGCACAATGCAACCAGCTACGAGAACCTCAGCGTCAGCCAGAAGAAGCTGCTGATTCACACCAGTATGCTGAACAACGCCATCGTTATGGAAAACCTGGCCAGCAGCGAGGGTAACAACGTTCTGCGAGGCGAGTACATGCGTCGCTACACCGACGTGGTGGCAACCGACACCATCACCTATGTGGATGGCAACTCGCTGCCCGTCAACTACAACGTCAGCTGGCGCAAGGACGGTACAAAGGGCGAACGCGACTACTGGTGGCGTTTCCGTGCGGAGAACGGTGGTAAGGGTATCCATCTGGTAACCGACTCGTCGCTCTCGATGATGATTCACTTCACCAACGAGCACATGTCCAAGAACAACGTCACCGATGAGGACTTTGCCATCATCATGGGACGTGAGCGTACCACCGAGGACGTACACATCTACGACGCTCTGTTGCTGGAGCAGGACGGTGTTGCCGAGAACGGTTACGTTAACAAAACCGAAAAGGTGCTGCGTCCCCTGCCCAACATGGCAGAACTGCTGCGCACCAACGGCGAGACAAACATCTTCAGCCACATGATTGACCGCTGGAGTGTACCATTCTACAACAGAACTGTCACCGAGGCCTACAAGGACGTCATGAAGGCTCGTGGCATCACGTGGACGGACTCCATCTTCTCGAAGCGCTACTTCTCGGATAACAGCTATGGACACCGTCCCCTCACCAAGGATCCCGACGGACAGGATCTGGAGGACTCGCGCGCCAAGGATATCGCCCTGCGTTTCGACCCAGGATGGAGCGGATACTACGGCGAGGAAAGCGGCCCGCAGTATAACATGGGTGCTATGTGGGTGCCCAATGACGAAACCCTCTGGAAGTACTTCACCGAGGGCGGCGGCGGATGGAACCTCATCCAGACCTACCACCTGAAGAAGGGTACGTCTAACGAAATTCCCTACGAAGCTCCCACTACACAAGAGGAACTGTTCCAGCAGATAGACCAAATACCCATGTCTATCCTGCGTTCGCTGCTGAACAACATCATGTGTACATCATTCGTAGGATATGTGCCCAGCAAGATGACAAAGTGGCGCGACAAGGAATCGCAGGAACAGTTGTTCTTCAGCGAGGACAAGGACCACATCCAGCACTGTCTGCTGGCCAACAACGGTGTCATATACATTATGGATAAGGTGTACGGACCTGCCAACTACATCTCAGTTGCCGCTCCTGCCTATACCACAAACACCAATCTGGTCATGAACTTCGCTATCTACAACGGTTCGACTACGGCTAAGGACTACATGGGTCTGAACTACTACGCCTACCTGACCGCCATGCGCAGCCGCTTCGTGCTGTTGCTGCCGAGCGACGAGGCGCTGAAGTACTACTACGACCCGACGAGCTTCACCACCACAAAGTCACGCGTCGTGAAGTTCAACTACAAGGGTGGTACCTTCCCCATCGCATGCGACCTGTATGCCTACAATGCTGCAACGGGTGAAATCGGTAAGGTCTTCAACATGGACAAACTGGAAGACCAGAACGACATCACCAACCGTCTGAAGGATATCTTGGAGAGTCACACCATCGTGCTCACAGACGGCAGCGATGAAATCAACAGTGGCATCGACGAATACTATCTGGCCAAGAACGGCTCGCCCGTAAAGGTGCACCGCGAAAACGGCCACATCGTGAAGGTGCAAGGCCCCTTCCAGGTGGAGAACGAGAAGAACGGCATCGAGGGTACCATCCTCGAAGAGAACGGTAACGTTTACTCCACTGTCAAGGGCATCCAGAAGAACGAAGTTGTGGAAGAGCAGAACATGGCCAACGGTACAACGTACATCCTGGACAGCCCGCTGATTCCCTCAGCACGAAGCGTCTACAACATCCTGACGAATAACAACCAGTTCGACAGCCCCTATTACAGCAAATTCTTCGAACTGACCGAAGTGGACGAGGATGCTGTAAAGGCCTCTGGTCTGGTTGACGAACAGAAGCTGACCAAGACACAGGTACAGAACGAACTGAAGAAGTACCGCATCTTTGTCGATGCCAATGGTCCCGACTACAGCGTGCAGTTCTTCAACAACTATAACTACACCGCATTCATCCCCACCAATGAGGCTGTGGAGGATGCCATCAGCAAGGGTCTGCCCACATGGGAAGAGATTGGCAACGACCTGGCCACCATGCAGGTGACCATGCACGAGCTCGACTCACTGCGCGACGCCATGAAGGCTAACGACTACGAACCCAAACCCGAGGACGATGCACGCGTGGCAGAACTGCTGCCCATTGCTCATGCCGACAGTGCCCTGTTGGCTGCGAAGATTACGTACCTCATCAATTTCGTACGCTATCACTTCGTCGATAACAGTGTATTTGCCGACCAAAGCCGGTTCCCCGACCCAGCCAAAGACCCCAACTACACATACGAGGGAGGCGTTGACTACGTGACAGCCAGCTACGACAACAAGAAGGGGCTCTTCTGCAAGGTTGATATCCGTCGGCCCGGCAACGGAGAACTGGAAGTACGAGACTACAGCGTCACCGATAAAGAAGGCAAATCTCTCAGTCCCTGGATTAGAGTCCAAGGCGAGAAGAACGTTATGGCTCGTGATGTCAGCCTGAACAAGAAACCCAGCAGCACCATGAACGGTGTCCGCATCGAAGGATCGAGCTTCATCGTCATTCACCAGATTCCCGGTGTGCTGAACCACACCGCGCTGAGTGCCGACGGACGCTATGACAGCAACTGGGCCACTCCTTCAGACGCCAGAAAGTATGTTAAAAGATATGCCATCAAAACCCGATAGCCATGAATAAGTACATCAAGATTTTAATGCTCTGGGCCGTGGCATTCTTTGCCATGCCATTGAGCGCACAGATAAGCCGTATCAGCGGTACCGTATCCGACGAATTCGGAGGCATACCAGGTATCCAGGTCAAGGAGATGGATGCCAACAACCGTATCGTCAGCAGTGCCATTACGGATGCAAACGGTAACTTCACCATGACCGTGAAGAACCAAAAGAACAAACTCGTCTTCCACGGCATGGGCTACAAAGACAAGACCTTCCAAATCAACAAGACCGTCTATAAGGTGAACATGGCGGAAGCCGTGAAAGAGATGAAGGAGTTTGTTGTTACAGCTAAGAAGAAAGCTCCCACCACGGGCCTCGACATCCCGCAACGCGAGTATGCCGGTGCCGTGTCAACCATGAAGATGGACGACCTCGAGGGTCTGGCCTTCGAGTCTGTCGACCAGGCCCTGCAGGGACAGATTGCCGGTCTGGACATTGTGGCCAACTCCGGTAACCTGGGTTCGGGTACTACCATGCGTCTGCGTGGTACAACCACCATCAACGGTAACGCCCAGCCCCTGATTGTAGTGAACGACCACATCTTCGAACTGCCCGAAGGCGCACAGACCATCGACTTCGCCGACATGGACAACGAGGAACAGTTCTCTACCCTGCTGAACGTGAACACCGAGGACATCGAAAGCATCACCGTCCTGAAGGATGCTGGTTCGGCAGCCAAGTGGGGTGTACGCGGTTCGAACGGTGTCATCGAGATTAAGCTGCGCCGTGGTAAGCGCGGTCCTACACAGGTGAACTTCGCCTATAAGTTCAACGGTACCTGGCAGCCCGACGGCTACAAGATGCTGAACGGCGACGGCTACACCATGATGATGAAGGAAGCCTACTTCAATCCCACTCAGACACCAACGTCGATTCCTGAGTTGGACTACAATACGGAAATGCCTTACATCTATAACCACTACAGCCACAACACCGATTGGCTGAAAGCTGTGAAGCAGTTTGGTAAGGAACACCGTTACACGATCAACCTTCAGGGTGGCGGTGAGAAGGCAACATTCCGTATCAGTGCCGGCTACAACAAGAGTACGGGTTCCATCATCGGTCAGAAGATGAATCAGTTCACAGAAGCCACGACATTGGACTACAAAGTCAGCGACCGCATCGAGTTCCGTGCTACGATGAACATGACCTTCACTGACAACAACAGGAACTACGGAAACGACGTCCTGAACCGAGCCTATAAGGCCATGCCTAACATGAGCATCTATGAATGGCGTAACGACCCGACGACCGGTTATATGGTAGAGACAGACAACTACTTCAACATGTTGCCTCTGGCTGCCACCTACAGCACATCGAATACCAGCCGACAGCCAAACTACGGACGCAACACCTCATACGAGTTGCGCGACCTGTTTGTAAACGGCAACCCCGTGGCACGCGCCGAGTTGGCTTGGAACAAGAGGAAGCAATATAGTCTGACTCCGCAGTTCGACATCACCTACAAGTTCTGGGGTAAGGACAACGACCACCACCAGCTGAACTATAAGGGCGACGTACAGCTCAACATCTGGAACACCAGCGACGACAACTACTGCCCTTCCGAACTGAAAACGATGCCTTGGATATGGGGTGGCGAAAATGCAGCCAAGCTGACCAGCAACGAACGTAACGTTGTGTCCAACGATGAATATAAGTCACTGGAATTCACCACTCGTCACGAGTTGCACTACTACTCCCACTTCAAGAACCAAGACCACTCGCTGTCAGGTTTGGCACGCTTCGAAATGTACACATCCAACAGTTCTCGGCAGAAGACAGCTCACTGGAACGTGCCAAACGGCATCAGCGACCCGACAGTAGAGGCACTGCTGAGCGATGCCAGCGCCAGCAACGACGAATCACGCGGACACAGTTTCCTGGAACAGATTCACTACTCCTATAAGAGTAAGTACTCACTCGACGCCAGCCTGCGTACCGATGGTAAGACGGCATTCGGCCGCGGACACAAATACGGAACCTTCCCCTCCTTTGGTGCACGCTGGAACATCAGCGACGAAAAGTTCATGGAGAAGACAAAGAAGATTATCAGCATGTTGGCATTCCGTCCCACATGGGGTATCACGGGTAACCCAGGCGGTGCCGCCGGCAACCAGTACAACAAGTACGCCTCTGCCGGATACTACAACGGTCACTCCGTAGTTCGCCCGCTGAACCTCTCTCTCACCGAACTGCGTTGGGAGAAGACACAGCAGTGGAACCTCGGTTTCAACCTGGGTCTGCTCGACGACCTGCTGACCTTCGAATTTGAAGTCTACAACAAGAAGACCACCGACCTGCTGATGCAGAACCAGCGCATCTCCAGTGCCAACGGTTTCAGTTCGCTGGGCTGGATTAATGGTGGTACCATGCGCAACAAGGGTTGGGAGCTGAACGGATCAACATCCAAGTTTGCCAAGATTGGCAAGTTCTCGATGAAACTGCGTGGTAATGTATCACAGAACTTCAACGAGGTAGAGGAGATGGATCCCCTGATTCTGGAAGACCTGAATGGTTCCGAGACTTGGAATCCCACCAACATGGCCCATCAGCAGCGTGTGCAGGTTCACAATGCACTGGGTTCCATCTATGGTCTGAAATCACATGGTGTCTATCGCTTCGACTACGACCACAATGGTTACGACAACACCTCTTGGAAGAACTACGGTTATGCTGAGAGTGTGCCCATCTACGGCGGACCCAAAGGTGAAGATATTATAGGTTATCGCAACAGTACTTCTGCCGACGAGGCTGCCGCATACGGTGATGGTTATCACTGGCGCCAGAACGCCAACGGAAAGTGGGAGCGCCAGTTCAGCATCAACACAGCTGCTGCCGCTGAGCGCCGCGGTGAGGACTACACCTGCCCCATCGCCTACGATGCCTATGGCAACAAGCTGACCAATGCCAAGGGCGAGCCCCTGCGCATGTACTACTGCTACAGCGAAGGCTCACGCAAGGAGTTCATGGGTGGCGATGCCATCTACGAGGATATAAACCACGACGGTAGCATCGACCGCTACGACGTAGTTTACCTGGGTAACTCGAACCCCAAGCTGTATGGTGGTTTCGGTATCAACCTCTACTATGGACACTTTGAACTGAACGCTTCGTTCAACTTCCGCATGGGTAACCAGATTCTGAACCTCGCCCGTGCCGAGTACGAAGCCATGACTACGAACGTAAACCAGAGCTATGCTACAACATGGCGCTGGCGCAAGAATGGAGACATCACCGACATCCCACGTGCACTGACCGGAACCAACGGCTACAGCAGCTACAACTCACTGGTATCTGACCGATACGTGGAGAACGGCGACTACCTCCGCCTCCAGTATATACAGGTGAAGTACAACTTCGACCCCAAGAAACTGAAGAAGATTGGTGTTCGCAACATGTACTTGAGTGCAACCATCAACCGTCCGTTCACATGGTCGAAGTACACAGGTGTTGACCCCGAAGTAAGCCCCGGCGGCTTTGCAATCGCAGTCGACAGGTCTAAGACTCCCCCTTCGCGTTCGTTCACATGCTCAATTAACCTCGGTTTCTAAATCTTGACAACAATGAAAATACATAATAAATCCGTAAAGATGGCCCTCCTGTTGGGCATCGCAGCGTGGACATTGACATCATGCCAAGATTGGTTGACGATATATCCGCAGACCCAGGTAGTAGAAGAAAACTTCTGGGAGGACAAGAACGACTTGGAGGGTGTGCGCTATGCTGCATACACCCAGATGTGCTCGACGCTGGAAAAGATAGTGACATGGGGCGACCTGCGTTCCGACAGCTACGAACTAAACTCGGCTGACCAGGATGCCGGCACCCGCACACTCTATAAGGAAATACGCGAAGGCCGCATCGAACGCGACTCGGCAAGCACCTATTTCGACTGGAGTGGATTCTACACCACTATCAACTATTGTAACAAGGTGCTGTATCACGGTCCCGAAGTACTGGAACGCGACAAGCAGTTCACAAACTCCGAGTGGCTGCAAATCAAAGCCGAAATCACGGCTCTGCGCGCCCTCAACTACTTCTACCTGATTCGTGCCTTCAAGGACGTACCCTACACCACCAAGGTGATTAACAAGGACACCGAGATTGAATACTTCGGCGCTACCAACCAACTGGTGGTTCTCGACTCCTTGATTATAGACCTCGAAAACGTGAAGGGCAAGGCCCGCAACCGTTTCTCCTCGAAGAGAGACTCGAAGGGCCTTATCACCAACACTGCCATCTATGCCATGCTGAGCGATATGTACCTCTGGCGTGCCTCTCTCCACGAAGGTCGTGGAATCACGGAGGACGACGTGGTCATCACCAGCATACCCGAGCAGAACGGAACCAGCATCCACCACACCGTGGAAGGCGACTATGACCTCTGCATCAAATATGCCGATGAAGCAATGGCAGCCCTGACCGAACAGACTGCAAACAGCCGCCTTGGCGAAGGTGTGGGTCTGGGACGAGACGAGACCCTGAACTATGGACTGGAAAACTGCGACATGTATAAGAACGACTTCCGCAGCTTCTCCAACGGTGCTTCTCCCAGGCTGACCGCCTTCAACCAGATATTCGCAAGCGGCAACAGCGACGAGAGCATATTCGAGCTGCAGTTCAGCACCAGCGACAGCCGTAGCAACAACGTTGTAAACGGAGGTCTCTGGGGCAATGCGAACAGAACGCACCTGAAAGTCAGCAGCGGCGCACTCAGCGTTCTCTATTCTGGAGTAGAGCAGAGCCGCGACAGCCGTATGTGGTTCTCGGCTTGGGGCAAAGGAGTTGGCAATCAAGAATTGACAGGTCTCTGCCTCTTCAAGTGGGGAAGCATAAACCTGGATGTTCCTGAAAGCAACCAGTGCCAGGACATTGGCGTATCTGCCTCACCTTCCACCTACTGCAACTGGATTATCTATCGTCTGAGCGACGTCATGCTGCAGAAAGCCGAGGCCTTGGCAATGAAGAATGACAAGGAAGCTCTGCGCTACGTGAACGCCATCCATCGCCGCTGGTACTGCAACGACAGCAAGACCAGCACGGCCCAGCCCGGCGAAAGTGTAATGGGTGACGACGGTGTAGCATGGCGAGACGACAGCAAGGAAAACACACTGGGTAACATCAAGAAAGCCGACAGCTATGAAGTGGCAGTCTTGAACGAACGTCAAGTTGAGTTCCTGGGTGAAGGCAAGCGCTGGTTCGACCTGGTACGCTATGCCGAACGTCACGCAGGAGGCCAGGATGGCACACGCGACCCACGTGAGTGGACCGAGGAGCTGCCCATTGGCAACGGTAAGGCCGGTGTCGAACTGATGGCTAAGACCTTCTTGGCAAACACCTTTGACGGCAATCCCAAGTATGACGTGCTGATAACCCGCTTCAAGAACCGCTATGGACTCTACAACCTTATCTATTATAAGGAAATAAAGGGCAGCGGCGGCAAGCTGGAGCAGAATCCGGTTTGGAACAAACATACGTACGAAGAATAAATGTATACGACTATGAAAAATATGAAATTTCCCCTGCTCATCATGATAGCCTTCGTGGCTTTCGGTATGCTGCAAAGTTGTAAGGAGGAGATTGACATGTCCAACCGATACACCTTTACAGAATATACCATTGCCAGCTATCTGGAAGAGCACGAAGACTACAGCGAATATTATCGTTTGTTGGGCGAAGTTCCCATCAGTGACAGAACTGAGACAAACGTACTGCAATTGCTGTCGGCACGTGGCAACTATACCGTGTTTGCTCCCAGCAACAAGGCCATTCAGGACTATCTGGACACCCTCTGTGCCAAAGGTATCATCACGGAGGCAACATGGGATGGTTTCAAGAACGACCACGATAAGGACTCCATCCGCGAGGTGATTGTCTTCAACAGTATCATCGACGGTGAAGACCTCGCCGACAACCTCTACCAGACAGGTAACTTCCCCAAGGACAAGGAAGAATTTGAATTGCCTAACATGTATGACCGTAAGATTAATGTATGTTACGGTGGTGACGACAGCACCTACATCAATGGTGTGAAGGACGATGATGGCAAAGTCATCAGTGGCAGCCTTATCGACCTCAACAACCACGACATCCTGGCCATCAACGGTTTCATACATCAGGTTCAGTCAGTCATTGCACCCAGCAACGAGACACTGGCCGACGTGCTGCAAGGCTACATCGAGACCAACGACGAAGGCTTCATCGTGATGGCAAAGATGATTATGGCCTGCGGACTGAAGAACGAGCTGACGAAGGTCAAGGACGAAGTCTATGAACGTGCATACAAGAACGGCGATGTCAAGGACCTGCCCAACCACAGTTCAGAAGGCAGCCCAGGCTATATACCCATCCATCGCAAGTTCGGATTCACCGTCTTTGCCGAGACCGACGAATTCTGGATGGAAAAGCTTGGCAAGACCAATGTTGCAGACATCACTCTCGACGACATCAAGGAGTGGGTAGTGGACCAAGGTTTCTACCCCAACGCCATAAACGACAATGACTACACGAATGTGAACAACGTGCTGAACCAGTTTGTGACGTATCACATCCTGCCCATGCGTCTGCCTGTCAACCGTCTGGTTATTCACTACCTGGAAAAGGGCTACAACTACGCTTCAAGTTCCAGCTACACCATCCCCGTATGGGAATACTACACCACACTGGGTGAGCGTCGTCTGCTGAAGTTGTATCAGTGTGGCAAGCGCTTCTCCGTTGACAACAGCGATGCCATCTATCTGAACCGCTTCCCCATCCTCGATAACGAACGTCACGGCACCTATGCCGAGGTGGAATGTCCCACGGATCGCGCCGGCGTCATCATCAACACGGCAGAGGCCCGCAGCGTCATCAATGGTTACATCTACCCCATCGACAAACCGCTGGCCTATACACGTGAGACCCGCGAAAACTTCATGAAGGAGCGTATCCGCTTCGACGTGACGGCATTGTTCCCCGAGTTCATGAACAACGACATTCGCGCCAATCGTGTGAACAACGCCAGAAACCAGACCGTGGGCATCCCCAACACCAACGTTTATCGCTATCTGGAAGACCTTGACATTGAGGAAGGAACACAGTTCTACTACCTGCTGGGTCTGGGCAAACAGAGCGGCGGTAGCTGGGCAAACTTCCAGGGCGACGAGCTGAACGTAATCAAGAAATACTCCATGATATTCCGTCTGCCTCCCGTACCCATGAAGGGCACCTACGAAATACGCTACGCCGTACAGGTGCAGTCGGGTGTACGAGGCATGTGCCAGGTTTACTTCGGAACGGACAAGGACAACTTGCACGCCCAGGGTATTCCTTTGGATCTGCGCATGGGTGGCATCAATCGTGTGACAGCGAACGGCACATTCCCCAGCATTGCCGGCTGGACAGAGGATATTGCCGATGATGACGACCTGAATGCCGAGAACGACAAAAAGATGCGTAACAATGGCTTCATGAAAGGTCCGGAATACTTCCAGATTTCTGCCGGAGGCAAGACCTCTCGTGCCGTACCTGAGACCATTCGCCGTATCATCGTACGTGAGGACATGGAACCCGGTAAGACCTATTACCTGAAGTTCAAGAACGTACTCGACGACGACATTGTCACCACCCAGTTCTTTATGGACTACCTCGAGATTTGTGCAAAGGAAGTTTATGACAATCCCAGAACTCCTGAGGACATTTGGTAATTATAAATTGACAATTGAAAATTGAAAATTGACAATTATGAATAAGATAAGAAAATACATTGGAGCAGCAATCTTGGGGTCGGCCATACTGACAGTCCCCAGCTGTTCCGACACATGGGATGAGCACTATGAGGCAGACCAGGCCGCCACTTCGGCAACGAAGTCGCTTTGGGACCTGATTTCGGAGGATCCCAACCTGTCTCGCTTCAAGGCCATCGCGGAGAAGGCATCGTACTACCGTGATGAGACTCATCCGCAGGCCGACTACACATTCAAGGACCTGCTCAACGGTTCGCTGCTCGTGTCTGTATGGGCACCTGAGAACTCAGCGTTCACCGATGCCGAGTATCAGCAGTGGCTGACGATGGCTGAGACCCGTGGCTACACCGTTCAGCAGCAGCTGATGGGCAACTCCATTGCCCTGTGGCGCCAGGTTGCCACGGGTGGCGGCGTAGATACCCTGACGATGCTGAATGGCAAGAAGGTTGTTTACGACAAGGATAAGTTCACGATGAGCGACATCCCCATGAACCAAAAGAACTTGGCAGCCACGAACGGAACCCTCCACACCGTAGGGACGGCACTGCCCTTCCAGTACAACCTCTATGAGTATCTGAAGGACGGCGAGAACGCAGCATCGAAGAACCTGTCACGTTTCCACGAGTTCCTTGTATCGCAGGACACAACCTACTTCAGCGAGACTGCCAGCATCGAAGGCAACCCCGACATCAATGGTAATCCCACCTATGTCGACAGCGTTTACTTCACCACCAACATGATGCTCAACCGTTCTCACTACTTCCCCACGAATACCAACACCGACCAGTATCTCACCTACGATGAGAGCTTCGGCGACAACATTCAGGGCGAGGACTCAACGTTCATCATGATCATGCCCACCGACGCAGCTTGGGAAGCAGCATACCAGAAACTGGCTCCCCTCTACAACTACGCCAACATCTATCTCAACAAGGACCAGGTGAACACCAGTGGCACGAACAACAAGAGCCTGCAGTTCATCCCCCTCGACAAGAGCCAGCTGAATGCCGACTCGCTGAAGGAGAAGAACATCAAGATGGACATCATCTCCCCCGTCTGCTTCAACCTGAACATTCAGCCCAATGCCGGCGGACAGAAGGGACGTTGGACCCTGGACAACTTCATGGCAGAGAAGGGTGCCAGTGCCGAGTATTTCATCAACACCTTCGGCGACACCCTGCGCACCGACGACACCTGGGACAAGACATCGCTCCTGGATGGCGAACAGGTTGCCACCAGCAATGGCTTAGCCATCATCGCCAACGAGTGGAAGATTCCCCACAAGCTCTACAAACCCGACGTGATTGTCGAAGCAGGCTATCAGAGCCTCTTCAATACCAGCGAGGCCGTGGGTTCATACCGCAACATCGGCTTCAGCAACTCTGCAGCATCAGCCTGGGTTGACTCTACGGGCCGCGTAAGCCACGACAACTTCTACTACGTATGGCCCGCCACCAACACGGGTAGCCCGAAACTCGAGTTCAGACTCGTTGGCAACGATGGTGAGAACTACGAGAGCGACGTCATGAGTGGCAAGTACGACATCGGTGTTGTCATGGTTCCCAACTACTACATGATCAGTTCCGACACCATTACCTACACCCTTGGTGTGGGCGGTAATGCAGCCGTAGTGAATGGCGACACCATCCCCTTGAAGCATAAGATTCAGGGCATCCTGAGCTATTGCGACAACAAGGGCACCAAGGACGCCACCGTAACAAGCGAGTTGTTGGAATACAGCGGTGAGAAGGTCGACACCATCTGGCTGTTCAAGGACTTCCAGTTCCCCTACAGCTACAAGAACCTTCGCAAGTCCTATCCCAGCATCCAGCTGACGACGAAAACCACCAGCAACGAACGTAAAAACGGCTACAGCAACGACTTCTGCATCGACCGTATCATCTTGATAAGTAAAGAAGACTAAGACTATGAAAAAGACAAGCTATAGATTCATGCACACCGTCCTCAAGAGAGGATTGTGCCTAATGATGCTTTCGGGCGTATGTTTCTCTACTGCATTTGCTCAAGTTGAAGAAGACGCAGAAGCCGAAGAACAGGCTCAGGTGATCTACAACAAGCGCAAGGCAGAAAAAGAAAAAGCCGAAAAGCAATACGAGATGCAGACGGTCAAGGGTCTTATCACAGACAACGCCACGGGTCAGCCCCTGGGTGGTGTCCGTGTACAAGCCCTGGGATATGAAAAATATTCCGTGCTGACCGAGGAAGATGGAACCTACACCATCAGCGTCCCCACCTTCGTTAAAGCCCTGTACCTGTACGTGCCCAACTACGTACCCCTGCAGGTAGCCGTGAAGAAGGGCCGTCCCGTGGATGCATCCATGCTGAGCGACACATTCAATGGTTACTACACCACAGGTACCACCATCACCTCGAAGGCTGTTGCCCATCTCGACGAGACCAGCAGCATCACCGTCGAGTCTGACATCGAACGCCTGCTGGCAGGTTCGGTCCACACCACCAGCCGCAGCGGTCTGCCCGGCCAGGGCACCTACATGGCAATCCGTGGTGTCAACTCACTGAATGCCAATGCACAGCCCCTGATTGTGCTCGACGGCAACATCATCGACCCAGAGTACGAACGCACCAGCCTCCACGAAGGCTACTACAACAACGTTCTCTCCGGTCTCGACCCTGAGAACGTGGAAAGCATAGAAGTCCTGAAGAACGGTACCGCTCTCTACGGTGCCAAGGGTGGCAATGGTGTCATCATCATCAACACCAAGCGCGGACACAGCCTCACCACCAAGATTAACGTACGCGTCTATGGTGGTACGGAACTCACTCCGAAGCGTCTCGACATGCTCAATGGCAGCCAGTACCGCACCTATATGGGCGACCTGTCCAGCACCATCAAGGACCTGACCATCAGCAATGTCGATAACGTAATCCTGGCGTTCCTCAACGACAACCCCAGCAACTACTACTACAAAGTGTTCCACAACAACACCGACTGGCAGAAGGACATGTATCGCAACACCTTCGTCCAGAACTATAAAATCAACGTGGAAGGTGGCGACGAAATCGGCATGTACTCCCTCTCGCTCGGCTACACCAAGGCCGATGCCACCCAGAAGGGTACCGACATGAACCGTCTGAACCTGCGCTTCAACACCGACATCAAGATTGCCGAGAAGCTCTACACCGGACTGGACATCGCCTACAACCAGACAGCCTACAACATCCTGGACAACGGTTGGAGCGAAAACTATGACATGCAGAACATCGGCAGCACCAACGTTCTGGGACTGGTTCAGAGCCCCATGCTCAGCCCCTATGCCCACTACTACGACGAGAACACAGGCGGCCTGGAGCTCTCTAAGGAGTACAGCGGTAAGTACGCCAGCGACAACAATTC
Source organism: uncultured Bacteroidales bacterium (assembly GCA_902783655.1). Lineage (GTDB taxonomy): Bacteria > Bacteroidota > Bacteroidia > Bacteroidales > Bacteroidaceae > Physcousia. The sequence goes on from CACZRZ010000142.1 coordinate 26,579, forward strand.
CACATGGGTGCAGAATCCCTTCAAGTACCCCACCGTGCTGGGCATCAACGAGAGTCTGCGCAACCCCTACTGGGTGTTGGAGAACGGTGGTGGCAAGAACAAGAACTATGCCGAGCTGACCCAGATTAACATCAACGTCAGCCCCCGCTATCAAATCACCAAGCAGTTCAGCATCAGCGACCGCTTCAACTACCAGCTGAACCGCAACAACGAGAAGTATTTCCTCCCCATCGCCGGTACCACCCAGTACCTGCTCACCGACCTGGGCTACATCAACTCCGTGCTGAAGTCCCAGTTCACCAAGGAGACAACCCTCAACAACGACCTGCGCATCCAGTGGAAGAACACCTATGGAGCCCACAACATCGACGTGTTCGGTGGCTGGCGCTACAACAACTACAGCTACTCCTACAGCTACCTGCGCGGCTACAACAACGAAAACGACAAGCTGCCCAACATCAGCAAGAGCATGCAGTATGCCAACGATGGCGGCACGAAGGACAACTGGATCGACATGACCTACTACCTCAACGGTTCCTACAACTTCGCCCACAAGTACTTCGTCGACTTCACCCTGAGCAGCCAGGCCAGCAGCAAGTTCGGCAAGAACACCAGGGACGGCTTCCAGCTCGCCGGCGTAAGTTGGGGCCTCTTCCCCAGCCTCCAGCTGGGATGGGTCATCAGCAACGAGAACTGGTTCAAGACCAGCCGCGGCGTCAACTACCTGAAGCTCACCGTCGGTGCAGAACAAAACGGTAACGACGACATCGACTACTACGCAGCCCGCACCTATTGGGAGAGCCAGCACGTAACCGAGAACACCGTGGGCCTTGTCCTGAAGAACATCGAAAACAGCACCATCCAGTGGGAAACCGTCACCAAGTACAACGTGGCTCTCGAAGGCTCCTTCCTCAAGAACCGCCTGCACGCAGGTCTCGACCTCTACTGGCACAAGATTGACAACCTCCTCACCGTCAAGGACCTGGACTACGTCTCCGGCATGAGCACAAAGTACTGGACCAACGAAGGTGCCATGACCAACAAGGGCTTTGAGGTCAACGTCAACGCAGCCCTCCTCAACAAGAAGGACTGGAAGTGGGAAATGGGTGCCACCATCGGCCACTACAACAACAAGATTACCGAACTCCCCGCCAGCAACACATTCCAACTGAAGGACGCTGCAGGCAACGTCACCCAGACCATCAACGGCTACACCTCCAGCATCTACGGCAAGGACAACATCCTCACAGCCGTCGGCTATGCTGCAGGCAGCTTCTACGGATGGCAGACCAACGGAGTGCTGGCCGACGACGCCGCAGCCTCCACAGCAGGCGCCATGGGCTACCTGAAGTACCCCACCGGACTGGCAGAAGACCCCTATCGCAACTTCCTGGCTGGTGACATGCGCTTCGTAGACCAGAATTCCGACGGTGTCATCGACGATGCCGACAAGGTAGTCATCGGTAATCCCAACCCCGACATCTACGGCAACCTCTACACCAGCCTCACCTGGAAAGACCTGCGCCTGGACGTCAACTTCAAGTACTCGCTGGGCAACGACATCTACAACTATCAGCGTTCCATGCTCGAGAGCCTCAACACCACCTACAACCAGACCACTGCCGCCATGAACCGCTGGACCTACGAGGGACAGCAGACCAACATGCCCAAGGCATGCTACGTGGAAAGCGACAACTGGCGCAACAACGAGCGCATGAGCGACCGCTGGATCGAGGATGGCAGCTACCTGAAACTGAAAAACGTCCGACTCACCTACACCGTCCCCTACACCAACACATGGCTCCAGGGCCTGAAGATATGGGCCGAGGGTAACAATCTCTGGACACTCACCCGCTACCTGGGCACCGACCCCGAAATGTCCTGCCGCAACAGCTCGCTCTATCAGGGCATCGACACCGGTCTCATCCCCAGCGGACGCAGTTTCAACATTGGTGTTTCTATCAACCTCTAACGAATTGACAATTGATAAATGATAATTGATAATGCTATGAAAAAGTTTATTAAATATCTCTGTGGCCTCTGCCTTCTCGGTGTGCTCTGTGGAACCACCACGTCGTGCGAAGACATGCTTTCGCCCGACAGCGAGCGCCATGCCTATGAGGTGGGCAAAGACACACTCTACAGCTATTGGGGCATTCTGAAGTCACTGCAGAACGTTGCCGAACGCTACGTCATCCTGGGTGAATGCCGAGGCGAACTGGTTAGCGGAACAGCCTACGTGAGCGACACCATCCGCGCCATCCTCAACTTCGACCAGGCCAATGCCACCGACGGCAGCTGCCGCTACCTCAAGGCCAGCGACTACTACCACGTCATCAACTCCTGCAATGCCTACCTGGCCATGTGCGACCGCGAACGTGTCACCGGCACCCTCCAGCCCTACATGCTGAAGGAGGCTGCCCAGGTCGAGGCCATCCGTGCCTGGGTCTATCTGCAGCTGGTGCAGGTGTACAAGGAAGTCCCCTTCTACACCGAACCCCTGCTCACCACCGACGACATCGATGCCTTCCTCATCTCGCCTGAGACCGTCACTGCCGACAACCTCATCGACAAACTCGAGACCTACCTCCAGGACGCCCTGAAGATTGAGCTCGAATACGGATTCCCCGACTATCAGAGCTATGGCTACACCCGCAACGTGTGCCACAGCAGCAAGGCCATGATTCCCCTGCACCTGATTCTCGGCGACCTCTATCTCCTCAAGGGCGACCCACAGAGCTGCGCACAAGCCGCCAACCACTATTTCAGCTACCTGTCCCGTTCCAACAACCAGGGACGTATTGTAGCCGGCGGCGCACTGCCAGCCGGCTACTATGCCTACGGATACAAGGGCGAGGGCATGGACCGTCCCGTCTACCTATACAATGGCAGCAACAGCAACGACTCCAGCCCATGGGAAGAGACAGGTGCCGTCAGCCCCACCACCGAGTCCATCACAGCCATTCCCTCCTCCACCAACAAACTGTGGGGTAACGTGCTGCGTGGCGTGAACGAGGTATTCGGCTACACCAGCGAAATCTCCGTCCGCACGGAGGAGACCAGCGACACCACCTCTTCCACCACTGCCAGCGTTGTCCTCTTCCCACAGTACGACACCAAGCAGTTGTCTGCCAGCGACGCCTACTTCAAACTCTGCAAGGAGCAGACCTTCGAGATTTACATCGGTGCATCCAACAGCGCCTTCAGCCTGGCCGACTACACCCTCACCCCCGACTCCACCGTTGGCGATGCCCGTCAGTATTGGGTCAGAGATGTTCGCCAGACCTACTCCAACGGACTGACCAACACCGAGAAGTTCGTCACCAAGCAGAATCCTGACGGAGTGTTCACCACCGTCTATCCCATGATCTACCGCAAGGCCATGGTATGGCTGCGCTACGCCGAAGCCCTCAACCGCGCCGGATATCCCAGCTATGCATTCGCCATCCTCAAAAACGGCCTCTGCAACAACGACGACTGGTATCCCGCAGCACAAGCCACAGTCGGAGGCACCGGCAACAACGACTATGCCATCAAGGACAGCATCTGGACCTTCACAGCCTCTAACGGAACCGACGTGCTGCCCGCCGACGGCGAGCCCACCCTGGCCACCAAGGCACAGCTCGAAGCCTATCTGGCAGCAAAGGTCGAAGCCGGTGTGATGACACAGGACAGCATCGACGGAGGCTCCCTCTCGTGGACTCCCGTCAGCTACGAAAACTTCACCGACGAAGCCTGCCAGGCAGCCCTCTACTACCTGGACCGCCGCGAAGTCCTCAACACCCCCTCCTACCTCAACTTCAAGTACGAGGTGCTGGACGGCAACATGTCCTCCTCCATCGTATTCACTCGCACGTCACTCACCGACCGCAGCATGAGCATCTCATCCGTCTCGCGCGGCACCGGTGCCGACCCCATCACCATGGGCATTCACGCCCGCGGTTGCGGCATGCCGCTCTACAACGACAAGTCGAGCTCCTACGACTACGTGAAGAAGATACAGGAGAAGGCTAAAGCCTACGGCTTCAACCTCACCAAGGCCGACATCTACAGCGGCAACTACGACAGCGTCGTGAAGGACTGCGTCGAAGACCTCATCGTCGACGAGGAAGCCCTGGAACTCGCCTTCGAGGGCACCCGCTTCTTCGACCTCATGCGTGTGGCACATCGTCGCGGCGACGCCAGCTATCTGGCCAATCGCCTGGCAAAGCGCGATCCCTCGCTGCAAGGCAAGCTGATGAACGAAAACAACTGGTACTTCAAGTTGCCAAGCAAAAAGTAACGCCAGCATAGCCTTCACCCATCATCAAGCCTCGGATGCACACTATTGCATTCGGGGCTTTTTCTATGTGGAAAAAGAAGACTGAGTCAAGAGCGAAACTCCTCGTCCCTCGCATTTCAACACGTTAAGTTCGACGAAATTGAACAGAGCGCAGGTCGGGTAAAAAGATGTATCTATTAGTGGGCCTTTATCGTCATGGTTCCATCGACACGTCGATCGGGTTCAAACGACACGTCGATCAACCTCCAACGACGCGTCGATCAGACTCCAACGACGCGTCGTTGGAAGCCCGACCATACAACATGCGCGTACATGTGTGCGTGCACGTATTATAAGTTATTGTATTATACCGGACAGAAATAATAATCATCCTATGACATACGCCACCGCGAGCAGGAGGATGGACGCTGTGAGGTATGGCCAGGTGCGAAGGAACTGGACCAGACGGAAACGGGGGGATTGGGTCTCGCAGGGCTGCAGGGAACGGAGCGGAGGCAGGAGGCAAAGGAGGGAGAAGCTGATGAGCAGGACGGAGGCCCATGACAGGCGGTCGGCCCACATGCCACCCCAAGGAAAACGGGAGGCAGAGGACATGAGACCGTGCTGCGTGGCGACGAAAAACTCGACGAGAGGCTTCAGCAGGAAACCGATGCCCAAGGACGTGGCGAGAAGGAAAAGGAGGGCGGAGAAGATGATGCACGTGGCAAGGAGGATGTAGAGGGGACTGAGGAGGATGCCGGACAGGCTGAAATAGCCAAAGTAGTGGAACAGGAGGGGCAGGGTGAAAAGTTGTGCCGAGAGCGATACGGCCCAGGCTTGCCA
>CACZRZ010000143.1 GCA_902783655.1 uncultured Bacteroidales bacterium
AAAATGATGGACTCTTTAGATCAGACCAAAGTGAATGAGGCAGCCCAGGAAGTAGTTCCCGAGGAGGCCGTAGTAAGTACAGAGCAGACAGAACAGGCAGAGGAAGTTTCTGTAGCCGAAGAAGCACCCGCCGCCGAAGAGCCGGTGGCCGAGAACGTTCCTGCTGAAGAAGCACCCGCTGCCGAAGAACCAGTCGAGGATGCCCCTGTTGCCGAAGAGGCAGAAGAACAGCAAATTCCCCTGATGAATACCAAAGAGGAAGTGCTGGCCCGTGCCCAGGAGATTGCCGAGCAGGGCGAGGGAGGCAACAAACAGGAACTGGAACTGCTGAAACAATTGTATTACAAATATCATCGTGCCGACTTGGCTGCCAAGCAGCAGGCTTTTGTCGATGCCGGAGGCGATCCCGAGGCTTATCAGCCCGAACCAGACCCCACGGAGGAAGCCTTCAAGGAAGCCATGCAGCAGATTCGTCAGCGACGCGCCCAGCTGCAAGCCGAACAGGAGCAGCAGCGCATCGAAAACCTGGAACGCAAGCAGGCAGTGATAGAAAAGATAAAACTGCTGGCCACCACACCCGAGGAAGCCGGCAAATCCTACGATGCCTTTAAGGAACTCCAAGCCGAATGGAAGGAGATAGGTCCCGTACCTGCCGAGAACGTATCCGAGATATGGAAGAACTACCAGCTCTACGTAGAGCAGTTCTACGACATGCTGAAGCTGAACATCCAGTTCCGCGAATACGACTTCCGCAAGAATCTGGAAGCTAAGACCCTCCTCTGCGAACAAGCCGAACGCCTGGCCGACGAGCAGGACGTGGTGAAAGCCATCAACCAACTGCAGACCCTGCATCAGGAATGGAAGGAGATAGGCCCCGTGGCCAAGGATCTGAGAGAAGACATCTGGAACCGCTTCAAGGAGGCCAGCACCATTGTCCGCAAGCGTCACCAGGAATTCTTCGAAGCCCGCAAGGCCCAGGAAGAAGAAAACCTGGCCAAGAAGACTGAGCTCTGCGAACAGGTCGAAGCCATCTCCACCGAAGGCCTGAAGACCTTTGCCGACTGGGATGCCAAGACAAAAGAAATCATAGACCTGCAAGCCGTATGGAAGACCATCGGTTTTGCACCGCAGAAAGTAAATACACAGATATTCGAGCGCTTCCGCGCCGCCTGCGACAAGTTCTTCACCGAAAAAGCCACCTACTTCAAGACCGTGAAGGAGGAGCTGAACCAGAACCTGGCCAAGAAGAAGGAGCTGGTGGAGAAAGCCGAGGCCCTGCAGGATAGCACTGATTGGAAACAGACATCAGATACCCTCATCGAACTGCAGAAGCAATGGAAGACCATCGGCGCCGTGCCACGCAAGGTGAGCGACGAACTGTGGAAGCGCTTCGTGGGTGCCTGCGATAAGTTCTTCGAGGCCAAGAGTCAGGCCACTGCCGGCGAGCGCGAGGAACAGAAAGAGAACCTGGAGAAGAAGCAGAACATCATCGAGCGCCTCCGTGCCCTGGCCGACAATGCCGTTGAAGTTTCGTCCCAGAAGGTGCGCGAACTGCAGGCCGAATGGAACGCCGTCGGCTACGTGCCCATCCGCGAGAAGGACAAACTCTACAAGCAGTACCGCGAAGTCGTGGACCAGCTCTACAAGAAGTTCAACCTCCATCACGCCGAGCAGCGCCTCAACAGTTTCAAGACCACCCTGCGCGTCAGCGCCGAAGCCGGTGCCAATACCCTGGCTCGCGAACGCGAACGTCTGTCTCGTGCCTACGAAATCATGAAGTCCGAACTGCAGACCTACGAGAACAACATTGGTTTCCTCTCCGCCAGCAGCAAGAAGGGCAACAGCCTTGTGGCTGAAATCCAGAAGAAGGCCGACAAACTGAAGGACGAACTTGACCTGCTGCGCCAGAAGATCAAGGCCGTCGAGACCGAAATGCGTCGCGAGACCGCCGAATCAAAACCGGAATAATGTCAGTGTCAAATACAGTGATGTTACTATAAAAGACAAAAGAGGCCGTGTCACTCATCCGAGAAATACAGTCTTAAACACCAACAACAATTATGAAAAGAATTATTTGTCTCTCATTCTTGTGCCTTTTGACCTCCGTAATCATGTCGCAAGACATTTTGGTAACCGAGTCTGGTGATGCTATTAAAGCATGGGGGGTGGACATTGGCGCAACGAAGATTTACTATCGTGCCTCCGAACATCCCGACGCCCCGTTGCAGAGTATTGATAAGTCGGCCGTTCTTGTCTGGAAAAAAGCTGACGGAACACGTGTGGTGATAGGCCAGGACCAGCAGCCCAAACAAGAAAGCACTCCTGTAGCCAGTACTACGAAGCCTGCGACCGACACTCCTGCTCCTGATGCCAGCGACCCATCAGCCAACGCCACCTGTATCAACCGTTTTAATCAAACCGACGTATTCTCAAAGAAGAAACCCTCAAACAGTACTGCTAATGAGGTGGTAGGTCTGCTACACATGTCACCTGATTCCAAAATGGCCGATAAGAATGTGGAAATCACTTATAGTACTTATAAAACTAATGTCAGTCCCAAGATGGCGCCACGTACTAGTGGAATAGGTGTATACGTGAAGAACAAAACCGACAAAACCATTTATATCTATCTGGGAAACACTTTCTTTTTGCGCCACGGTATCAGTACGCCGTTTACTCAATCCTCTGCATCTCAATCGAAAACGGGCGACAACAACGGCAGTATGTCGACAGGCTTCTCTCAGAGTGTAATTGCAGTACCTGCACAGAGTTCGATAGACTTGGGCAAACAGGAGTTCTTCCCTATTGACGGTAAGAATCCGTTTGGCGGAAACATCACCAATTCGATGCAGGACACTTACGCAGGTGGTGGACTGTTTTCGCCTATGGTAAAGACCGGAACCGTCAATCGCTTCTTCTGGACATCGCCGAAGAATGACATGTTAAAAAAAGGTGAAGTGCGCACTTTGCGACCAGGTGAATCTACCATCGACTTTGGTTTCAAATTGACCTATTCGTTCAGCGAAGATAACACGCAACTATATCATCTCGATGCCAAACTCTATGTGTCGAAAATCATCGGCTCTAGCTTCAATGTATGGAATGGGTCTGACAACATTGACTTCAGCGGTGATGCCATTTATTTTATGATTCCGCAGGTACAATCTAAGTAAGAAATTTGTTCTTACTTCATTTATTCTAATCCGCAATCCGTGCTGAATACAGATACGGGTTGCGGATTAGAATATCGGTCAAGTGATTTTATCAGTTGACCATGTACCGGCTGTCCGAAAAAATGTGTACTTTTGCCCATGGTTACGTTTGATTTTGTTTGGCGACAGCAAAGGTAACCAAAAGGGCTGACACCTAACACTGGTTTCAGCCCTAATTTAATCCCAATGCTAAAAATTTAGCGGATAGTAATAATTTATATCTTCAAACGAAGTTGGACACTGATGTCCTGTTTCCAGGGACTTCGGATTTCCTGCATGCCGCTCGACTGCGTCTGTCGGTCGAAGTAGCGCATTATGCCGTAGAGCACCTCCACGAAGAGCCTTCGCTGCCACAGGGCATAGTGGGCGGCAGCGGTGAGCCGCACTCCGTGGCCGTAGAGCGAGGGATAGCGAAACATGTTGGTAAGCAAGGGCTCGTACTGGAACAGTCGGGTGTCGTAGTCAGGTGTATGAAAATATGATGCGAGGGCCGAGACTTGAAAGTCAGACTTACGGAAACGGATGCGCTGGGCAGCGGACCAACCGGTGCCACTGAGGTCGAGGGCATGGAGCTGCAGAGTGGTCTGCAGTTGCCACCAGGGACCTTGCTGTCGGGTGTATTGCAGTCGCAGGCGGTTGTGCAGTTGCATCTGGTCGCTGCGTTCCTTGCGTTTCATTTGGTAGCGGACGGCCAGTCGGTCGCTGTGAGTCAGTCTGTATTCGGCCATGATGGTGGCTTCCTGTCCGCTGCTGCTGTGGGTGAGTGTGTAGCGTGGCCAAGGATTGTAGAAGAAGTCGGCGTATGCCGTCAATGTCAGTCTGTCGATGGGGGTAGCATCCAGTCGCAGCGTGGCTCCGCTCTCGTTCTGCACATTGCTGTTTTCGCTCAAGGCCGCAGCGTAGAAAGAATAATACTTGTATCCATAGAAGCGATACGAGCCACTTAGGGTATATCGGCTATTGATTTTCCAACTTAGGCGCTCCAGTGTGGCCCATCCGCCGCGTTCGGTGCTGTAGGCTGTTTCGCCTGTCAGGCTAAACCAAAGGTGCGAGTAGCCATAGTTGAGACCCACGACACCGAAGTGCCGCCCTCTGGGATAAATCTGCCGATAGACAGCCGTTCCAGGGTCGAGTGCATGCTGGAAATGTTGGTAGAAGGCAGTGGTTCCTGCGTGGAAGCCCTTGTTTGCCCATGACAGGTTGGCACCTACTGTCGTGCTGCCCACCTGCCGTTTCTGTTCCAGTTCCGTGGCGGTTCGGTGCAGACCAGAGGTTTGAAGGGTTTTGACTGAGCCATCGTCGTTGGTCGATGCGTCCAGCCGCCGATGCGACAGCCAAGCCGTAAGGTCTGCCTTTTTCATGCTCACCGTGGCTGCTGCTCCTCGGAAGTAGGTTGCCTCGTCCATGCCCCGTTTGGCCCGGATGCCCTGTGAGGGTCGTTTCATGACACTGTTCTTGCCCGTGGTGAAACCTGTGTTCACGACCAGCCCTTCGCCGAATCCCATTTTGTAATCGCCCACGATGGCAGTTCGCAACCGTCCCATGTTGCGCACCATCAGGTGTGCTCCATAGTGATCCCAACCGCCATTGTTGCGGAAGGGCTCGCCTTGGTCCTTCTCAGCCGCAACGCCCAGCGACAGCCGGTTGCGGCTCTCCATTTGGTAGCGCATGTTATGGTAAAGCGGTGTCCCCTGGTAGCCTCCCTTTTGGGCTGAATAGGAGTAGCCGAGACGATAGTATAATGGAATGTCCATGCGTGTGCTGACCTCATGACGAGCATCACGCAACAGGCTCTTCAGATTAGTACTGTCTTTTTTCTGACTTGGCCAAATTTTTGCGGTGAAAAAAAGTGAAAGGAACTGACGAGTGCGGAAATCTATCGATGAAATGGCCAATAATTCGCCCAACGAACGCATGCCACCGTGGAGGAAAATGTATTCGTGGATGTCTTCGATTTGTTCTTCGGAGAGGAAGGGCAACGCCTTCATTTGTTCCCGTGTGGCTGTATTGATGTCCATGGGATGACTTGCCAGCACTGCCAGTTCCTCCATTGCATCCGTCCATCCCTCCTGTTCGGCATACTCTTCGTCGGCCACCTCTTCGACGAAGTCCTGCCAGGTGTAAGCCGGTGCCTGGGCACTCAAAAACTGCCCATTCATCGAGAAAATACATGCCAGCAACGTTCGTATGCCTGATGGCTTCATAATTTCATGGCTGGCCAGCCATAGTCCTGATAGTAGTGGATGGGGAGCTGGTGAAGGCGGACATAGTCGTTCAACTGTTCTTTGCGAACGGCTTCGCGGACATCCTGGTTGGAGTGCATGTTCTGGAAAATGTCGAAGTGCTCTCCGAAGATGCGCTGGGCGCTGGGCAGGTAGTGTGAGCCGTCTTCGACCTGTTCGAAGGAAGTCACATGCAGTCCGTCGGCATCCTTTGCCAGAGTAATCTGTCCGGCATGGCTGCCGCCGGATACGCATTTCAGTGTGTCGCCGGCCTGATTGTACCAGTACACCCAGAAGTCGCCCCAGACTTGGGTCGACATGTCCTCGTTTACGTTCTCGGCCACCATCATCAATACAGGTATGCACAGTTCGCCTTGCTGGTAGTGAGGGCCAATCTCATTCACAAGATACTGGCTGATGGTCTCGCGGAAAAGTTGTTCGCGGCGGTTGATGGCAATGTGGCGGATGCAGTCCGCCTTGTGCTCGTCGAAGTCAGCCATCAGCCACTGGCCATTGACGCGTTGCATATAGAGGCGATGCTCTTCGCTGTCGCCATCTTCGGCAAATGAGCCGTCTTCCCTTTTCTGGTGCACACGGATGGTGGCGGTGGCGTGGTTTTCGTCGGTTTGTTCTATGTTGACCACCTCGAAGTCGGCCATCGTTCCGCCGTTGCCCGTAACGAAGTAGTGGAGCCACTCGTGGTCCATGGCTTCGTGTTCCGGCAGGTGGAATATGGTGTCCAGAACAGCGTAGAAATCGTCTGTCAGGTAGTCGCGGGACTGCTCCAGCAGTTCATGGTCGGGAATGTAGCGGCACAGTTCCATTGCGCGTTGGCGCAGTCGTTCCTCGTTGCTGCTGCACGCTGTCAGCAACAGGGCTATGCCGAGGAGTGTCCATGTAAAGTTTGTGTGTTTCATGTTGATGTTCATTAGAAGTTTTTATCAGGGTGACGGACAGTCCCGTTGCCGTCGCCAGCAAAGTTACGAATAGAATTGGTATTATGCAAATCTGCAACGGAAAAATGTCAGAAGTCGGATGAAGAATGGCCTGGAGCAACAAAGCGTTAAACTTTTTCCTTAACGGAGTGTCATAACATAAGTTATGAAACGAAATATTCTTTTTGCGACATGTTGCCTTGTGGCTATGGGCAGCTTTTCGCTCTTCTCTTGCCAGGAAAAGAAGCAGGAGAAGACGGATTTAGTGTATAAGACCTTAAAGGTGGAACGTACGAGCAAGAGCGTGAAGGCGAGCTACAGCGCCACCATGAAAGGTCGGGAGATGGTGGAGGTTCGTCCGCAGGTGAGCGGCCTGATTACCAAAATCCTGATTGCCGAAGGGCAGAAGGTCCACAAGGGCCAGACGCTCTTCGTGATAGACCAGGTGCCCTATCAGGCAGCCCTGAACACAGCGGAGTCGGCATTGAAATCGGCCAAGGCGGCAGAGGCAACGGCGCAGCTTACCTATGACAGCCGCAAGCAGTTGTATGACAAACAAGTGGTGGGCGACTACGACCTGCAGACTGCCCAGCAGGCTCTGCTGTCGGCTCAGGCCCAGGTTGCTCAGGCCCAGGCTCAGGTGACCAATGCCCGAAACAGCCTCAGTTATACAGTGGTGAAAAGCCCCGTCAGCGGGGTGGCGGGCATGATTCCCTACCATGTTGGCGCCCTGGTGAGCAGCAACATCAGCGAGCCGCTGATATCCGTCTGCGACGACAGCGAGATGTGGGTTTACTTCAGCCTGAGCGAGCGCGAGGTGACCGACTTGGCGATGCAGTACGGTAGCCTGGAGAAGTTCATCCAGGGGATGCCCGATGTTTCGCTCTTGCTGAGCAACGGCAAGGAATATGGACACAAGGGTAGGGTGGATGCAGTGAGCGGCATCGTGGATGCCAGTACGGGAGCCGTTTCCCTGCGAGCCGTTTTCCCCAACCCAGAACATCTGTTGCGTAACGGCGGCACTGGAACGGTGGTGGTCTCTACCGTTCGCGACGATGTGATCGTAATCCCGCAGACGGCAACCTTCGAACTGCAGAACAAGGTCTTCGTCTATCGTGTCATCGACGGCAAGACGTCGCAGACGGAAATCCGGGTTGCTCCGCTGGATGATGGGACTTCCTATATTGTGGAGAGCGGACTCTCTGAGGGGGAGGTCATCATTGCCGAAGGGGCTGGTCTCCTCAAGGAGGGAGTTGAGGTTAATTCATAATTCATAATTCACAATTCATAATTCATAATTCATAACGGAATGACTCCCAAGACCTTTATAGACCGCCCTATTCTTTCTGGTGTCATCTCAGTATTCATTGTGGTGCTGGGCCTGATAGGATTGCTGAATCTGCCCATTGAGCAGTTTCCTGAGATAGCACCGCCCACCGTCAGTGTCCGTGCCAACTATACCGGTGCGAATGCCGAGACGGTGCAGAAGAGTGTCATCATCCCCCTGGAGGAGAGTCTGAATGGCGTGGAGAACATGATGTATATGACTTCCGCCGCCACCAATACGGGTTCGGGCAGCATCAGCATCTACTTCAAACAAGGAACGGATGCCGATATGGCGATGGTGAATGTGCAGAACCGTGTGGCTTCCACCCAGGGACAACTGCCTGCCGATGTCACTCGCAGCGGCGTTACGGTCCGTAAGCGTCAGACCAGCAACATCAAGAGCCTCTCTCTCTACAGTCCCACGGATGCCTATGACACCGACTTCCTGACCAACTACATGAAAATCAACATCGAGCCGCGTCTTTCTCGTGTGCCAGGTGTGGGCGAGGTCAACATCTGGGGAGCCAGTTACAGTATGCGCATCTGGCTCGACCCCTTGCGGATGGCTTCGTACGGACTGATGCCTTCGGACATCGACAATGTGCTGGCGGAGCAAAACATCGAAGCGCCCACCGGAACACTGGGCGCCGACTCCGAAAACACCTTCCAGTATGTGCTGAAATATAGGGGCCGCTATGAAGAGGAACGCGACTACGAGAACATGGTCATCAAGTCCTTGCCCGACGGCAGCGTGCTGCGCCTGAAGGATGTCGCCCGAGTGGAGTTGGGCATCCAAAACTATACCATCCAGAACAGCACCAACGGACATGCCGGAGCCAACTGCATGATTGCCCAGACACCAGGTTCGAACGCCAACGAGATCATCAAACTCATTGACGAAACGGCCGTAGAGATTCAGAAGGAACTGCCTCCTGGCATGCAGTTGGTGGATGTCATGAGCACCAAGGACTTCCTCGATGCCAGCATCCGCAATGTGGTGCGCACCCTGCTGGAGGCCATTGTCCTTGTGGTCTTGGTGGTTTACGTTTTCCTGCAGGACCTCAAGAGCACGTTCATTCCCTCGTTGGCCATTGTGGTCAGTCTGATAGGAACTTTCGCCGTGCTCTACTTCATAGGCTTCAGTCTGAACCTCCTCACCCTCTTTGCCCTTGTCCTGGTCATCGGAACGGTGGTGGACGATGCCATTGTGGTGGTGGAGGCAGTGCAGGCGAAGTTCGACGAAGGGTATAAGTCGCCCTACCTGGCATCCGTCGATGCCATGAAGGGGCTCACCTCAGCCCTCATCACCACCACCATTGTCTTCATGAGCGTCTTCATCCCCGTCTGCTTCGTAGGCGGCACGACAGGCGTTTTCTACACCCAGTTCGGTGTGACCATGGCCATTGCGGTCATCATCTCCACCATCAATGCCATGACCCTCTCGCCGGCCCTTTGTGCCCTGATGCTTCGTCCGCGCAAGGAGCACGACACCAGTTTCTCTGCCCGTTTCCACGATGCCTTCACCGTCAGTTTCCAGCGTGTGGTAAACAAGTATCAGCATGGCGTCCTGCGCATCTTCCGCCATCGCTGGCTGCCCTGGTTGTCGGTGGTTGCGGTATGCATCCTCCTGGCCTACATGCTCCGGACCACCCGAACGGGTTTCGTCCCCAACGAGGACATGGGCTCCATCAACGTCAATGTCCAGTGCGCCCCGGGTACCAGCATGGCTGTGACAGGCGCAATCACCCGCGAAGTGGAGCGCCGCATCAAGGACATTCCCCAGTTCCGCCTCTACAACATGACCATCGGACGCGGCTCCACCTTCGACCAGTCCTCCTCGGCCGGTTCCTTCAACATCCGACTGAAGAACTGGGACGAGCGCAAGGGCAAGGGCGACGACATCAACTCGGTCATCGACGAGATCTATCGCCGTACAGCCGACATCACGCAGGCCCAGATTCGCGTCAGCACGCGTCCCATGATTTCCGGCTACGGAGCCACCAGCGGATTCGAACTCCATGTCCAGGACCGCAAGGGCGGCAGGATAGAAGACCTGATGCGCTACACCCGCATCCTCATCGATTCCCTCAATCAGGAACCTGCCATCTCCCGGGCCTTCACCACCTTCGACACCAAGTATCCGCAATACCGTGTGGAAGTGGACGCTGCCCGTTGCAAGCGCGACGGCGTGTCGCCCAACAGTGTCCTGAAGGTGCTCTCGGGCTATGTCGGCGGAACCTACAGCAGCAACCTGACCCGTTTCACCAAACTCTATCGAGTCATCGTGCAGGCCTCGCCCGAATTTCGTCTCGACGAGGAAGCCCTCTCCAACATGCGTGTCCGCAGCGAGAGCGGCCAGATGATACCCATCACCCAGTACCTCACCATGCAGCGAGTCTATGGCAGCGAGGGCCTGAACCGTTTCAATCTTTTCAGCAGCATTGCTGTCATGGGACAGACTGCCGACGGCTACAGCAGCGGCCAGACCCTGGAAGCCATCCGTCGCACCGCCTCCCGCGTCCTGCCCGAGGGCTATGGCTATGAGTTCGGCGGAATGTCGCGCGAAGAAGCCTCCCTGTCCGAAGGTTTACAATTATCAATTACAATGACGACAGTCATTTTCATCATTTGCGTACTGTTCATCTACCTCATCCTCTGCGCCCTCTACGAGAGCCTCTTCATCCCCCTCGCCGTCATCCTCAGCGTCCCCTTCGGTCTGCTCGGCAGTTTCCTCTTCTCGCGCCTGTGGGGCCTGGAGAACAACATCTACATGCAGACGGGTCTCATCATGCTCATCGGACTTCTCGCCAAGACTGCCATCCTGCTCACCGAATATGCCACCAGTCGCCATCGTCAGGGCATGAGCATCACCATGGCCGCCATGTCGGCAGCCCGTGTGCGCCTGCGCCCCATCCTCATGACCTCCCTCACCATGATATTCGGCATGCTCCCCCTCGTCTTTTCCCATGGGGTCGGAGCCAACGGCAACACCTCCTTAGGTGTCGGCTGTGCCGGTGGCATGCTGGTCGGCACCATTGCCCTCCTCTTCGTGGTGCCCGTCCTCTACATACCCTTCCAGTGGCTGCACAGCAGAATGGGACATAGGGTGATGAAAGTTGAAAATTGAAAGTTGAAAGTTGAACTTTTGGAGCAGCGAGCGCCAACGTGCCTGCTCGATTGGCCGAGTCGTGACAAAAGTCATGGAACGAAGTGGCACTCTATATCAGTCGCCTTCGTGGCACTCCGAATCAACATATTTTTCAATCATTTCTGACAGCAGACGGGACTGGCGGCCAGGCAGGAGAATGTGGTGGTTGCCGATGGGGCGGGTGAGGAGCAGTCGTGCATCGGCGGGGTTGTCGAGTTGCACGATGGCCTGTGTGCGACACAGGTTGGGACGGGCCTCGCAGCGCAGCAACTGACCTTCGGCAGCGAAGAGTCGCGAGAGGTCGCCCGACACCTTGAACAGGGTGACAGGCCCCGAAGGCATGTAGCCGCGGATGCCCACACCAATGCCGGACTCAAAGTGGGTGTCGAGTTCGTAGCGCTCCACCATATCGAGGGGGATGGTGCAGTGGGCGAGAAGGATTTCCCCCGTCTCCGAGTCGATGCGGGCAGGATTGGCCTGGAAGCCGGAGATGCCGAACAGCGAGCGGACCACCATCATGGAAAGCATGGCAGGCACATCGCCCTCGCAGCCAGCCACCAGTCCTTCGCTGTTCAGGCGGGCGAGGGCCAGGCAACCCGTGTTGCGAAGCGAGGCAAGCAGGTCGAAGCAGCGGAGCGTGAAGCCCTGCAACTGGTATTCATCCACCACCCCTTTCAGAGCCTCGTAGATGCGCATGGCTCCCTCGCGGCCTCCGTCGATGGGCGTGGCGCCGATGGCCCTTGTCACCTCCTCCAGGGCGATGTCCACGAGTTCGATGCCCAAGCGCCTTTTCACCTCATCATAGTCTGCGTCGCTGCTGATGAGCCAGTCCGAGGGCCGCCCGATGACACCCAACCGGCAGCCCCGCAAAAGGCGCCGCGCCTGTGCCAACTGCTGCAGTTCGCCGATGCGCCGAACGATGTAGGACGGCTGCCCATGCAGGATTTCGCCCCCCATCTCATGCTGTCGCAGGAAGGAGAGAATCTCCATCGAGGCAGCCAGCGAGTTGCTGGTACCCGAAGTGAGCAGGAGTACAGGCTGGTCGGCCGTCCGAATCTGGGGCATGAGCCGTCGGAAGATGCCTTCCGTGCCGCCCGTGCGGACATAGATGAGACTGAGAATCGACTGTCCGTAGTCGCTGAAGTCGGCTCCGCGCAGGTCGTAGTCGATGCCCAGCGAGGTCAGGAATTGGCGAGTGCCGGCAGTCACGGCCTGTTCGTCGTGGAGCTGCGATGTGAGTGTGTATATCGATATTTTCATTTTCAATTTTCAATCTTCAATTTTCAATCTTCAATCTTCACTATTCGCAGCGAGTCGGCAGCCGTGCGGGCTTTGAGCCATGCGGCCAGTTGTCGGGTCTGTTCGGCCGACAGTGGATGTCGGGGCTGCGACTTGACGATGGCGACCACGATGGGCGTGGCCATTGCCGTGTCCGTGCGCACCTCCACCGTCCTTGCCAGTGCCAGCGACTGGATGCGGGGATAGAGCACCTGCAGTTCGGGGCGCAGTTCCTCGGCGAGCGAGTTCAGCCCTTCGTAGCGGTTCAGCGCCACCTCCAGTTCGCGGATGCGTCGGTTCTGCTGCAAGGCCGTTTCCGTGTAGTCCGCCTTCGAGTTCTGGAGTTGTCCCACCAAGTGCAGGAGACTGTCCGACTGAGTGCCCTGGATCACCGCAAGCCGGTATCCGCTCAGATGATAGTCCTCCATGCTCCGTTCGGCCTCTGCAATCCTCTCGTCCTCCACGGGCCGGCCAATGACCGCCACGCTCAGCAGCCTCCCCTCGCGGTCCACGTTCTGCGAGATGACCTGCGTCCCCTCCCATGCCAGTTCCTTGTCCACGAAGCGTGCCACATTCTGGTTGAAGATGCTCTTCCGCACCAGATTGAAAGTCACGATGCCAGCCGGCACCATTGTCAGCAGCACCGTGGCCATGAGGATGTGCCTCGTGCGCCGGGCCAGTTCCACGTTGGCCTCCTGCCTCTGTTCGAAACCCATGAGGCGCACGCCGCAGTATGTGGCCAGCGAGATGAACACCGTATTGATGAAAAACAGGTAGAAAGCCCCCAGGAAGAACAGCCACTGCCCTGTGGCGATGCCATAGCCAGCCGTGCAGAGCGGAGGCATCAGCGCCGTGGCGATGGCCACACCTGGGATGACGTTCCCCTTGCCTCCGGTGGCAATGGTCACTATGCCCGCAGCCCCGCCAAAGAAGGCTATCAGCACATCGTAGAGCGTGGGCGACGTGCGTGCCAGCAGTTCCGACTGCACCTCCTTGTAGGGCGAAATGAGGAAGAAAAACGTGGCAGTGAGCACACTGGCCACCGTGGCGACGGCAAAGTTCTTGGCAGAAGACTTCAGCAGGTCCAGGTCGTTGACCCCCACAGCCAGTCCCATGCCCACGATGGGCCCCATCAGCGGCGAGATCAGCATGGCACCGATGATGACGGCAGTGCTGTTCACGTTCAGTCCCAGCGAAGCCACAAAAATGGCGAACACCAGCACCCACAGGTTTGCCCCTCGGAACGAGGCATCCGCCTTGATGTTGGCAATGGTCACATCCTCCGGCACCTTGTCGGCACGAAGGGCAAAATAGCGTCTGAACAGTTCTTTCATGGCAGTATCTTCCTTTTCACCTTGCAAAGATACGATTAAGCGAGTGAAAACACAAATATATTTGATGTTTTCCGAGCGTGTTTGTAACTTTGCATGCAGAACATAAAAGTTGTGACTTCCGTGCAGTCTTTTCGTTAATTGTCGGACTAAACATATAGAGACGTTATGCTTACGATGGAAATAACACAGCTGATACGACGATGCAGGCAAGGAGACGAGGCAGCCCTCGGCGAACTGTACAAAGCATATGCCCAGCGGATGAAGGGCGTGTGCCGACGGTACGTCAACGATGAAGATGCTGTCAACGACGTACTCCACGATGCTTTCGTCATCATCTTTACCTCATTCGACAGATTGCGCGACGACAGTAAGGTCGAATCGTGGATGATGTCGATAACAAGGAATGTGGCTTCGAAGTATAAAGACCATCTGAAAGCTTTGACAACTATCCCTCTCGAGGAAACGTACGAGACTGGGAACCTGGCTACCGATAATGAGGAAAAGGACATAAGAGGTGTCCCGTTGTCTGAGGTTGTCAGTATGATAGACAGACTGCCAGAAGGTTATGGGCGGGTGTTCCGGCTGTCGGTGTTCGAAGGTCTGACGCACAAAGAGATTGCCGTCATGCTGGGCATAGAGCCACATTCCTCTTCTTCACAATTGACACGGGCAAAGAAACTGCTGCGCAAGATGATGCAGCAGTACTGGGCTGCTGTGCTTCTGCTGTTGCTTATCCCCATGATGTTCTATTTGCTCAGAAAAGTATATGTTCCCGTTAAAGTCGAAACGCCGGTTGCAGCCAAACAGGAGAGCACGCCGAAGAAATCTCCGGCCAAACAGCAGCAGAAGCCTGCGATTGTTCATCCGCCCGTGCTTCATGCAACCGTCACTGTTGCAGATACCCAGCAACCGACAATCGCCCAAGTGCTCGATTCTGTAACGTCTGATACCTTATCTGATATAATAGCTCAGGAGCAGACGTCCACCGACACCATCGCGACCGATACGGCAAAGGCTATGCACAAGATGGAGGTTCCACATTACGATATCGCAGATTTATTCCCCGACAAACCAGTCATCATAACCCGCAATAGGCAAAAGTGGTCGATAGACCTTGCATACGCTGGAGGCATGGGAGAGCAGAAAGTCAGCCGTCCATATGGCTTCACGGAAATACCGAAGTTAGCCATCACTGGCGAGCCGCCATCTCCTGTCACCTTCGAGAACTGGAGCGATTATGCAGCCTTCTTGGCAGAAAATCCCGACGATGGCAGCTATAGCCGCAGCGTCATCATGAATATCGCGCTGAACAATGCCGGCGGTGCCACTGACAAGATTGTGCGCAAGAGCCACCACTACATGCCAATCAGTTTTTCGCTGGCATTGAAGTACAGACTGAACAATCGTTTGGGAATAGAGACAGGACTGAGCTACAGCCGCCTGAAGTCGGAGTTTGAGATGGGGTCAAACGGCAATACCATCAACGAGCAGCAGATCATCCACTACCTCGGCATCCCTGTAAAGGGCATATATAAGATGTATAACAGAAAGGCATGGACGCTCTACGGTAGCCTTGGTGTAACCACAGAAATCCCAGTCCACTCACTGCTCAATACAAGCTACTACTTGCATGGCACGTTGAAGGCTACCGATGAGTCTGCTATCCGTGCCCCATGGCAGTGGTCGGTCGGCGCCGGTCTTGGCCTAC
Organism: uncultured Bacteroidales bacterium; assembly: GCA_902783655.1. Lineage (GTDB taxonomy): Bacteria > Bacteroidota > Bacteroidia > Bacteroidales > Bacteroidaceae > Physcousia. The sequence goes on from CACZRZ010000143.1 coordinate 15,164, forward strand.
AATACAATTTCACGCCCAACATCGGGCTGTTTGCAGAACCAAGCCTGCAATACTACATCCCGACGGGCTCACAAATAGAAACCTACCGCACCGAGCATCCGTTCACGTTCGCCCTGCCATTGGGAGTCAGATTTACGTGGTAGCCGTGCAGTCTTTCGTTGCAGTTTCAGACTTTATAAGTAGAAATTGCAACGAATTTTCTTATGTACTCGATTTATGATTATGCCTACAATGGCCTGCTCTATCTGAACAACATCATGCGGCCACGCCACAAGCGACTGTCGCAACTGATGATTTACTCGACAACGGCCTGCCAGTCGCGATGCAAACACTGCAACATCTGGCAGAAGCGGGTGGAACATCTGTCACTCGATGACATCCGTCGAATCATGCAAAGCAAGTGCGTCACCAAGCGTACAACCGTAGGCCTGGAAGGCGGCGAGTTCATCCTCCATCCACAAGCTGAGGACATCATGGCATGGTTTCGTGAGCATCACCCAAACTACACGTTGCTTTCCAATTGTCTTGCGCCTCGTCGGGTTATAGATGATGTCCGTCGCTATCAGCCCCGTCATCTGTACGTCTCTCTCGATGGGAATCGCGAGACTTACCAGCGGATGCGGGGACGCGACGGCTACGACCGTGTGATTCAGGTGGTGGAGGCACTCAAAGATGAAGTGCCGCTGTCGCTGATGTTCTGCCTGTCTCCGTGGAATACATTCGATGATATGGCCTTTGTGATAGACGTTGCCAAGCATTACGGCATAGACATTCGCATTGGTATCTACGGCACGATGGCCTTCTTCGATACGACGAGCGAACTGCTGATGACCTCAGACTTCATGAAGCAGATTCCCCGGAGCATCCTTGACACGCAGGAGAACTATGACTTCGTGGCGCTCTATGATGAATGGCGAAACGGCCATCTGCGCCTTCGTTGCCAGAGCATCATGAGTTGTCTGGTGGTGCATAGCAATGGCGATGTTCCGCTTTGCCAGAACCTCGACGTGGTGCTTGGAAATATCCATGAGCAATCGCTGGACGAGATTTTCAACGGGACATCAGCCTGTCAGACACAATGCCACTATTCCCGCCATTGTAATGACTGTTGGATAAACTTCCACCGTAAGTACGACATCATCCTTCTGCGTAACTTTGAGCGCATGCTGCCCAAACGACTCATAGAGGAGTTTTATGGGCCATATCAGTGGACGGAAAATCCGAGCACAACATATCACCAATACTTCAAGGACTTATGATACGACAGTTGATAGACAGATACAAGCGGTTGCGTACGGAACGCTATCTTGCACAAACGTACCAACATTCTTATGCCTTCGTGGGCATGGGCCAGCACTCGCTCACTAACCTTTATCCCGTGCTTCGTTATCTCGGCATAACGTTGAAATACATCTGTATAACGTCGGAAAGGAAAGCGCGGCTGATAGAACGGAAGTTTGTGGGAGTGAAAGCCACGACCTCGCTTGATGAGATTCTTAAGGACGAGTCCGTTAAAGGTGTATTAGTTTCAGCCGCCCCGGCCGCTCATTTCTCCATCGCTTCGCAGGTATTGAAGAGCGGCAAGTCACTCTTCATTGAGAAACCACCATGCCGGACATTGGAAGAACTCGACATGCTTATTGCCCTGCACCGGCAATGCGGTTCCACTGTTGCAATGTTAGGTGTGCAAAAACGTTATGCTCCAGCCATCCAACTGCTAATGAAGCGTCTTCGCAAAGAGACTCTTGTCAACTACGACCTGCACTATCTCACAGGAGCCTATCCTGAGGGCAATGCCCTCCAAGAACTCTACATCCATCCCCTCGACCTTGTTTGCTATCTGTTTGGCAAACCTGAAATCCTCGCCTGCCATCAGATGGCCAAGGATTCTTACCTCCTCATGCTCCGGCATCCGCACATCGTTGGCACGCTTGAACTTTCCACCGCTTACAGCTGGACTTCTGCCGAGGAGTCTCTCAAGGTCTGCACGGCAAAGGGCATATATCGCCTCTTACAGATGGATGGACTCACCTATGAACTGACTCCGTCTGCACGCTTTGGCATTCCCATCGAAAAAGTCCGTCCCCACAACAGGACCATCGAATGCCTCTATGCCTGCAACCGCCCGCCTTCTCCGCTTGGCTTGTTCAAGAACTCCATGTCCATGCTTCCTGACTGCCCGGTATATTCGCAAGGGTTCTTCAATGAACTATCTGCTTTCGTCGAAGCTGTAGAGATGCATGGGGCGAACATCGTTTCGTCTCTCGAATCAATAAGAGACACCTATGTACTGTTAGAAGCCATAAAGCCGCATTAATAAGCATCTCCTGCCACGATTACAGGGACGGAAACAATTTCCGTCAAAAATCCGTCAATATTTTGACGGTACTTCCGTCAATACGTTGACGGTACCTCCGTCAATATATCGACGGCACCCCCGTCAATATATTGATGGTATTCCTATAAAAGCGCACCTTCCCTAAGTATTCATTAACAAATGCGAAGCTGCCGCCCAGTCTGGCTGTGCGTGGCTGTATCGGATGGTTAGATATTTCGCATGCCTCCGCGGAGCGAGGGGCGTTGAGCAAGGTGCGATTGAGGGACTTCACTCTGCGCATGTCACGGTCAGTTGCTGGTTGGCAATGAAGAGGCGGAAGTCGCCGGGCT
>CACZRZ010000144.1 GCA_902783655.1 uncultured Bacteroidales bacterium
CCACATGCTGCTCGACTTCACAGACCATCCCGGCGACGTTGCCGACCCATGGTACACAGGCAATTTCGAAGCCACCTGGCGCGACGTCCTCGAAGGTTGTACCCGTCTGTTACACCACGATGATTTTTGACCACAAATTGTTATTTATACTACCAGTTAAATAATCTTGCGGTTAATCCTCGTTCCACGAGCCGCAAGGCAGGCCAAAGACATCCGCTACAGCCCTATAGACCACCTTACCCTCCACGATGTTCAGTCCCTTTGCCAGCGCAGGGTCGTCGGAGCAGGCTTTCTTCCATCCCTTATCAGCAAGGGCAAGGGCATAGCGCAACGTGGCGTTGGTCAGAGCCAGCGTCGAGGTGTTGGGAACGGCACCAGGAATGTTGGCCACACAATAGTGCACGATACCCTCCTCCATATAGACAGGTTCGCTATGCGTGGTGGGATGTGAGGTCTCGAAACAGCCACCTTGGTCAATAGCAACATCCACGAGCACCGTGCCCGGTTCCATCAGCTTCAACATTTCGCGAGTAATCAGATGCGGTGTCTTGTCGCCAGGCACCAACACACTGCCCACTACGATGTCCACTGTGGGCAACTGCTGTCGGATGTTGTGTTCTGATGAGTAGAGCGTATGCACGTTAGCCGGCGTCTCTATGTCCAACTGACGCAGACGGGGCAGGGAAATATCTGCTATCGTGACATCAGCCCCCAGGCCCGCAGCCATTCGGGCAGCCGCCTCTCCCACTACACCACCGCCAAGCACCAGCACCCTGGCCGGACTCACTCCAGGCACACCGCTGATGAGCTTGCCCTTGCCACCCTTCGTCTTCTGCAGGTAGTAGGCACCGTTCAGCGTAGCCATGCGGCCTGCCACCTCGCTCATGGGCTGCAGCAGGGGCAGCGAACCGTTGGGCAACTGCACCGTCTCGTAAGCCAGACATACGGCTCCGCTCTTGAGCATTGCGTCCGTCAGTTCCTTTTCGCAGGCAAAATGGAAATAGGTAAAGAGCAACTGTCCCCGTCGCACCAGCGCATACTCCGGTTCGATGGGTTCCTTCACCTTCACTATCATATCCGCCTCTCGATAGACATCCTCTATCGAGGGCAAGATGCGCGCTCCTGCCTTGACATACTCATCGTCACTGAATCCGCTACCCTCGCCCGCCGTGTGCTGTACGCACACCTCATGGCCGCGACGCGTCAGTTCTGCAACTCCCGCAGGGGTCATGCCCACACGGTTCTCGTTGTTCTTGATTTCTTTTGGAATTCCGACTTTCATGGCTCAAGTGTTTAAGGTTAAACATATCTCCGTGTAAAATTACAAAAATCCATATTCAGTGCAAAAGAAACGAGCCATTTTTTAATGTCGCAACGAAGATATTGCAACATTAACGTTAAAAAAACACGAACTGACGATAAAAACGCAAGGTTTTGTGCCTGAGATTTGGAGATACGATGTAAAACACCTAATTTTGTGACAAAAGTACATAATTAATAAAGTCATTAGCTATGAAAAAGTTCTACTCATTTCTTTTATTACTGTCGCTGCTCACAGCAGGTACAGTACAGTGTCTGGCACAGAACACATCGGGTAAGGTGTATGTGGGCTATGCCAAGTATGACGACCAAATTTGGGAGTATGACGGACTGTCGCTCCAGTTCGATGCCAAGGTTGGCTGCGCCATACGACTCACCAAGGAGATGCTTGCCCCCTATGTAGGCGGTACCATCACAGGCATGCGCGTGGGCTGGGACACTACGACCCAGACGGGTTCCTATGAAGGATTTGTACGCAAGGACTTCAACAGCGAAGACCTGAGTACGGGCAAGGCTACTGTAAAATACAGCTACAGTGATTCCTATCCCGGCTGGAACAACATGACACTGACGGAATATGAGATTCCCGAAGACATCGACCAACTGGTGGTGGGGTTCACCACGAAGCTGAAGAAAGATGTCTGCGCCATCCCTATGCTCTATCCTCACTACACGCCTAACAGCTGTTTCCTGTGGGTAGAAGGTGACAACGACGAAGAAGGTAATCCCAATTGGATAGACATGAACGACAAGGGCATACTGCCCATCCTGCTCACCATCAAAGACTCGAAGGGAGAGTTCAACTACGTACCTATCATCAACCTACTGACCACCAACGGCATACAGCAGACCGAGACAGCCGACGACGTGATTATGCGTGTCAAGAACATGGGTTCACAGAAGATAAACTCCATCGAGGTGACCTCTCGACAGGGCGAACAGTCGTGGAGCAAACAGATATCGTGCAGCGTGGCCTCGGGCGCCACGAGCAAGATTTTCCTGGCTCCCATCTACTGTTTCCATACGGGTGAAGTGGAACTGAGTATCACGAAGGTGAACAGCAAGGAACTGCCCAATCCCGAAGTACACAAACTGAACATCATCGGTGTGCCCAAGGATGTGGCCAGCCAGCATAAGCGCCGCCCGCTGGTGGAATACTACGAGTCGGAGAACAACTACCGTTCGGCACGTTACTACGACGAATATGTCGAAGACCCCGTGTTGAAGAAGTCCAGCACCATATCCTTTGTCTGCCAGCACCTCGACGACCAGTTTATGACAGGCGATGACGATGCCACCACCCTGGCCGTACGCCTGTGCAGTGGCGACTCGGCAAGGGTGAGCATACCCGCTATGACCGTCGATCGCGCTATGGCCACGGATAACATTCTCTTCCAGATGGCCACCACCTCGACACCGATGTTCGACGTTCTGACCCAGTCGAACGATGCCCAAGGCGTGTTCGCGGCAGCAGCCAAGCGCCCAACGTTCGTCAGCCTGACCGTTGGCGGCACTCTTGCCGAAGACGGCGAGACACTGAGCGTCAACATAGACGGGAACGTTGCAAGTGGCATCCTGCCAGAGGGTGAACAGCCCAGACTGACCGTTTACCTGATGGAACGCGACGTGGTGAGCGACAGCCAGATATTCTGGAACGAAAAGGAGAAGGACGAATACATGGGCAAGTACACTCATGCCAACGTCATCCGCGAAATACTGACGGCTCCGGAGGGAGACCCCATCACGGCCGATGGCACCTTGCTTTCGACGTACAACACTGTTTTGGACCCCACGTGGGATGTCGAGAACATGTATCTTGTGGCTTTTATCCACCGCGATGGCAAGCTGGGCGGCAAGTACATGCACGTCTTCAACAGTGCGAAGGGGAACATCGAGCTGTTGGATGATGGAATAGAATCAATTAAGAATGAAGAATTAAGAATGAAGAATGGGGCTGGCACCGTGTACGACCTCAGCGGCCGCCATATTTCTGTATCCTCTGTGTTCCCGAAGGGAATATACATTGTTAACGGCAAAAAGGTAGTGAAATGAAACGAATAGCCCTACTGCTCGTCCTGCTCATCGGCGTAGCCCGTTTTTCAACTTTCAACTTTCAACTTTCAATAGGTAATTGCGCCTTGGCGCAAGTGCCTTACGGCTATGCTCCGGGCGAACCACAGGATGCAGACTTATCGGCCCTGGGCAGCGGAAAGAACAGCTTCGTGCAGGGCATGGTTCGCTTCGACCCGACCGTCGACCCAGCCTTGGCTCGCATGAAGGGACGCAACATCCGGGGCGTGCGATGCTACCTGCGTGCCGATTACAGGCAGGCACGGCAAAGCCGTTCTGGCATATTGGCCAGTACCGTCAAGCCCGACAACATCGTACGCACACAATATACCGACCTCGTGGCAGGCTGGAACGATGTCATGTTCGACGAACCGCTGGAGATTGGCGACGAACCCATATTCCTGGGTGTGCAGGTCTATGAAACTGCCGGCACTCCCCTACCCCTCATGCTCTACCAGCCGGCCGTAGTGCCTCATGCGTGCTACGTCAACCTGGGCAAGAAGTCGTGGGAGGAATACACCGACCGCGGCACGCTGCTCGTCATGGCTCTCCTGGACGACGACGTCGCCCCCCTGCTCGCCCGTACGGCATACGCACAAAACACGACACACCCGCAGACGGTGGCTCCCGACCGCGATTTCCAGGGAGGACTCTACGTGCATAATTTCTCGACAGAAGTCATCCAAAGCATCGAAATAGCCATGCATGGCGAGGGTGCCGAAAGTCCCACCCTGCGCACCATACAGTTGCCCAGTCCCATAGGAGCCTACGGCAGCACCGTGGTGGAGGCATCGTTGCGTGCAGGAAGCACCGAGGGAACCAGCGTGGACTGGACAGCCACCGTCACTCAGGTGAACGGCGAGGCCGCACAAGCTGGGCGCCCAGGCACCACGAAGCTCTATGTCACCTACGACGACTTCCAGCGCACTCCCTTCATTGAGGAGTTCACCAGCCAGCGCTGCATAGCCTGTCCGCAGATGGCCTATTTCCTCGACAAGGCGCTGGAGGAATATCAAGGCAATTATGTCTATGTCAGCCACCACACTGGTTTCCAGGAAGATGTCTTCACGACACAGCCCGACCGTGAAATACTATATTTCTTCGGCGGATATGAAAACGAATACAACCCCGCCATCATGTACAACCGTGCCATTCTGGAGGGCGAAAGCCAGGTCATTCAGGGCATTCGCGACATGTCGCCCACGCCCTACCTCGAAGCTTTGGCCAAGGCCTACGACATGCCGGCTATGGCTGAGGTGAACATCGAAAAGACAGGCGACGAAGTGCGCGTCTATGGTCGTGTGGCACGCGACCTCGTGGGCACACCAATCTACCTCTCGTGCTATCTGGTGGAGGACGGTATATCGACGAAGGACTACTTCCAGAAGGGGATGGACGACGACGATGCACCGGCTGACCTGAAGGACGTATTCCGCCACAACGGCATCATCCTGCACTACTTCACACAGGAGGCCATTGGCGACCTGCTCTCGACGAACGAAAACGGTTCGTACAGCATCACCTATCCCATGGTGGAGAAGGAGGGATTCGGAGGCACCGGCCGACGTCTCGTTGCCTTTGTACATAAAATCAACAAGAACGACATTCGCGACAATACGGTATTGAACGCAGCAGAAACGTCTCTCGGTGCTGACGGTATCGAGACAATTCAAAATTCAAATTTCAAAATTCAGAATGGGACTAACGCAGTGTATGACCTCAGTGGCCGTCACATCTCTGTGCCCTCTGTTTCCTCTGCGTTCTCTGTGCTTCCGAAGGGAATATACATTGTTAACGGCAAAAAGGTAGTAAGATGAAACGCGTTGTCATAGTGCTCGCCCTACTTCTCGGCGTAGCCCAATTCTCAATTTTCAATCTTCAATTCTCAATTGGGTTGTGCAACTCTGCTGCACAAACTACTGTCAACCTCGTATTCATCGGCAACAGTATCACGGCCGGAGCCACACTGAAGAATGTTGCCACACAGGCACCACCTATCGTGGCACGGGCCTTGGTGGAAGAGGCAAGTGGCATTACGACCCATGTCTACAACGGAGGTCACTCTGGAATCACCACCTACGGATTCCTGCCCGGACACGCCGACTTCGCCAGGGTGACGAACGCTGCCAAAATCCTCGTCAGGGACAATGGCGGGCGAGTTTACTTCTCCATCATGCTGGGCACGAACGACAGCGCCTGCACTACCACGGAAGGGGCTCCTGTCAGTCCCGAAACCTACGAGGAGAACCTTCGGAAAATTATCGACGGCCTGCTGAAGGCCGTACCCAACTGCCGGATTCTGCTCAACTACCCCATCTGGTACAGCCCAAACACACACAACAGTGCCAAATATCTGCAGGAGGGTCTCGACCGTCTGCACAGCTACTATCCCGTCATCAAACGGATAGCGAAGTCCTACGACCAAGTCTATGCCGGAAACCAGAAGGTATGGAAAATCTTCAAGGACAAGGACGAACTGTTTACTGCCGAGAACGGACATGCAGGGGTTTTCCATCTCCACCCAAATGCCCAGGGAGCCCATCGTCTGGCAGAGATTTGGGCCAAAAGCCTGGTCTCCATCATCAAGGCCGACCGCATCTGAACCCGGTCCCAGCCTGATTGCTCATACCATATTATACAATGTGCGCGCATACATATATACATGTACGCGCGCACATTGTATGGTTGAGGGTTCAACGACGTGTCGTTGGAGCTTGATCGACGTGTCGTTGGAGCTCAATCGACGTGTCGTTGGAGCCCGATCGACGTGTCGATGGAAGCAAGGCAACGTTAGGGCTCCTGAAAACACCGTCGGAAAGAAAACGCACCAATAACATGACCAAAGGCAAGCAAAGCAGTGGTCTTGATTCGTTTTCATGGACAAGAAAAGGAAAAATGCATGGTAAATCAAGTAGTTATATAAGAAAACTCAAGAAAGGTAATGCACATGTGAAGAAAAATCGCTTTCTTTGCAGTGTAAAAGCCATCACTATTCAGCATGCACATGTCATGAAAAATAGATTCCATAATAAACAAATATACCAACCATGAAAGATTTTAAGTACTATGCGCCGACGGAAGTAGTGTTCGGTGAACAGAGTGAGGAACAAGTGGCATCTCTCGTAAAGAAGTATGGTGGCACAAAGGTGCTGGTGCACTACGGCGGACAGAGCCGCTTCGTGCGTTTTGCCGTCAACGTGATGGACATACCCAACGACTTCACCGACCCTGAGGGAACAGCCCTGAAGGGCATCGAGGCAATGGAACGCTTCTACCACGCCATCGGCATGCCTATTAACATAAAGGAACTGATTGGCAAAGACATCACAGACGAGCAAATCAAGGAGATGACCCGCAAGTGCAGCCGTAACTACACCTCCACCTGCGGTTGTCTGAAAGTCCTCAAGGCCGAGGACATGGAAGCCATCTACCGCATGGCAAGAGGATAGTCAACATACCATAAATGACAGCATAAATATGAAACATATATTCATCACGGCGCTTTTTTCCTTCGTTGTACTTTCAACACAGGCAAAAGCCTATACCCCTTGGACAAAGGGGGCATTCGAAACTGGGAATTATCGCAATGTGTTTGTGGAGATGGGCTACCAGCCGGCACAGGTGGAGGCCAAGTTGAAGGAGGTGTTCAACGATGTGTTCCGCGGACCCAACAAAGTCTACTTCGAGGTTGGCGATTCGATGGGCTACGTCAGCGACATCAAGAATCACGACGCACGCACCGAGGGAATGTCCTATGGTATGATGATTGCCGTGCAGTTTGGTGAGAAAGACATCTTCGACCGTCTGTGGCGCTGGAGCAAGAAGTACATGCAGCACCAGAGCGGCTCGCGTGAGGG
>CACZRZ010000145.1 GCA_902783655.1 uncultured Bacteroidales bacterium
CTCATCCAGGAGATGGGTGAGACCTACCCCGAACTGGAGGCTCAGAAGGAACTCATCTCAAAGGTGATGAAGGAGGAGGAAGACAGTTTCCTGCGCACCTTGGAGACGGGCATCCGCCTGCTGGACGGCGTCATGGCCGAAACAAAGAAGCAGGGCAAAACCGTCATCGACGGCGAACAGGCCTTCACGCTCTTCGACACCTACGGCTTCCCCCTCGACTTGACAGAACTTATCTGCCGTGAAAACGGGCTGAGTGTGGACGAAGAGGGTTTCCAGGCCGAAATGCAGAAGCAGAAGGAACGCGCCCGCAATGCCGCCAAGGTGGAGGCTGAGGACTGGCAGACCGTAGGTACGGCTACCGGTGACTCTGTCACTGAGGGCAAATTTGTCGGTTGGGACATGACGGAGAGCGAATGCCGCATCGTGCGCTACCGCCAGGTAACACAGAAAAAACAGACCTACTACCAGATCGTGCTCGACCAGACTCCCTTCTACGCCGAAATGGGTGGCCAGGTAGGCGACCGCGGCGTGTTGGTGGGAGAGAACGAGACCATAGAAATCATCGACACAAAGTCGGAAAACGGACTGACCGTACACATCGCCAAGACACTGCCCAAGCAGCCCGAGGCTCCGTTCATGGCCTGCGTCGACACCGACCTGCGCCACGCCAGCGAGGCTAACCACACAGCCACGCACCTCCTGGACCAGGCCTTGCGTCAGGTGCTGGGCACCCACGTCGAGCAGAAGGGCTCGCTCGTGACACCCGAATACCTCCGCTTCGACTTCTCACACTTCCAGAAGGTGACGCCCGAGGAACTGCGCCAGGTGGAACGCTTGGTAAACGACAAGATTCGCCAGAACATTCCATTGCAGGACAACCGCGACATGCCCATCGAGGAAGCAAAGAAACTGGGCGCCATCGCCCTCTTCGGTGAGAAGTACGGCGACCATGTGCGCGTCGTTCAGTTTGCCGACAGTGTAGAGTTCTGCGGTGGTTGCCATGCCAAGAGCACAGGCCAGCTGGGTATGGTGAAGATACTCTCGGAGAGCAGTGTAGCTGCAGGTGTGCGCCGCATCGAGGCCATCACAGGCCAGAAGGTGGAAGAAATGATGTATCAAGTGACCGACACCTTAGCAGAACTGCGCCGTCTCTTCAACAATGTACCCGACCTGCAGGGAACCGTCCACAAGTTCATCGAAGAGAACGCCCAACTGAAGAAGCAGATTGAGGATAGCATGCGCGAAAAGGCCATGCAACTGAAGCAGTCGATGAAGGACAATGCCAAGGAAGTGAACGGCATCACCGTCATGAAGGCCGTAGTGCCCACCATGGCTCCCGAGTTTGTCAAGGACATCGCCTTCCAGCTGCGTGCCGAAGTCGATAACGCCCTTGTGGTCATCGGCAGCATCAACGAGGGCAAGCCGATGCTGACGGCAGCTGCTTCGGACAGCATCGTAGAGCAGGGCGTGAACATCGGCAAGAACATCCGCGAGGCCGCCAAACTCATTCAGGGCGGCGGTGGCGGTCAGCCTCATTTCGCAACGGCTGGCGGCAAGAACCCCGAAGGCCTCATCTCGGCAGTTGCCAAGTTGGTGGAACTGCTGACGGCCTAAACTTTTCCAGTAAATCTTTAGGATGCCTTAGGTTGTCCTAAACACATAAAGCCCCGAACGCAAACGGCGTTCGGGGCTTTTTTTATTCTTTCTCCTTATTATATTGCTGCATCAACTGGTAACAGCGTTCGGCATCGAAGCCGCGCGCTTCGGCATAAGCCTCGGCCATGATGCGTCGCTGTCGGTCGGTGGCTGGCAGACGTTCGGCAAAATTGCGGCAACCTTCGTCCATGTCCACTTTGTGGAAACGCAGGCGATTGAGGTCGATGAGCTCCACACGGTCGCCGTCGCCGAAGAGGATGTTTCCACGAGAGAGGTCCTGATGAACCATGCCCGCCTCGTGCAGCCGGGCCACTGTCTGGGCAATAAGGCGCAGGTAGTGGTCTTCTGTTTTTACGAGATGTGCTGGATTGTCCAGAGCTTCTGTATCGTCTATTTTGTCCGATCCTATCAAATCGGCATAGGTGTATGGACAGCGGCTCTTCTCCGACACATAGTAGCTGCGCCCCATGAGCAACCCATTCCGCTCGGTCTGCCAAGCCACGGGGCGAGGGCTGTCTATGCCCTTATCGATGAGCATTTGGGCATATTCACAGGAACGTTGTGCCTTGGACTTGCGCAGGAATCCATAGACCAGACGGTTGAGCAGGTTGGGTACGGCAAACTGCTTTACCACATACTCCTCTCCCTGGAATGGAAGGATGCGCAGCTCGTTGCGTCGTTTGTAGATAACTTCGCCATGCCCAGCTGCAAAGTGTATGGGCAGCGCGCGCACGAAGTACAACAGATTGGGGTTCGAGTCATCAACCAAAACCGTGCGACGCGGATGGAAGAGGCGATAAAGTCCGTTGAGGAACGAAGACAACCGTCGCGCATGACGCAGCGGCCCGCCGAACTCACGTTCATAAAGTTCAGGATGACGACGGTTGACAATGTCTATGACCTCATGGAAACGATGGCGCATGCGATGGCGCTTCGAAGTGCCATGCTGACGGTAGTGGAACTCTATTTTGGGCAACCGGACCACTTTTCCACCAAACTCCAGCATCGAAAGCCAGAACTCCCAGTCCTCGCGAGTGGGCACCTCGGGACAATAGCCCCCCACCCGCTCCCAGTCGGCACGCCGATACATGGCGCAGGCGTCGATGATGTTCTTGCGGGCCAGGATGTGGATGCTGTAAGTCGGATAATGAATTTCTCCCGTCCGAAGTCCGAACTGGTCGGTTCGGGGTGTCACCACCTTCACCTCAGGGTTCGCCTCCAGCACCTCTACTGCTGCGGCCACATACGTTGGTTCCACCAGATTGTCGGCATCGATGGGCAGAATGTACTTACCCCGTGCCTGGCGGATGAGATTATTCCGGGCAGCCGAAGCACCCTGGTTGGGCTGACTGTAGAGCCGGATTCGAGCGTCCTGTCCGGCAAACTCACGGGCGATGGCCATGCTGCCGTCGCTGCAACCGTCGTCCATGAGCAGAATCTCCAGGTTAGGATACTGAATGCCCTGTATCGAACGCAAGGTCTCGGCCAGGAAGGGCTCAGCATTGTAAACAGGGACAATGATGGAGACAAGTGGCAGCAGGTCAGAGTTTCTTGATTCCATTCTTGCAGATATATTGGTTAGCAGCCTGACGCTGGTGCATGAGGGCCTGATTCTCGCTTTGGTCGGTCCAACTGGCAGGGTGCCACAGGTGATACTGTACGGCCAGGTTGCGCAGCGAACGCTTCTCCACCCCCACACCGCGCAGTCGCCACACGAGATCGACATCCTCGCCGATGGCTGGGCGGACATAGTCCTCGTCGAAACCATTGATGCGGCGTAGTGCCTCGCGCGACAGTGACATGTTGCAACCCGTAATCGAATGGTTCTTGCGACCACTCACAAACCGGCCCGGAAACGTATCGGGACTGAGGAAAAAGCCCTCCTCGATGTGTCGCAGTCCGTTACCGCCCATCAACAGCGAACGTCGCACGATGGCTGGCATCTGCCGGGCATCAATGTCTCCCGACAGCAGGCGTTCGGAGATGGCCTTCGACAAGCGCAGGCGTTTGCCCGCCAACACCACATCGGGAGCTGCGTAGCGCAGGTGCATCTCCACAAAACGGGGATGCAGCACGCAGTCGCCATCGACGAAGATGAGCCAATCGGCACGTGCGGCCTCCACTGCCCGGTTCAGGGCCAGTTCCTTGCGCCAACCCGTATCGGGCTGCGTCAGGTGTTGCATGGGCTGGCGGAAGGGATATTCACTTACGAACCGAGCCATCTCATCGTGTTCCGCATCCTCCGAGATGATGACCTCGAAGTCCTGCTCCGTCTGCCACCTGAGCGAGTCGAGTACGGCACGCAGGAAGGGGATGTTGTCGTAAACCGAAATGATGAGCGAGGCTTTCATATCTTATCGAATCCTTTGGTCAGCTTGCGCCAGTAGTAGAGCAACGGGTTCTTGTATTTCAACTGCTTCCAGGGACGGCTGCCATGCGGACGGTGGAGCACGGGCAACGTGGCGAAAAGATAGTTGTGGAGGCCCGACTCAAGGGAGCGGTGCGAGATGGTGACGTCGAACCAGTTTTTCGATGCGTCCAGCTGGTCGAAATCGACACGTCGCAAAAGCTCGGGCGTGAGCAGGGAACAGCAGAACGAGCAGTGGCGGCGGGTGTCCACCACCTGGCCTTCCTGCCCTCGGGCGTGAAGGTATGGGTAGTTTATCGCACCGCTCTCGTCCACCGTCACCGATGCCACTATGCCGGCATCAGAGCGCTGGTCGGCACCATCGCAAAGGCCCTGAAGGGTCTCGGGACTCACGGTGACGTCGCTCTCCACGATGAGCAATGCGGCCCCTTCGTCGAGACACATGCGGCGCTCGCGCTGAAGAACGAGCAGATAGTTGGGCGACGGATGCGTGGTCAAGTCGCTGAGGTTCACCAACCCGAAGCCCATTTCACGACTTCCCTTTTCGAGCCGACAGGTGTTCTCGGCCGACGAATAGTCGTTGTAAACGGTGTACGTGTGTGGAACTTCCAGTTTGGAAGCCAGGACGGCGCGCAACGTGTCGAAAGTCTGGTCAATGTTGTCCTTTACGGGGATTATGACGTGTATTTTCTTCATATATGGGGCAAAGATACGAAAAAATTCCTGCTTTTCCGCAGCAAAGCCCCAATTTTATTACATCTTCTTGACAGCCCTGCGAGGAAAAGTTCCGCCATCGACGATGAACGGACGGCCATCGACGATGGATGTACGGACACCGACGATGAACGGACGGACACCGACGGTGGCGGAACTTTCCTTCGTGAGGTTTGCAATTATGTCGGCAGAATTTTGTAATTTTGTGGCCGTAAACATGAAGGAAAGCATGAAAAAACAGTTCAAAGCAGCCCTGTTCGACCTCGACGGGGTGGTGCTGGACACCGAGGGACAGTACTCAGAGTTCTGGGGACAGATGGGCCGCGAATATCGCCCCGACGTGCCCGACTTTGCCCAGCGCATCAAGGGACAGACACTCACGCAGATATTCGACCGATGGATTACCGACCCCGCCAAACAGGAGGAGATAACCCGTAGGCTGGACGAATTTGAAGCAGGGATGCAGTACAATTATATAAAAGGTACGCGCGCGTACGTAGAAGGACTGCGCCGGCGGGGCATACACACGGCCATCGTGACCAGCTCGAATCGGGCGAAGATGGAGAGTGTCTTCCGCAAACGGCCCGAACTGACCGAACTCTTCGAGCGCATACTGACCGCCGAGGACTTTGCAGAGAGCAAACCCTCGCCCGACTGTTACCTGCGTGC
Source organism: uncultured Bacteroidales bacterium (assembly GCA_902783655.1). GTDB lineage: Bacteria > Bacteroidota > Bacteroidia > Bacteroidales > Bacteroidaceae > Physcousia. Next base: position 5,408 of record CACZRZ010000145.1, read on the forward strand.
AGCCGAGGTCTTCGGCGTGCCCATCGCGGACTGCGTGGTGTTCGAGGACAGCATCAATGGGCTGAGGTCTGGCCAGGCCAGCGGGGCGTATGTCGTAGGCCTGGCCACCACGAACCCCAGGGAGGCGATAGAGGACCTGTGCGACGAGGTGGTGGATAACCTGTAAAACGAAGGACATGAAACTCATCGTCGATGACAAGATTCCCTTCATCCGGGGACTGGCCGAACGGTTGGCCGACGAGGTGGTGTACCTGCCTGGAGCCGCCATCACGGCCGACGATGTGCGCGACGCCGATGCACTGATTGTGCGCACCCGAACCGTGTGCAACCGCCAGTTGCTGGAGGGGAGCCGCGTACGTTTCATAGCCACAGCCACTATCGGCTACGACCACCTCGACACACCGTATCTCGACGAGGCAGGCATCGCGTGGACAAACTGCCCGGGGTGCAACGCCACCAGTGTGGCACAGTATGTCAGGAACAGTCTGCTGCAGGCCGAGAAGGCCGGACTCGTCTGCCTGAGCGAGGCCACCTTGGGTATCGTGGGATATGGCCACGTGGGGCGGGCAGTCTGCAAGGCCATGCGGCCATACGTGAAGGAGATATGTTTGAACGACCCACCACTCACCATCCCTCAGACTACGCTCCAGAATATTGCCGCCACCTGCGACATCATCACCTTGCACACCCCACTGACCACCGACGGTCCCTACCCTACCCGTCATCTGGTGGACGAACGATTCCTATGCGAATTGACGCGACGGCCCATCATCATCAATGCCGCACGAGGCGGAGTGATGGACGAGGGGGCGCTGCTGCGGGCAATGGACAACGGACAAGTGCGGCAAGCCATCATCGACACCTGGGAGAACGAGCCCGACCTGAACCTCGAACTGCTCCGCCGCGTGTTCATCGGCACACCCCACATCGCCGGCTACTCGGCCGACGGCAAGGCCAATGCCACACGCATGAGCCTGGAGGCACTGGCCAAGCATTTTCATCTGCCGGCTATGGACTATCCATTGTCCGTCCCCCTGGCCGACGCATCGCGCACAGGGCTGCAATACAACCCGTTAGACGACAGCCGCGCCCTGAAACAGGCACCCGACTCGTTTGAGAAAATACGCGGGAACTACCCGTTTCGACGCGAATAATATTGCACACCACCCTATGCAATGTGCAAAAAGTGGCTGTTTTTTAACTATTTATTTGGTAGAATGGCAAAGAAGTCGTAACTTTGCACCCGATTTGAGAAGAAAACTAGTATTAACATAACATTTAATTAATTACTACTATGGCTGAAATTGAAGCAAAAGTAAAAGCTATTATCGTTGATAAACTTGGTGTAGACGAAAGTGAAGTTGTTGAATCTGCAAACTTTACCCAGGACCTGGGCGCAGACTCTCTGGATACCGTTGAGCTCATCATGGAGCTGGAGAAGGCTTTCAACATCACTATTCCCGACGACGCAGCCGAGAAGATTGCCACCGTTGGCGACGCTATCAAGTTCATCGAAGAGGCTCAGGCCTAATTTGACTAAATCAGAAGCTGAAAGTTGAAAGTTGAAAATTGAAAGTTAAGCCTTCGGCGAGGCTGAAGCCCGCAAACAAGGACATGACCTAACTTTCAACTTTCAACTTTCAACTTTCAACTTTTAACTTTAACACTATGGAACTGAAAAGAGTAGTAGTAACCGGTCTCGGAGCCGTTACACCGTTGGGCAACAATGTCGAGGAAACATGGAAGAACATTGTAGCCGGCAAGAGCGGCGCTGCACCCATTACACATTTCGATACCACGAACTTCAAGACGACCTTCGCCTGCGAAGTGAAGGACTTCGACCCCTCGCAGTTCATCGACCGCAAGGAGGCCCGCAAGATGGACCCCTACTGCCAGTATGCCATGGCTGCTGCCACGATGGCCGTAGAGAACAGCGGACTGGACCTGGAACAGACCGACCTGAACCGCGTGGGTGTGGTGCTGGGCGTGGGCATCGGCGGCATGAAGACCTTCGAGGAAGAAGAGTGGAACTACGAACGTACCCACGAGAACCTGGGTCCGAAGTACAGCCCCTTCTTCATCCCCAAGATGATTGCCGACATCGCAGCCGGACAAATCAGTATGAAGTACGGCATGCACGGACCTAACTATATCACCTCCAGCGCCTGCGCCAGCTCTACAAACGCCCTGGCCGACGCCTTCAACCTGATTCGCCTGGGCAAGGCCGAGGTGATGGTGACGGGCGGCAGCGAGGCTGCCATCTACCCGGGTGGTGTGGGCGGATTCAACGCCATGCATGCCCTCTCAACCCGTAACGACGAACCTGAGAAGGCCAGCCGGCCCTTCAGTGCCAGCCGCGACGGCTTCATCATGGCCGAGGGCAGCGCCATCCTCATCCTGGAGGAACTGGAGCACGCCAAGGCTCGTGGTGCACACATCTATGCCGAGGTCGCAGGCTGCGGCATGAGTGCCGACGCACACCACATCACAGCCTCCCATCCCGAAGGACTGGGGGCCAAGCTGGTGATGAAGAACGCCTTGGAGGATGCCGGCATGAAGCCCGAAGACATCGACTACATCAATGTTCACGGCACCAGCACCCCCGTTGGCGACATCTCCGAGGTGAAGGCCATTAAGGACGTATTCGGCGAATATGCCTACAAACTGAACATCAGCTCTACGAAGTCGATGACGGGTCACCTCCTGGGTGCCGCCGGCGCCATCGAGGCCATGTTCAGCGTGCTCAGCGTCGAGAACGACATCGTGCCTCCCACCATCAACCACGAGGATGGCGACGAGGATCCCGAAATCGACTACAAGATGAACTTTACGTTCAACAAGGCCCAGCAGCGCACCGTCCGTGCCGCCCTGAGCAACACCTTCGGTTTCGGTGGACACAACGCCTGCGCCATCTTCAAGAAATTCACCGACTAACGTCGTTAAGGCCCTTAATGACCTTAAAGACCTTAAAGACCTTAGCACGTGGATTTCCGAGACATGATAACCTGCATGAAGCTCCCCGTCCTTCGGGATAGGGAGCTTTATCGTTCCCTGCACCAGATACTGGGCTTCTATCCCAGGGACATCCGCCCTTACAAGGTGGCTCTGTTGCACCGCTCTGCTTCGAAGAAAGTGCAAATCGAAGGCAAGCGGCTGAACAACGAACGACTGGAGTTCCTGGGCGACGCCATACTGGGGGCCGTCGTCGGCCACATCGTATATCGCCACTTCCCCAAGAAGCCCGAAGGATTCCTGACCAACACGCGCAGCAACATCGTCAAGCGTCAGTCGCTCAACAAACTGGCAACAGAAATGGGGCTCGACCGCCTCATCATCTCGGACCTGAAGTTGCAGACCCACAACAGCAACATCAACGGAAATGCCTTCGAGGCCCTGGTGGGTGCCATATATCTCGACAGAGGCTACGGCCACTGCGTCAGCTTCGTGAAGAAGAAGATCATGGACCATCTCGTCAACATCGAGAAGGTGGCCAGCGAGATAAATTACAAGAGCAAGCTCATCGAGTGGGGACAGCGCAACCGCGTTGACATCGAGTTCCAGTTCGAGGAAAGCAAGGAGAACAAGGCCAGTCCCGTATTCACCACCCACATCAATATTAATGGTACGCTCTGCGGCACAGGACGCGGGTACTCGAAGAAGGAGAGCCAGCAAGCAGCAGCCAAGCAGACCATGGAACGTCTCAGCTCCGACCGCGAGTTCAAATTGGCCCTGACGGCTCCCAAGGAACTGCAAATGGAACGCTATGATGACATCGTCCCTGTCAGCAACATTGAGAAACAGAGCGTTACGGAGAGCACCGAGGAGAACGTGGACATCGACTTCTCCGACATCTCCATGCGAGCCAAGACACGTGAGGAAATTATTGCCGAGGCCGAACGACAGGCCTACACGGAATCATAGCCGCAGGCCCCAATATTACGAAAAAACAAAAGGAGACTCGCCCGATATGGGGTGGGTCTCCTTTTTTTATGTACGAAAAATCGAAGATTACTTGCACAGGTGTAAGGAAATGCTTAACTTTGGCGTAGAAACGCTTAAAAACAATTCGATATGGAAACTATCACATCGTGGTATAACACGCTCGACCCCACATTGCGCGTTTACTGGGGCATTGCCATCTTTGCCTCACTGGTATTCATCATTCAAATGGTGCTCACGTTCATTGGCATCGGCGACACCGACGGAGGCGACTTCGACATGGACAGCGGATTCGATACCGACGGCAACGGAGACACCATGGACACAGGCGGAGCCATACAGCTCTTCACCGTCCGCAACTTCGTCAACTTCTTCCTCGGCATCGGTTGGGGTGGCGTATGTTTCTCATCCTCCATCAAGAGCCCTACCCTGCTGGCCCTCGTTGCCCTGATTACGGGCTGTGTGTTCGTTGGCGTGTTCATACTGATGTTCCGCCAGCTGATGCATCTGGAACACAACGGTTCGTTCAAGATTCGTGAGGCCGTGGGCCAGGTGGCCGACGTCTATCTGCGCATTCCTGCCCAGCGTCAGGGCGAGGGGAAGGTACAATTCTCCTTCCACGGTTCCGTGCAGGAACTGCCTGCCATTACCGATGGCGAACAAATCCCCTCGGGCAGCAAGGCCCGTGTACTGGACATCGTCGGCAACCACACCCTCCTCGTCGAGAAAGCATAACAACTTGTCCACCTGGGCTACTAAGTATGTAACAAACCGGGCTACTAAGCATGTAACAACCCGATTTAATAAGTAAGTAACAACACGTTAACCTGTCAACTAAAAACATAACTATGGAATTCTATCTCATTCTCATCCTTGCAGTCGTAGCCGTACTGCTGTTCATGGCGGTCATCAATCGTTACCGCCGTTGTCCGTCTGATAAGATCCTGGTCGTTTACGGCACATCGGGCACCAGCAAGAGTGCCAAGTGCGTACATGGTGGCGGCACATTCGTCTGGCCTATCATCCAGGACTACGCCTACCTGTCGCTGACCCCCATCAGCATCGATGCCAACCTTACCAACGCCCTGTCGCGCCAGAACATCCGCGTCGATGTTCCTTGCCGCTTCACCGTGGGTATCTCCACCGAACCCGATTCCATGCTGGCTGCTGCCGAGCGTCTGCTGGGCCTGACCGCACAGCAGATTCAGGAACTGGCCCGCGACATACTGTTCGGTCAGCTCCGTCTGGTCATTGCCACCATGAGCATCGAGGAACTGAACTCCGACCGTGACAAGTTCCTGGAAGCCATCTCGTCGAACGTCGAAGTGGAACTGAAGAAGATAGGTCTTCGCCTCATCAACGTCAACGTGACCGACATCAACGACGAGAGCGGCTACATCGAGGCCCTCGGTCAGGAGGCTGCCGCCAAGGCCATCAACGAGGCCAAGGTTCGCGTGGCCGAACAGGAAAAGATGGGTGAAATCGGTAAGGCCGATGCCGTCCGCGAAACCCGTATCCGTACGGCTGCCGCCAATGCCGAAGCCGTTCGGGGTGAGAACGAAGCAAAGATAAACATCGCCAACTCCGATGCCGACCGTCGTGAGCGAGAGGCCGAGGCTCAGCGCCGCGCTACGGCTGCCGAGAAGGTGGCCCAGGCCCAGGCTCTGGAAGAATCGTACGCCGCTGAGCAGAAGGCCGAGAACGCCCGTGCCGAACGCGAACGTTCGACCCAGAACGCCAACGTCATCGTGAAGCAGGAAATCGAGAAGAAGCGTCTCGTCATCGAGGCCGAGGCTGCCGCCGAACAGAAGCGCGTCAATGCCAAGGGTGAGGCCGATGCCATCTTCGCCAAGATGGAGGCCGAGGCCAAGGGTCTGTTCGAGATTCTGACCAAGCAGGCACAGGGTTACGACAAGATGATTCAGGCTGCCGGAGGCGATGCCACCAAGGCCTATACCTTATTATTATTAGAGAAACTGCCCGAACTCGTCAAGACACAGGTGGAAGCCATCAAGGGCATCAACATCGACAAGGTTACCGTTTGGGACAATGGTGCAGGCGGCAACGGCCAGACCAGCACTGCCAACTTCCTGGCTGGGCTCATGAAGAGCGTGCCTCCCCTCGGCGAACTCTTCGACCAGGCCGGCATGGCTCTGCCCGAATACTTAGCCAAGAAGAAGGAAGCCCCCGAGGAAGCTCCCGAGGAATAACCCCTCCCCTCGGGGAGGGATTGGGGAAGGGGTTGCAAAATCATAATAAATGAGGATTGCCTATTTCGGCAATCCTCATTAACTTTGCAGTCGAAAACGAAAAAGAACGATAACAATAACGTAAATGATAACTATGAAACTGAAGAACATTTTCATGCTGCTGGCCCTCGCGATAGGCACGTTCGCCTTCGTGGCCTGCGGCGACGACGACGAGAACACTCCCCAGGACCCTCAGGACCAAGGGACTGTAAGTGAGGCAAATAAAGCGGTGGTCGGCATCTATGCCGGTTGGACCAACCTGACAACCACCTACCTCAACAGGAACTATGCCAACGACACCATCACCGTAGCCTTATCCGACGGCGGCTCACTGGTTGCAACCTTCAAGGATGCAATCTGGGGAACAGCCACCATCACGGGCATTCAGGCAAAAGACGAAGATGGGGACGGCCAGTTCGAACTCTTATACGGCGAAGGTTCGTTCGTCATGAATAATCCCCGCGACCCCGAGCACCCAACCCAGGAGTTCCCCTGCAAGCTGGAGAGCGCCGTCGTCAGTCCCAAAGATCATCAAATGACGGCCACCATTTCGGCTTATATGGAAGTCGGGCATGGCAACATGACCTTTACGTTCCACACTGGCGAAATGCCCACAGAAGAATAATTGATGCACATAAGGAAAGGATTGATTATCATGTTGCTCAGCACGGTGGCCCTCGTGGGTCTCCGTGCTGAACGCGTTTCATCCTTCACCCTTCACCCCTCATCCATCACACCCTCAGACTCCTCCCGCGTGGTGGACCTCGACGAAATCGTCATCGTGGCACAGCCAAAAGAGAGTGGACTGCTGCGCACTCAACCCCTCAGCAGCACCATGTTCTCAGCCGGCGACCTGAAGACACTGGGACTGCACGACATTCGCGACATCAGTCGCTATGTCCCCACGTTCGTCATGCCCGAATACGGTTCGCGCTACACCTCGTCGGCCTACATCCGCGGCATCGGAGCCAAAGAAGGCTGTTCCGCCATCGGCATGTACATGGACGGCATTCCACTTGCCACGAAGAGCATGTACAACTTCCACGTCTATGGGGTGGAACGCGTGGATGTGCTACGAGGGCCGCAAGGCACGCTCTACGGCATGAACTCGGAGGGCGGACTGCTGCGCATGTATTCGCGCAACCCCATGAACTATCAGGGCACCGACATCAGCCTGGGTGGCGGCTCCTACGGCTATCGCAATGCCGAGGCTGCCCACTACCACCGCTTCAACGACCGCGTGGCCCTGTCCGTAGCCTCGTTCTATAATGGGCAAAACGGATTCTGGAAGAACCAGACCACAGGACAACGGGCCGACCTGATGAACGAAGCCGGAGGCAAGGTGCGCGCCATCTACCGGCCCAAGCAAACGCTGTCCTTCGACCTCACGGCCGACTACCAGTGGGTGGACCAGGACGGCTTCCCCTACGGTCGTCTCAACCTCGCGACGAACCACACCGACCTGCCCACGTCGGACTACGAAAGCACCTACCAACGCCATCTCTTCACCACGGGTCTCACCACACAATGGCAAGCACCCAAGTTCACGCTCACCAGCACCACCAGTTTCCAATATCTGCGCGACCACATGCACATGGACATCGACTACACCCAGGCCGACCTCATGCGCATGAACCAGCACCAGCGGCAGCGTGCCCTGACCGAGGAGGTGACACTGAAGAGCCACACAGAGGGACGTTGGCAATGGGTATCGGGAGCCTTCGCATCGGCCCTGTGGCAACGGACGGATGCCCCCGTCATCTTCCGTCCCGCCATGAACGACTACCTGTCGCAGACCATTCAGGACTACGCCTACAACGGCATGTTCAACGCCATGTCGGGCCGCCGCATGATGGAACTCATGGAACAGGGCATGTCGCGCGAAGATGCTTTGGCACAGGCCGATGCCGAGACCGCCGCCAGCATTGAGGCACGTGGCGGCTGCCACATCCGCATGGACATCCGCCAACCCATCTTCGGCCACTTCTCCACACCACAGCAGAACCTGGGCCTGTTCCACGAGAGCAACGTCCGACTGACCGACCGGCTGACCGCCACCCTCGGCCTGCGCTACGACCTCAGCCACGTGGCCATCGACTACAACACAGGAGCCGAAGCCCACATCGTGGAGAGCGTCCTCGGCACCAATGTCGATGCCCGCATCACCGACATACTGCGTCACAAGGAGGACAACGCCTTCCACCAACTGCTGCCCAAGGCCTCCCTTAGCTACTCCCTCCCTTCAAGGGAGGGTCGGGGTGGGTCTATTTACCTTTCCTTCTCCAAGGGCTATCGTGCCGGAGGCTACAACATCCAGTCGTTCAGCGACATATTGCAGCCCGAACTGCGCCGCTACGCCCAGCAGGCCCGTGCCGACCTCGTGGTGGAGCACGACGCACAGGGATACAACCAAATCCGCGATGCCATCAGCTATAAGCCCGAGACATCGTGGAACTACGAACTGGGCACCCACCTCAACCTCTTCCAGCAGCGCCTGCAACTCGATGCCGCCCTCTACTACATGGAACTGCACAACCAGCAGGTGGTACGCTTTGCCAACAACTACGGCTACGGCCGCCTGACCGTGAACGCCGCCAAGAGCTACAGCTGCGGCCTGGAACTCTCGCTTCGCGGTCACGGCGTCGATAACCACCTGACCTACGCACTCTCCTACGGCTACACGCACGCTGCATTCAAGAAATACGACGACACCATCGACGGACAGGACGTTTCCTACCGCGACAACCTCGTCCCCTTCATCCCGGCCCACACGCTGGCAGCCCATGCCGACTATCGTTTCTCCTTCTCCAGCCGCGCATTCCACGCCCTCACGCTCGGAGCCAGCGTCAGCGCCCTGGGCAAGACCTATTGGGACGAAGCCAACACCTACGCCCAGCCCTTCTATGCCACCCTCAGAGCCCACGTGCGGCTCGACTTCCGCCACGACATCAGCCTCCGCCTCTGGGGCCGCAACCTCACCCAAACCCACTACAACACCTTTGCCTTCGACAGCAGCGCCACAGGCCAGTCGCTCTACTTCGCCCAACGTGGCGCACCACTGCAAGTTGGTGCCGACCTTTCGGTACATTTCTGAACGCGAAAGGAGACATTCATTACAGCCATACGAGGGAAAGTTCCGCCATCGGCGGTGAACGGCCGTTCATCGACGATGGATGTACGGACACCGACGATGAACGTACATCCATCGGCGGTGGCGGAACTATTCCACGCGAGGCTGTAAAGAATCCCCCGCGAGCCTTTGAAAATATTGGCACCATGCGGACAAAAGTTTGGGACATTCGTCCCCACAAATCGCTGCTTTCTCAACATATTCTAACCAATATGGAGATTCTGAAGTGTCTATATTTTCAAGATTCAAAAAAAAATGTTAACTTTGCCCTGTATTATAAACAAACTCATACAATACTATGCAGAAAAGGGTTAGAACGATTGTGCTGACAGCGTTGCTGGCAGTGGCCTCGGGGGCCATGGGCCAGACGACGGTGAAGGGCATGTTAGTGGACGCCGAGACGGGCGAACCACTGGTGGGTGCACAAATACGCATCGTGGGAGAAAAGACAGGTACGGTTTCGAATGCCGAGGGCGACTTCACCCTGCGCAACCCCAACCGTCATCGCGAAATAACCGTAAACTACCTCGGCTTCAAGACACAGAAGTTCCCCGTGCCCAAAAGCGGTGAGATGGGCACCCTGCGACTGGAACCCGACGAGGTTTCGCTGGAAGGCGTGACGGTAACCGGCACGATGGCCTTCGACCGCAAGACACCCGTGGCCCTGTCGAACGTGACCATCGAGGAAATAGAAGAGAAACTGGGCGGACAGGAGTTCCCTGAAATCATGAAGACCACACCTGGTGTGCACGCCAACAAGCAAGGCGGCGGCTGGGGCGACTCGGAGATATACATGCGCGGCTTCGACAACACCAACGTGGCCACGATGGTGAACGGCGTGCCCATGAACGACATGGAGAACGGCACCATATACTGGAGCAACTGGGCCGGCATCAGCGATGTGACCAAAATCATGCAGACACAGCGCGGACTGGGCGCCTCGAAGGTGAGCGCACCCAGCGTAGGCGGCACCATCAACATCATCACGAAGACCCTGGACCAGAAGCGCGGCGGAGGCGTCACCTACCAGATGGGCAACAACGGAGCCAACAAGATTGCCTTCAACGTCTCGACAGGCATGTCCCAGAAGGGCTGGGGCATGACACTGCTGGGCGCACGCCAGTGGGGCGACGGCTACGTACGGGGCACCGACTACTCGGGCTACACGTGGTTTGCCAGCATTGCCAAGAAGTTCAACGAGCAGCACACGCTCTCGTTCACGGGCTTCGGCACCATCCAGCAGCACGGGCAGCGCATCTCAAGCATGAACTACGGGCCGCTCACCATCCGGGAATGGGCCCGCGTGCGCCAGCAATACGGCGACAAGCACTATCAGTACAACCCAAACTTCGGCTACCTGCATGGCGAAGAATACAACGCTGCACAGAACCGCTACCACAAGCCGCAGCTCAGCCTGAACCACGACTGGACCATCAACGACCACAGTTCGCTCTCGACGGCCCTGTACATGAGCATCGGCCGAGGCAATGGCTCAACGGCTGAGGGACACGGAGCCGGAGCCTACACCGACTACTACGGAGCACAGAACGGTCTGGTGAAGAACGACTTCCGTACGGCTGACGGATACTTCGACTACGACGCCCTCTACGAGCGCAACGCCCTGAGCAACGAGGGCAGCGTGCTGGCCCTGTGCAAGAGCACGAACGACCACCTGTGGACGGGCCTCCTCTCGACCTATAAAAACCAAATCAACGAGGACTGGAACGTGTACGGCGGTGCCGACTTCCGCTGGTATCGCGGCGACCACGCAACCATCATCACCGACCTGCTGGGCGGACAGTACTTCATGGACGACCAGGACCGCTCGACGGTGAACCCCGCGAACAACCCGGTTGCAGCCAACCAGAGCTGGGTATACCAGAAGCTGTACGTGGGCGACAAGGTGTATCGCGACTACTCGGGCTACACCGTGCAGGAGGGCGTCTTCGGCCAGGCCGAATACAACCACGGCCCCATAGCAGCCTACGTGAACGGTGCCCTGAACAATACCACCATGTGGCGCTACGACCGCTTCTACTATGAAAAGGCACAGGCCAAGAGCAACATCGCCAACTTCCTGGGCGGCAACATCAAGGCCGGCGCCAACTATAACATCAACGACTACCACAACGTGTTCCTGAACGTGGGCTACATCAGCCGCGCGCCGAAGTTCAACGCCGCCTTCATGAACAGCACCAAGAGCAACTACCTGAACAAGGACGCCAAGAACGAGAAGATATTCTCTGTGGAATTGGGCTACGGATGGCAGTGCCGATGGGCCAACGTGAAGGTGAACGGCTACTTCACCCGCTGGATGGACAAGTCGATGACCAAGTACCTGACCCTGGACAACCAGGAAACGGGCTACATGAACATGACCGGCGTGGACGCTCGCCACATGGGCGTAGAGCTGGAGGCCCGGTTCTATCCCGCCAAGTGGCTGGAGGTGAAGGGCATGTTCTCCCTGGGCGACTGGCAGTGGGACGGCATCGGCGAGGGCTATGTCTATGACGAACATGCCAATGCTGTCAATGCTGCCGGTGTAGCGGTCGAACCCTTCTCGAACGACCACGCACAGGCCCGTGTGAACCTCGACGGCATCCGCGTAGGCGGCTCGGCACAGACCACGAGCAGCATCAGCGCCGACTTCAAGCTGGGCGAGGTGCTCGGACTGAAGGAAGGTCAGCAGCTGAAGGTGGGCGCCGACTGGGTTTACTACGGACGCAACTACAGCTACTACTCGCTGTCGGGTTCGAACATCACCGTGAAGCAGAACGCCACCACGGGCGAATGGACGACCACCACACCGCAGGACCCCTGGAAGATACCTTCCGCCTCGCAGGTGGACCTCCACGCTTCGTACAAGTTCAAGGTGGCAAAGGTGTTCGATGCCACACTCTCGGGCGTCATCAACAACCTGTTCGACTATCAGTACATCGGCAAAGCCTACAACAGCAGCACCAGCACGGGCGTTGCCAGTGCCGACAACGTGTATGTGTTCTACAACTTCGGACGGACGTACACCATCCGGCTGAAACTGAACTTCTAAATAGAGAGACCAGATAGACCTAAACAACAAAAGACTATGAAAAAGAATATATCATACATCACATCCACCCTCTGTGGGCTCTGTCTTCTCTGTGTATTCTGTGCATCCTGCGAAGACTACACCGAACACAACTTCGGCAAGCCGGAGGATTTGTATCAGGCCACTCAGGTGAACAGCTATAACCTGGAACTGACGGCTGCCAACTATCAGGACATTGCCAAGAATGCCGAGAACCTGGCACTGGCCGCCGAGGACGAGACGGGCGAGACCCAGAAACAGTTGCAGATGGTGGCAGAGAACGGTTGCTTCCTGGGCAACATCACTCCGGCTGAATACCTGCCCGCCATACTGAAGAACCTGGTGGGTGCCAGCCAGTACTACAGCATGACACAAGGCTCCACCATCACCATAAAGTACAAGTCGGGCGAACTGGTGAGCGGCGATGCCTATATGCCCCAGACGGGCGAACTGACCAGCTCGGGCAAATACCTGCTGGTGCCGAAGGGCGAGGCACAGGCCCTGGCCACGTCGGGTGAAGGCAAGACCTACGGTTACCTGCAGATAGCCGGCAGCACGTCGTGCCCCAACACGGTAACCCGAGTGGACGACAACGCCATTGTGGCCAACGAAGTGGCCGACGGCTATCTCTATTCTCTGGAGAAGGCTGGCGACGAGTGGTACATCTTGAACCCCTACGAAGAATACCTCTATATGAAGGGAACATTCGACAGCTTCAACTATATTGATGACACGGGCGACCTGGAAGATGAGGAATGGCCTACATGGACTATTGCCTACGATGCCGCGAATGAGGCCTACACCATCAAGAACACTGGCAACGAGAAGGTGATGTGGTTTGACACGGCTTACAAATCGGCCGGTGCATACGCCGAACCGAAGGAAACCTACGTGCCCATACAACTGTACAAGCGCGTGCAGGATGCAGTGGAGGTCGTAAAAATTGTAAAAGATACTATCGAAGTTGAAAAGAGAGATACTATCTTTAATGAAAAGAAAGAAAAAGAAATAAAAGTAACTATTGAAAAGACGCCAGTTGATGCAATCCAAGAAATAACCTTCACATTAGATGAAGGTAAATGGGGAGCCAATGGCGACTACCTGAACTGTGAACTGACGGGCGGCAACACGCTGACCGACATGGATGCCGTATATGACGCCACAGGCTGGAGCGTGGAATACAAGGGGTCGATAGGCGAACTGACCTACGTTTGGCGCTACGATGCCACATACGGCCTGAGAGGTTCGGCCTTCAAGTCGAGCACCTACTATCCCACCGATGCATGGGCCATCAGTCCTGCCATGAACCTGAAGAAGGCCGAGCATCCTGTCCTCGTCTTCGAGCAGGCACAGAAGTATGCCGGCACTCCGGTGACGGACTACCTGCAGGTGTGGGTGAGCACGAACTATACGGGCCGCGGCGGTCTGGAGGCTGCCACATGGACCAACATGACCGACAAGGTGGAGGGCACATGGCCCGACGGCAGCGACTGGACCTACCTGCCCATGTCGCTCGACCTGACGGAATACGCAGGACAAAAGACGGTGAACGTGGCCTTCCGCTACATCTCTACGGATGCCGTAGCCGCCACCTGGGAAGTGAAGAACGTGGTCTGCCGCGAAGCAGAAGAATAGGAAATGAGAATAATAGGTCAGGAAAACATAGTGCAACAGCTGCGGGACATGGTGGACCAGGGACGTCTGCCCCATGCCCTGATGCTTTGCGGCCCCGAGGGCAGCGGCAAGTTGCCCATTGCCCTGGACCTGGCACGATACTTGCTGTGCGAACACAAGGAGGGCGGACAACCCTGTGGAACCTGCCACGCCTGCCGCATGACCGCCCAGTGGGCACATCCCGACCTGCACTTCTCATTCCCCCTGATAAAGGCGAAATCGACTGAGCAGCCTGTCTCGGACGACCGCCTGACGGAGTGGCGCGAACAACTGGAGCGTACGCCCTACTTCACCGCCAACGACTGGCTGGCCGACCTGCGGGCCGAGAACCAGCAACTGCAGTTCTACGTGAGCGAAAGCGATGCCCTGCAACGGAAGCTGTCGCTGAAAGCCAGCCAAGGGGGCTATCGCGTGATTATCGTATGGCTACCCGAGAAAATGCCTCCTGCCACAGCTAACAAACTGTTGAAGCTGATAGAGGAACCGCCCGAGCGGACACACTTCCTGCTCGTTTCGCAGGAACCCGACCAGGTGCTGGGTACCATCGTCAGCCGCACGCAACGCATCAGCGTTCCGAAACTGAGCGAAGAGGTAATCGCCAAGGCACTGACCGAGGACTTCCAAATACCCGAGACCCAGGCACAGGGACTGGCACGCATCGCACAGGGCAGCTACACCCAGGCCATGAAGCTCGCCGAGGAGGACAATGACAGACGCGAATACTTCGACCTGTTCGTGGAAATCATGCGATTGTGCTACATGCGCAAGGCCAAGGAGATGCGTCAGTGGGCCGAACGCGTGGGAGCAATGGGACGCGAACGGCAGAAACACATGCTGGAATACTGTCAGCGGCTGGTGAGGGAGAACTTCATCTACAACTTCCAGCGGCAGGAACTGAACTACATGACGGAGGGCGAACAGGGATTTGCGCAGAAGTTTGCCCGATTCATCAACGAACGCAACGTCATACCCCTGACCGAGGAACTGTCCAGTTGCCAGACCGACATTGAACAAAACGTGAATGCCAAAATGGTCTTCTACGACCTTGCACTAAAGATAACCATATTGCTAAAGAAATAAAGAGCGTGACAACATCGCGCCAGACGAGAAAAACTATGAGATACATTTGTGGAAACAACGAACGGGGACTGTGCGCCAAAGGCTGTGGTAAAGGACAATGCCAACTGAATGTGCACGACTACCTGGCCGACCTGCCCGACAATCAGGAGGCTACAGACCTCGTAGAAGTACAGTTCAAGAACACCCGAAAGGGATACTACCGCAACGACAACCATCTGAACATCACGAAAGGCGACATCGTGGCCGTAGAGGCTTCTCCCGGACACGACATCGGCATCGTGACCATGACCGGACGTCTGGTTGCCCTGCAGATGAAGAAGGCCTACATGAAGCCCGGCGAGGAAATCAAGCGCATCTATCGCATCGCACGCCCCGCTGATATGGAAAAGTATGAAGAAGCCAAGGCTCGTGAACACAAGACCATGATAGAGGCCCGACAGGCTGCCAAAGACCTGGGACTGGAGATGAAGATTGGCGACGTGGAGTATCAGGGCGACGGCAACAAGGCCATATTCTACTACATCGCAGAGGGCCGCGTCGATTTCCGTCAACTCATCAAGGTACTGGCCGAATTGTTCCACGTACGCATTGAGATGAAGCAGATAGGCGTACGCCAGGAAGCCGGCAGGATTGGCGGTTTCGGTCCCTGTGGACGCGAACTGTGTTGTTCGACGTGGATTCGCTCGTTCCAGAGCGTAGGTACGGCTGCCGCCCGATTCCAGGACATCAGCCTCAACCCCCAGAAACTGGCAGGACAGTGTGCCAAGCTGAAGTGCTGCATGAACTACGAGGTGGACCAGTACATCGAGGCTGGCCGACGATTGCCAAGCCGCGAAATCAGCTTAGAGACGATGGATGGGGAGTACTTCTTCTTCAAGGCCGACATCCTGTCGAACATGGTGACGTACAGCACAGACAAGCGTGCCGCCGTCAACCTGACCACCATCCCTGCCCAAAGGGCACTGGACATCATCGAGATGAACCGCCGAGGCGAAAAGCCCGACTCGTTGGAGGAAGGTGGAAAGACGTTGCCCGTGAAGCCTGTTGACCTGGCTGCACAGGACGACCTGCACCGCTTCGACAAGAAGAAAAAGAAGAAAAAGAAGAAGCCCGGACGCGAGCATAACGGAAATAAAGATGCCGCACCCGAGGCCAAGAAGGAATGAAAAAAACTATTTGGGCCATAATGTGCCTGGCGATGGTCGGTTGTACCAAAGGGACACTGATACATCGGTACGAGACCGTAAGTTCCCAGGGCTGGGAACGAACCGACACATTATGCTTTGACCTGTCCGAGGTGGAAAAGCCAGGAAAGCACTTGCTGAGTGTGGCCCTGCGATATAATAACAACTTCCCCTACGAAGGCATCTGGATTGTGGTGGAAGGAAACATGAAAGAACCTTCGGCGCATTGGTGCGACACCCTATACTTCCGCACTACAGACGACGAGGGCACACCGCTGGGACAAGGCGTATCGCTGATGCAGAACAGCATGCCCTTAAAAGAGATGCAACTGGAAGCAGGGCAGCACGGGAAGTTCCGCGTATGGCACATCATGCATCGCGAAGTGATGCCTACCATCCGTGAAGTGGGAATTAAGCTGGAGCGAATGCGCAATTAGTTTGCCCTGTTGTTTACGAAACGGTTTCGACCGGCATCCATACGCAGGAAAATGAAAAGCAGAATGGTGAAGCCCCAAAGCGAGGAACCGCCATAGCTGAAGAATGGCAGCGGAATGCCGATAACGGGTGTGAGACCCAGCACCATGCCCACGTTGATGAAGACGTGGAACAGGAAGATGCTCAATACACAATAGCCATAGATGCGCCCAGAAGCATAAGGCTGTCGTTCAGCCAAGTGTATCAGCCTAAGTATTAGGAACAGGAAGAGCAACAGCACCACGGCGCAGCCCAGGAACCCCTCCTCCTCACCTACCGTGCAGAAGATGAAATCGGTCTCCTGCTCGGGCACGTATTTCAACTTGGTCTGTGTCCCATTCAGGAAGCCCTTGCCACGCAAGCCACCCGACCCAATGGCTATCTTGGCCTGAATGACATTGTAGCCCACGCCCCGAGGATCGTCCTCCATACCTAATAATACACGTATGCGCGTGCGTTGGTGAGCCTGCAGCGTATGGTTGAGCAGATGGTCGGCCGAGTAGTGCAGCGTGAGAGCGCCGATGGCAAACAAGGCGATATATGCATAGCGAGCGACATGATGCTTAACAGCCAAAAACAGCAAATAAACAATCAGACCCACGCAGACGCCCAACTGCACCCAGGTGATGTCGAAGGGAATCACAAACTTGCTAAAGAACAAAGCGGCCAGCGTAAGTCCGCCTCCATAGGCAAAGACACGCAGGACAGGTGCGAACAGGTTGCTATAGACACGCATCAGTCCCACCGTAAACAGCCAGATGAGCAGGAACACCAGGAAGCGTCCCAGACTGATGGCCTGGATGCCCCACAGGCTGGTCTCGCTGAACCTGACGCCCACAATGAAAAAGACAACTGCCGAAAAGCCGGTAAAGAGAATGGCACCAGGCATACCTTCGCGATAGAACATCAGGAAGAAGGCAAAATAGACCAGAGCGCTACCCGTCTCCTTCTGCATGATGATGAGCCCCATGGGCAGAAGCACGAGAACACAAGTCACCAAGAAGTGCAAGCGTTTGGAGATGTCGAAGTCGTTGGTGCCCATATACTTGGCCACGCACAATGCTGTAGCGAACTTCGCAAATTCGGCTGGTTGCAGGCTGAACTTGCCAATCTTTATCCACGACATAGACCCCTTGATGTCGTGAGCCAGGAAGGGCGTAACCAATAACAGAACCATGAAGCCTAAGTAGAGCACATAGGCAAATGTGTCATAGTATCGTTCGTCGATGCCCAACAGGACACTGGCCAGGAGGAAAGAACTGACAATCCAGACAATCTGCATACCGCTGCGCGTGGAAAGGTCGAAGAAGTTTCCTTCCTGCCCAAAGTCGTAAGTGGCTCCGCACACACTCATCCATCCCAATGCCAGCAAGGCAATATAGATGACAATGGTCACCCAGTCGAGGGAGGCCAATATGCTTCGCTGTTTATCTCTCTGTGCTGCCATAGTTTATCGTTCTGTTCGCAAAGGCCTCAGCCTTTTCCTCACTTGCCGGCGACAGTTCGCCATTAATATATTTCTCCATAATCAGGGCACCGAAGGGCACACCATAGGTTGCTCCCCATCCGCCGTTCTCAACATATACGGCTACGGCTATCTTGGGGTCATCCTTCGGAGCAAAGCCCATGAAGACGGAATGGTCGTGCCCACGATTCTGGGCCGTTCCCGTCTTGCCGCACACCTCATACCACGAGTTGTTGGCCGCATGGCACGTACCGCCGATGACAGCCTGACGCATGCCTGCCACCACCACCTCGTAGTTGGGCTTTGAGACCTTGGTGTAGTGACGTATCTTGTAGATGGAGTCAAGCGGTTCGCCCTGCACCTCCTTCACCACATGGGGAGTGATGTAGTAGCCTCGGTTGGCAATGGTGGCACCAAGGTTCGCAATCTGCAATGGGGTCAGGTTCACTTCGCCCTGTCCGATGGCAATGGAGATGACACTCAGGCCGTTCCACGACTTACCGAGATGTTTGTCATAGAAATCGGCATTGGGTATGAGCCCACGTTTCTCGCCAGGCAGGTCGATGCCCAGCGGGTAGCCAAAGCCCATCGACACCATGTAATCCTTCCACGTGGTCATGGCATCCTGTACGGTAGGATACTTCTTCCTGTTGCCTAACATATAGTAAAGTCCCCAGCAGAAGTAGCCGTTGCACGAAGTGGCAATGGTGGGAACAAGGGGGATGGGCGACGCATGTCCGTGACAGCCCACCGTGAGGCGTCCGAAGTGGAACCCATGACTGCACGGATAGGTGGTCTGCGGCGTGATGATGCCCTCCTCGAGGAAGGTCAGTGCCTGAGAGGTCTTGAAGGTGGAACCAGGCGGATATTGCCCCATGATGGCACGGTTCAGGAGGGGTTTCATGGGGTCGGCAGTCAGTATGCGGTTGTTGCGTCCACGCTGTCGGCCCACCATGATGCGTGGGTCGTAGGTGGGCGACGACACCATGCACAGCACCTCACCCGTAGCAGGTTCGATGGCCACGATGCTGCCCAGCTTGCCCTGCATCAGGCGTTCGCCCAACTGCTGCAGTTCGATGTCGATGGAGAGGGTCAGGTTCTTCCCAGGTATGGGCGAGCGGTCGAACTTGCCATGCTGGTAGTTGCCCTTGATGCGACCACGGGCATCGCGAAGCAGTATCTCTACGCCCTTCTCGCCACGCAACTGGCGTTCATAGCTACGCTCGACACCCAGTTTACCGATGTAGTCGCCGCTCTGGTAATAGTCGTCAGCCTCGATGTCGGCCGGACTGACTTCACCCACGTCGCCCAGGATGTGGGCGGCATTGGGATAGACATACTGGCGGATGGTTCGCTTCTGGATATAGAAGCCTGGGAAGCGGAACAGCTTTTCCTGAAACGTGGAGAACTCCTCGGCCGAAAGTTGGTTCATGAAGAGCTGCTGCGTGTAGCTGCTGTAGCCCGGATTGCGGTTGCGGTCCCTGATTTCCTCCATGCGGCGGTCGAAAATCTCGCGAGTGATGCCCAGACTCTGACACAGGTCCAGTGTGTCCACGTCCTGCATCTCGGACATCACCACCATGATGTCGTAGGCCGGTTGGTTATAGACCAGCAGTTTGCCCGTACGGTCGCGCATGGCACCACGGGCTGGAAACTGGATGCGCTTGAGGAAGGCATTGGAGTCGGCATTACGTTTGAAATCGTCGCTCATCAGCTGCAACGTAAACAGACGGACAAGATACACTACGACTATCAGCGTAGCCATAATGCCCAATACGTACTTACGATTCGAAAAATGGCGGTCATTTTCCATGTCGCAGGGAATCGAGGGTAAAGATTAGTACCAACGACAAAGCCAGACTGGCCACAAAAGCTATCAGCGTCTCTTCGATATGGAAGAAGGAGAAACTCTCCAATACATAAAAAGCGGTGTGATGTACAAAGGCCAGAACGAAAAGATAGCGGACATGACGCCAACGTCCCATGGTCCGATAGGTAGGAACCAAGTCCTCAGGACAATCCTTAGGTGCCATAGCACGGAACAATGGCCACTGGACAAAGGCCGCCAGGACCAGGGATGCTGATGCCTCGCCTGGTGTATTGGAGAACATATCAACCAAGAGTCCCAGTACGAAGGCCCACAGCATATTGCTTATCCTGTTATCGTTCAGTGCAAAAGAGGCCAAGAATGCGACATAGGGCATCGGAGTGGCATAGCCCAGGAGGTGGATGTGGTTGCACACCAGCACCTGCAGGGCTACCCAGCCCAACATGAGCAACAACCGTTTCAGGAACACAACTATCATGGGGCAGATGGACGAGATTTTATGGTATCATCAGGCTGGGCCATATGTACGGACTGGGGAGACTGCCAGTCGATGACGGCAACGTTGCGCAGACGGGCAAAGTCGGTGCTAAGACCTATCTCCAGCGTGTAGGACAGTCCGTCGTCAGAGTTGAGGACGCGCTTCACCTTGCCCACAAAGATGCCTGGAGGGAAGACGCTGCTGAAGCCGCTTGTCTCCACCCACTCCCCCTTCTGGATTTTGGCATGATGAGGGATGTCGTTGATGAAGGCACGCAGGGGATTCCCCCCATCCCACTTCATATAGCCGAAGTATTCGGTATTCTTGAGGCGACAACTGATGCTGCTGCGAGAGTTGAGGACCGGAAGGACAATGGAATAGTGGCGTCCCGTCTGATAGACAATGCCCACCACACCTGTGCCACACACTACGCCCATCTCGTTGTGGATGCCGTCGTCGCTGCCTCGGTCGATGGTGATGTAGTTGTCGCGGTCGCGAATCGAGTTATCGATAACACGGGCGGGAATACGACGTATGCCCGCCAACTGTGCAGCCAGGGTGCGTTCGGTGAGTGTGGAATCATGCTCATACTCGGCCAGGCGATGACGCAGGATGTCGACTTCGCCCTGCAGTTCAAGGTTCGTTTCCGTAAGCTGTCGGTTGACCTCGCCCAACTGAGTGTATGCCACCAGACGGCTTTGCCAATCCAGCACCTGGCCCGAGACGGCATTGGCTTGTGTAAACCAGACGCTTCCCTGATAACTGTTGAAACGAAACAAGAGCACCAAGCTTGTTATCTCTAACAAGAGAAAGACAACCCAGTGCCCCCAGTTCCTTATCCAGTCTATCAGCTTATTCACCACTCAGCGGCCCTAGCATTGAGGGAATTACATCAGGAAGGAGAAGCTCTGAATATTCTTCAAGGCTACGCCCGTGCCCTTGGCCACACTGTGCAAGGGATCCTCTGCCACGTGGAAGGGGATGTTCAGTTTGTTGGTCAGACGCTTGTCCAGGCCACGCAGATAGGCACCGCCACCGGTGAGCCAGATGCCGTTCTTCACGATGTCGGCATACAGTTCGGGTGGAGTAGCCTCCAGGGCACTCAGCACGGCAGCCTCAATCTTGGAGATGGTCTTCTCCAGGCAATGGGCAACCTCCTGATAACATACGGGCACCTCCATAGGCAGGGCCGTAATCTTGTTCGGTCCATAAACCACGTAATCCTCCGGAGCCTCATCGCCCAGGTCGGTCAGGGCAGCACCCACGTTTATCTTGATGCGCTCTGCCATACGCTCCGAGACTCTCAGGTTGTGCTGGCGGCTCATGTACTCCTGGATGTCGGCCGTCAGGTCGTCACCAGCCACGCGCTGGCTCTTGTTGACGACGATGCCGCCCAGCGATATGACGGCAATCTCGGTGCTGCCACCGCCGATGTCCACCACCATGTTACCCTGTGGGGCCAGCACGTCGAGGCCTATACCTATGGCAGCGGCCATGGGTTCGTAGATGAGGTACACCTCACGTCCGCCGGCATGTTCGGCACTGTCGCGCACGGCACGCAGTTCCACCTCGGTGCTGCCGCTGGGCACACCGATGACCATGCGCACGGCCGGGCTGAACAGACTGCGGCCCGTATGCACCATGTTTATCAGTCCGCGTATCATTTTCTCACAAGCATCGAAGTCTGCAATCACGCCATCACGCAGGGGGCGCACCGTGCGTATGTCGGAGTTGGTCTTCTCGTGCATCTCCTTAGCCCGCTCGCCGACGGCAATCATGCGGTCGGTACGACGGTCAAGGGCCACCACGCTAGGCTGGTCCACCACTATCTTCCCATCACTGATGATGATGGTGTTGGCTGTCCCGAGGTCGATGGCAATTTCCTTATTCAATGAAAACCATTTCATATATTTACTATTTGACGATTTACGATTTCCTATTTATTTCTCAAACCAGCCATGAATGGCCGTGTCGTAGTGACTGCTGACGCCAAAGGCCTGGCAGGCAAACCATCGGCGCTGCTCCAGCGTGGTCTCTGCCCCCTGCTCCTTCAGAATCTCTGCCATACGGGCATACTGTGCCTTCGAGGGAACGATGACCACATCCTGGAAGTTCTTGGCTGCAGCACGGATGAGCGATATGCCGCCGATGTCTATCTTCTCGATGATGTCGGCCTCCTGTGCTCCGCTGGCTACGGTCTGCTCGAAGGGATAGAGGTCCACGATGACAAGGTCTATCTCCGGAATCTCGTACTTCTGCATCTCAGCCTGGTCGCCCTCCAGGGCACGACGTCCCAGGATGCCACCAAAGACCTTCGGATGCAACGTCTTCACGCGACCGCCCAGGATGCTGGGATAGCCCGTCACGTCCTCCACCTTGCAGCAGGGTATGCCCAGGCTCTCGATGAAGGCCTGCGTGCCACCCGTGCTCAGCAGTTCCACACCCTGACGGTGCAACTCATGTAAAATCTCGTCGAGGCCGTCCTTGTGGAAGACACTCACCAATGCTCTGCGAATTTTTTTCGTATTTTCCATAATTTACTCTAATTTCGGGTGCAAAGATACGAAATAAAACCGAATGATACGTCGAATGTAAAAAAATAAATAGATTTATTTTGCAGTATCGCATACTTTGTATTAACTTCGTGGCCGAAAACACACCAAAATGTAAAAATCAGACACAAAAATATGGATTTAAAAGAATCTAACAGAAGAAAGGAACAAGCCTTGGGAAGCAAACCCAAGCGCATCACAGACGAGGATGACATCGAGGAGGTAGAACCCAGTGCCAAGGACATCGACCTGCTCAACAGTCTTGTGGAAAGTGCACTCAACGATGACAAGGAAGAGGACATCCCTCTACCCATGCCCCCATCATCGACGGCCAAGTCGCAACAGATGATACACCTCATACAGGCCATCGACCGCAAGGTGCCTCTCGACGACTATGCTGAACAGAACCAGCTCGACTTCGACGAAGTGCTCGACAACTTGGAACATCTCATCCAGCGCGGCACCAAGCTCGACATCACTTATTTCACCGACGAGGTGCTGGGCCAGGAGTGTCTCGACGAACTCTTCGACTTCTTCGATGAGGTGGACGGCGACGTCAAACAGGCCTTCGACGAATTCTATGGAATATACCAACCCGAAGAAATCCGCCTGGCGCGCCTCGTCTGGCACAAATAAGCAAACATGAAACGCATACTCGCCCTGACCACCTTCGTGGCCTCCCTGTGGTGCGCAGCAGCACAGAAGTCTGTCTATATCCCCCGAGAATGGAAATCCCCCTGGCCTGCCGACTCGCTCCTGTATGCCGAAGCCGACCCCGACGGCCGATACACCTGGTCCCGTTCGCGTTCGCGTGAGTCGGACAACGTCATCGTCTTTTGGGACAAGAACTACACGAAGGCTCCCGACCAGTTGTCGAAGTCCGACTTCTACTATGTCGACATCGACGACCTGCTACGCAAGTGCGAAGCCTTCTTCCAGCTCGAGTGCAGCGAACTGGGCTTCGTCAATCCCCAGACCAGCAACGTGTCGAAATACAAGATCATGGTCCTCATGAACCACACCCAGACGTGGACCTGCTACGGCGGCGGCTACGACTATCAGGTGCCCGCCCTGTGGCTCAACCCCTCCACCTGCAAGCCCGTAGGCCACAGCGTGGCTCACGAGGTGGGACACTCGTTCCACTATATGTGCTACTCCGAAGACTCCAACCACGGCTCCGACGCCAACGTGCAGACGGGCTTCCACGGTGCCGTAGGCAATGGTTCCGTCACGTGGGAACAGACCGCACAGTGGCAAGCCAACCAGTCGTACCCCGAACTGATGTTCGACCAAAGCATCGGCGTCTTCCGCAACAGCCACAACCTGGCCTTCACCCACGAATGGCACCGCTATCAGTCCTATTGGTTCTTCTACTACCTTTGCCAACTCACTGGCCAGCGCACCGCCGTGGCCGACGTCTGGAACTACCACACGACAACGGTGCAGGACTTCAATCAGGTGCTCATGCGGCAGCAGAAATGGAACGTGAAGACCCTCTTCAGCCACTACTACGACTACGCCGCACGCTGTGCCACATGGGACTTCGACGTCTGCGCCCCCTATCGCCAGACCTACATCGGCGACTTCCACTATGCCGCCGTCCAGACTGCCGACCGCACCTACCAGGTAGCCTACGAGAGTGTGCCGCAGAGCACGGGCTTCAACGTCATTCCGCTGAATGTGCCCCAGGCCGGCACCGAGATTAAGACCACCTTCACAAGCCTGCGGCCCAGCAACAACACTCCCCTGGCCGAAGGCGACCCTGCTCTCTACCTCAATGGCAACACACAATGGGAAAAGAGCGGCCGGACAACCTACTACACCACGGGAACACCCAACTACAAGGGCTTCCGCCTGGGCTATGTAGCCCTCCTGAAGGACGGCACCCGCCAGTACATCCACCGCGATACCGTTTACTGCCAAGGAGCCAACAACGATACCGCAGAACTGACCGCCACCATCCCCGAAGACACCGAACGCCTGTGGATGATCGTATCGCCCGCCCCAGGCAAGTACTATCAGCACCAGTGGGACGAGAAGCACGACGTCAACGACGATGCCTGGCCCTATCAGGTAGCCTTCGAAGGCACCGACATCAACGAGAGTCGCGCCACCATCTACGTACCC
>CACZRZ010000146.1 GCA_902783655.1 uncultured Bacteroidales bacterium
CATCTACTTCATCGAGACCTACGATGTCACCACTGTCCGTGCCTCTACGCCGATGTATCTGCTGGCGCGTGTCATCAAGTCGATGGGCATCAAGATGGTGCTATCGGGCGAGGGTGCCGACGAGATATTCGGCGGTTACCTCTATTTCCACAAGGCTCCCAACGCGAAGGCGTTCCACGAGGAGACCGTCCGCAAACTCTCGAAGCTTCACTACTACGACTGCCTGCGCGCCAACAAGAGCCTCTCGGCATGGGGTGTGGAGGGACGAGTGCCCTTCCTGGACAAGGAGTTCCTGGATGTTGCCATGCGACTGAATCCTGAGGCTAAGATGTGCTCAGGGCAGACCATAGAAAAGAGAATCGTGCGCGAGGCCTTTGCCGACATGTTGCCCGAAGAGGTGGCCTGGCGGCAAAAGGAGCAGTTCTCGGACGGTGTCGGATATTCGTGGATTGACACACTGAAGAAGATTACCTCCGAGGCTGTCACGGACGAGCAGATGGCACACGCTGCCGAACGTTTCCCCATCAATCCCCCACTGAACAAGGAGGAGTACTACTACCGCAGCATTTTCGAGGAGCACTTCCCATCCGACTCTGCTGCCCGCAGCGTGAACCAGGAGGCCAGCGTGGCTTGCAGCACGGCCATTGCCCTGGAATGGGACGCAGCCTTCAAGAACATGAACGACCCCAGCGGCCGTGCCGTCAAGGGTGTGCACGAGCAGGCCTATGCGAAATAAACGGCAAGATTAGCAGGTCTGAGAGCCAACCATCACAGCTCAGGCCCTAATCCCTAATAAGGTTCCTCTTGACGGACAGCTGTGCGTCAAGAGGAACCATAGTATCGTCTGACCTCCAACGACGCGTCGATTCGCTTGACGGACAATTGTGCGTCAAGCAAAGCCCCCCATCGTCTGTCGGTAAAGTGCCAATGGATTACGAGGAAGCTACTCGAAGTAAACGGTCAGGGTAATCATCTTGGTGTGGGCGTTGTCGATGGAGTTGGTGTACTTCATCAGCGACCCGTCGATGAGGTCGGTGCGTTTCTTCTTCAGGATGTCCAACAGACCGAAGGAGAACTTCAATTCGGGAATGAGTTTGAAGAAGGGCAGGTAGATG
Source organism: uncultured Bacteroidales bacterium (assembly GCA_902783655.1). Lineage (GTDB taxonomy): Bacteria > Bacteroidota > Bacteroidia > Bacteroidales > Bacteroidaceae > Physcousia. Next base: position 1,116 of record CACZRZ010000146.1, read on the forward strand.
TCGCAGCCCATGCCAATCTCGATGAAGCAGTCGAAGGGTTTGGTGGAGATGGCTCGGTGCTTGTGGTTCGAGAGGTCGATGGCCGGGGAGGCTCCGGCGATGAAGTAGGGACGGAAGTTGTTGTATCGCGGAGCCGACATCTTCACGGTGATGGGCACGGCGATGTAGGCCGACTTCAGCACCTGTGTGGTGTCGCGGCCCGTGTTCTGCTCGTGAAACCAGATGCGTTTCTGCCCGAAGTACATCGACGGTGTGGTGCGCAGGGCAAAGTGGTTGGACAGGCGCAGTTCGCCCAATATGCCAACGGTGAAACCGGGATTGTAGCAATCGACGTCGGCATACCATTGTTCGCCCGTTCCGGGGTCGACGGATCCATTGTTCTTCAGTTCCATGTCCTGCATCTGGAAACCGAAGAGGAAACCCCAGTGCAGACGCCGCATGTCCAGATAGGGACGATGCTGAACCTTGCGTTCCTGGGCGGCGGCGGAGCCAATGGAAAATTGAAAATTGAAAATTGAAAGTTGGGCTGCGCCGATGAGCGCAACCAAGGAAATGTATAATCTCTTCTTTACATTTGACATTTTACATTTGACATCCGTCATGGGAAATAACGCTTTGGACCTCCATTTTATTGCTCGAATCACTGATTTTGGTGAGAAAGATGAAAATATTTCGTCGAAAATTAGGAAGTAATCACTAAAATTGATTACCTTTGCCACGAGTTAATGAACAATGCATAATGCATAATGCAACTGGAGAGAGTGTTTAATTTTTAACTTTTAATTTTTAATTTTTAATTTATTTATACTATGGCTTACGTAATTGGTGAAGATTGTGTTGCTTGCGGCACATGTATCGACGAATGTCCCGTTGGCGCTATCTCTGAGGGCGACATCTACAGCATCAACCCCGACGAGTGCACCGAGTGTGGCACCTGCGCTGACGCTTGCCCCAGTGGCGCCATCAGCCTCTAAGGTGTCCGTACGCGACAAATTGCAAGGCGACCTGCTTCGGGTCGCCTTTTTGGTTGAATTATGCGCTCGGCATCCCATAGGGTGACGCTTGCGTAATAACATG
>CACZRZ010000147.1 GCA_902783655.1 uncultured Bacteroidales bacterium
CGACGGGTCGATAGGGCCTGTCCCATACGTGGGACAGACCGAAAGTTCACCAACCTTTGGGCATTGCTTCACCAACCTTTGGGCATTGCTTCGGGAACCTTTGGGCGAGTAATCGAGTTCTACTCGCTTCGCTCGTCGAAGTAATCGGCTTGCCGCTTGGCTCGTCCAAGAAATCATACAAATCTGACCAAATCTCACAAATCAAGGAGTTGATATACAAACTGAAAGATTTTTGATAGATTTGAAAGATTTCTGCGCGAAGCGCACTTCCTTCATTTTTGACACACCTGCTTTTGAGGGATTTTAGCCCTAAATCAGCCGATTTGCAGTTCATTTTCCAGCAAATCGGCTGCATGGTAATATGTTGTGGATGAGTGCGTTAATCACCCTAATCAGCCCATTCAGCCGATTTCTTGCATTAAAAAAAATTTCTGTATAGCAAAATAAATCGGAGGGTAGCCCATGGGGTGATATTAAAGGTTTCACTTCACGCGTCCCAAGATGATGTTGACGAGGGCGGTCACGTCTGCTATGCTGACCTCTCCGTCGCCGTTCACATCGGCCTTGTCGTTGGGTTCGGCTGAGGCGAGGACGATGTTCACGAGTGCTGTCACATCGGCTATGCTGACCGTGCCATCTTTGTTTACATCACCTACGACGGTACTTCCGATGAGGTATCGTTCGGCGTCGCGGGTGGAGGCTGTCGTCAGGCGCAGGTAGGCCTCTCCGGGCTGGATGCTGCCTTCGTCGACGCGGAAGAATCCAAGGCCTATGCCCGGGCGATTCTCCCATCGGTAGAAGGAAACCGTCTCGGACGTTTTCACCTCTGCGGGCAGATAGCCGTCGCCCAGCAGTTTGTTGGACGCATTTGCCGTGGCTGTTACGCCTGCCGGGCGCATGGTGATGGTGGTGCCGGGTTTGCCCTGAAGCAGGAAGCCGCAGGCGGGGATGGTGGTCGTGATGGCCGTCATCCTCAGGGTGTCGACAGCGGCATTTACGTTCGTGACGTAGTAGGCTTTTGCCTCACTGGACGCAGGCGCTTGCAGGGCATAGGGCGTGTAGAGCGACATCCAACCCGATTCCGGAATGGTGACCGTCAGGGCATTGCTGTAAGCCGGGTCGTAAGACAGGTGGGGCGGCTGGTTGTAGCAGCAGTTCTGATTGATGACCTGCGCCCGATAGTTCAGGTCGTCCATCAGGTGCGGAATGCGGAGCTCGCTTTCGTGGTTCGTGGCGCCGATGATGAGGTAGAAGTCGCCTCGTACGGTATAGAGACCACTGCTCTTGTCGTAATCCATATCGGTGTTGCTCCATGTGACAATTTCTTCGCGCCAGTCGCCTAAGATGTCGGCCAATAGGCAAGGATTATTCTTGCTGGCATTATTGAGTTCGCCCCAGGTGTAGTTCCCGTTGTTGAACTTATAGCGGTCGAAGCATTTGTTCGTGGGATTCCAGTGGGCAATGATGCTCTTGTCGAAGAACTCCTCGTAGGGGTCACCGTCCCAGAAGATACGGTTGTTGATGCCGGCACCACTCGAACCAATTGCCCACGTAGAGGCAATTTCATTGCCAGTCATGCAGTCGAGCATAGCAGATGATGCGCTGTAGATGAATTGTGAATGGTCCGACGACGAGTCGAAATGGGCTGCGAGTCCGCGACCTGTGTCGCTGCTTGCTGTCTTGTGCAGAATGAACTCCCCAGTCTTTGCATCGCGCAGGTCATATCCATAGGGCTTTTCCTCATGCACCATGAACACCTCCATGCCCTCACGTTCGGGCAGGAAATCGGCTAGGTGCAAGGCATCGCCATGCCCAAGTCCCGTGCGATACAGTAGCGAACCGTCGTGGTCGAGCGCACCCGAACCATAGATGATTTCCTGCTTGCCGTCTTCGTCACAGTCGCCGACAGAAATCCAGTGTGCTCCCTCGCCCCAGAGTCCCTTTCCGGATGTGGTGTTGCGGCTGACCCAACGCTCCTTCAACATAGAACCATCCCAGTCGTAGGCAGCCACGAAGGCACCCTTGTAGTATCCACGTGCAAAGATGGGGCTTGGATTCTTGTCCGGACCATCCAGCCAGGCAATGGCGGCCAAATAGCGTTCCGAACGATTTTGCTCAGAATCGCCCCACACACTTGCTCCCGCAGCATAGTTGGTATGGTAAGGAATCGTAGAGAGTTCAGCACCTGTTGTGCCATCAAACACGGTGATGTATTCAGGGCCTTCCACCTGCTTGCCGCGACTGTTCAACCAGTTGGCCGTTGGGTCGTCATTCCCCATGATGACATAATTGCCTTCCCCGTCAATGGTGCCAGGAGCGGTTTTCACCATGAACTCGCCGTAGCCGTCACCATCTAAGTCCCATGCAATGAATTGAATGGTATGTGCACTGGCAAAGAAGTTGGGCCCCATGTCGATGCGCCAGAGTCTGGTGCCATCCAGTTTGTAGCAGTCGAAGATAATGTTCGATGTGGTACCACTGCTTGCAGCATCTTTGGCATACTTCTGAGGATACCATTTGAGGATGATCTCGTATTCACCATCTCCATCCATATCACAGATGGCTGCATCGTTAGGCAAATATTGGTCGCCATTGCGTGTGTCAACAGGTGCCTTACCCACAGGAACAGCCAACATCTGGTTGTCCCATGCCTTGCCGCTGACTTCGGTCTCCAGCAGGTTGTCGTTGAGGTCGTACACTTCCAGCTTGTAGTACGATGAGGTGGTTCCGCCAGTATCTCTGAAGTTGGTACGTGCGTGGATGTAGTTTCCGCTATTCAGTTTCGTGTTCTGTGTGGTGGCACTGGTGCCTCGGTATAGTTTGAAGCGAACCTGGTTGTTGTCGTTTTTGCGATAGCGCCAGCTTACGAGGTTCCCGCTACCACCGCTGGCGGCAAGGTTGATGGCCATGAGTCCACGCTTGAGTGGTGCGGCCTTTGGCTTGGGTTCACGATTGGTGACACGGAAGAGGACGCTGAAGGAAAACTCTGTCTCACCGTCGCTGTTCAGGATGTTGAATGTGGCAGTCTTGTTGGCGTACGTAGCATTGTAGTTGTATCCAGCGGCAGTGGTGAGTCTGAAGTTCGAGGGGTCACCAAAGAGCAGCTCGGGATAGCTTACCTGTTGTCCGTTCTTCAGATTTTTCACCAACTGCATCATCGACATTGTTTCGCCTGCCTTCGTGGTGAACGTAGCATCGGTGATGTAGTGTTCGGCAGTGTAAATGGGTTCGTCCACGACACCCTCAATCACCACGTTGCGGAAGGCGATGGCCTTGGGATTTGCGTTGTCCGTACCGTTAATATTATAGATGTAAAGTGTCACCTGGAAGTCGCAGCCTTCGGCCAGCACGTCGCTCAGCGTGTACTCGTGGTGGCTGTAGCCGTTAGGGTTGCCTGCGGCGGCCTTGTTGCGTAGGGGAACCTGTGTGGTGGCAAATGGTTGTTCGGCGTTGCTTCCCAACTTGGTGCAGACGTCGAAGTTGCCACCGTCTGTTCCACACTTGGCAGCATCGAGCGACAGTCGTGTGGGTTTGAATGTGTGGCCCGTGGGTGTCTTCACGGTGAATGTGATGCTCTGTCCCTTGGTTCTGGACGTATTCCTGGTTGTGACGTAGAACTGGGTAAAGTAGGGTGTGTAGGTCGGAGCTGTGTAGCCCGTTTCGGCACCGCCTGATTTCATTGTTGCGACGCTGTCTATGCCAGACCACTTGGAGAATGTCGCCGACAGGATGTTGTTGCTGTTGCCAGTGATTGTACTTGCCGACAGGTTGTCCTTGTTGCTCAGTTCCCATTTCAGGCTGACCTTTTGGGCGGTCATGCTTAAGGCTGTTGCCAGAAATAGGAGCAGGGATAATGTGTAACGTTTCATTAGGTTAGTTAATTAATTTGGTTTTAATGTTTTATACTCAGTTTCAATATCTTTTTCGTTGTGGGCGTGATACGGAAACGGTCGTCTATGCGATGGCCAACGACCCATACGATGTCGTCGCCGTGACAAACGAGCCACTGCCGTTGCCGTTCGAAAACGGACAATCCGCGTTCGGTCAGGAAGTCTGCAAGCAGGCGGGTTCCATGCTTCATGCCGAAGGGACGAAAACGGTCGCCTGGTCTTGACTGCCGAGTCGTGAGCTCATGACTCACGAGTCGGGCGTCGATGACACACGTGTCACTGGGCAATGACTCACGAGTCACCCAGACAAGAGGATCGGGGACCTCGATGATGGTTGATGAGAGGGTGGGAGCAGGCTCTGCAGCCGACTTCTCTTCTACCACAAGGCGGCCTTGACTGAATGTTGCACGATGGGTCGGACTCTCGAACGTGGCACCAGAGCGCTGGCTCTGCCACATCTGCTGTTCCTGAGCGGGAGTGAATCCGAGCCCATAAAGGCGTTCGTGAATTGTGGTAGGAGAGAGGTCGGTACTCATGTCTACGCCTTGCTGATAGTAGGGTAGGGCTTCGGCTACGTGCTGGGCAGCTTCGGCAATGTGACTGGTGGCCTGTGGATTAATCTCTTGCAGGAGGGGGATGACGTCCAACCTGATTCGATTGCGAAGGGCATCGCGCTCAAGGTTTGTGGAGTCGGTAATATACTCTTGTCCGATTTGTGAGAGATAGTCGAGGATGTCCTGTCGGCTCATGTGCAGCAAAGGGCGAACAATGTGCCCACTCCGTTCGTGCATGCCAGCCAAACCACGAAGCCCTGTGCCGCGAATCAGGTTCAGAAGTACTGTTTCTGCCTGATCGTCGCGATGGTGGGCTACGGCGATGTCCTCTGCTCCCAACTCTTGCCGCATCTCTTCGAACCACGCATAGCGCAGTTCGCGGGCAGCCATTTCGATGCTAATGTGGTGCTCTGCGGCAAAGCTTCGTGTGTCGAAGTGCTTGATGTACAAAGGTATGTCGAGTTTCTGACAAAGGTCAGAGACGAAGTTTTCGTCACGATCCGATTCCTCGCCACGCAGGTGGAAGTTGCAGTGTAGGGCCGCAATTTCGACTCCCTGCTGATGCAACATTCGCAGCATGGCAACCGAATCGGCTCCGCCACTCAATGCTACCAGCGTCATAGTTCGTCCAGTATTTTTTCGGCCAATGTGTCGCCCAGGTCTTTGGCACGTTGCAATTTCTCGCGTGCAGCGGCCTTTTCCCCTTTTTCTCGAAGGCAAATGCCCCACAGACGGTAGGCATCGGGGAAGTTCTCATCCAGTTCGGTGGCTCGCTTGCATTCCAGGATGGCATTGTCCAAGTCACCCAGACGAATGAAAAGTGAGGCAGATTCAGCACGGAACAACGGTTCGTTGGGCGCCAGCTGAATGGCTCGCTGTATGTCGTTGACGGCAGGGCCATACATGCGTACCATCACCTCCATTTGTTCGCGCTGGTAGTAGAACTTGGCATTCAGCCCCCGTCCCTGAACTACGTGCTCGTAGTCGTTGAGGTCGGCAATGGCCTCGCGTATTCGTCCCATATCGCGCAATGTGTTGCTACGTAGGTAAAGATAGGGCGCAGCAGTTTCTGTGTAGGGCTTTGTGAAGAAGGACATCGCACTATCGTTCAGGGCCAACAGCGTTTCGTTGTCAGCACCAAGATGCTGCTGGCACTGCCAAGCGTAGAGGAAAAGTTCGGCCGAGCGCATGGGCGACTGTGTCAGCTCCATGAAGCACGAATAGGCCTGCTCGTACTGCTTCTGAGCATAAAAGAGGTGTCCCTGATGCAGGGCATAGAGAGGTTGGTTGTATAATTGTATAGCCTCTGAAATGTCTTTTTGTGCCTGCTCGAGTGTCCATCCCTCGACGGCAACGGAATCTCCCTGCACGCTCTTGTTATAGATGGCACGCGAACGGGCGTAACGTATCTCCTCGGGTTGGGTGAGCTGTTTGTTGGCAAGAGCTTGCTCGTAGGTTTCCCAGGCACTTGCATAGTTGCGTTGTGCAACGAGGGCATCAGCCTTTTGTATGTACCCCACAGGACTATTGGGGTAAGTTTGAATGAAGTCGTTGGTATAGTTTACCCGTTCATCGGCAGAGAGGTTCGCAGTTAGGTATAGGAAACTGACGGCCTGTTCCATTCCTGCTGGTAACTGCTTGAGGATGTTGCATTGGCGCAGGTCGGCATGATTGGCATCGATGGGACGTATTGTCAGCGACTGGGCAAAACGTATGTCGAGGACATAGTTTGGGGCATTTGCAACGGTGACAGGCACTTGCAACATACCTATGATGCGCCCCTCTTCGTCTACGACAGGGGTTCCGGATAGGTCGGGCGTGGCTGCGGATTGCAGGGTATAGTAGGCATATTCGCCAGCCTTCTCCACCTGGGTCACCTTGTCGGCTTTGGCTTGCGGAAAAGTGAAGACAGCCTGCCCGTTGGTCGCAGCATCGGTGGATATTGGCAGGGTCGGCATCTTCTTGACATCTGTTGTCTGCAGGCGCACCACGTCGTAGGTGGAACTGAACCCCAGGATGCGGCTGATCTCATATCGTTTGCCACTGGCATCAATGACCCATGCTTGTTGCGCTTGCTGAATAGGTTTGAAGGGTGCAACCAGTGTGCCCAAGGGTTCAATGAAGAAGGCATTGGCCTTCAGGGTGTCGCCACGTTGCTGTATGGCGTACAGCGTACCCATGCTTTTCGCGGCTGTCTTAGCCCATTTGGGGGCAGCCTGCAGCGTGATGGATAGCAAAAGCAGTAGAGTGCTAAGTGTATATTTCATTTCAATCTTCAATCTTTAACAGAGCCTTTGCGTTGTCTATGGCAGCTTGAGTCAGCGTGCTTCCCGACAGCATGCGGGCCAGTTCTTCAATACGCTCCTTTGTGGTAAGGCGGACGATGTGGCTTGTGGTGGCATCATCATTGTCGGTCTTGAACACGCGATAGTGCTGTTTGCCAAGGGCTGCTATCTGAGGCAGGTGAGTGATGGAGATAACTTGTCGTTCATGGTCTCCCATCTCCTGCATGATTTCTGCCATTTTCTCGGCAATGTGCCCAGATACGCCTGTGTCTATCTCATCAAAGATGATGGTCGGAAGCTTCACCACACCACTTATCATAGCTTTCAGAGAAAGCATCAGGCGGGCTATCTCACCACCGCTGGCAACCTGAGAAAGTGATTGCATGGGTACATTCTTGTTCGCACTAAAGAGGAAGTTGACCTTATCCCAGCCATTAGCCGTAAACTCTTTTTCGGAGGTCAGCATGACTTGGAACTGTACGTTTGGAATGCCCAGAGGTATGAGTCGCTGGCACATCTCCTGTTCTACCGTCTTGGCCGCTTCCTTTCGTTTCTTTGAAATGGCTTGTGCAGAATGGCGAAGCTGAGTCTCAAGTGAAGCGATGTGTTGTTGCATCTGGCGAAGATTCTCATCACTGTTCTCGATGTGTGAGAGCCGTTGCTGCAGGTCGTCTCGTAGGGCAATAAGTTGCTGAGCATCATCTACGTGAAACTTTTGCTTCAAGTTGTGTAATAATGCTATGCGGTCGCTTACGACAGCTAGACGTTGTGGGTCATAATCGACACGTTCCACAGCATCGGACAGTTCGTCGGCAATATCGCGAATCTCAATGTAGCAACTATCCAGACGTTCGGACAGTTCCTGAGCCGGCGCATAGACTGCTGCTATGTTACTCACTTGGCGCTGTGCATCGCGCAACCAGCTGACAACTCCCGTTTCGTCGTTTTCGAGCAAGGCATAGCTTTGGTAAAGTGTCGATTTGATGTCCTCGGCGTGTTCCAGGGTTGACAACTCTTGTTCGAGTTCCTCTTCTTCGCCTTCAACGAGATGTGCCTCCGATAGCTGCTCAAACTGATAGATCATGTAGTCTTGCTCGCTACGGTTCTTATCGGCTTGGGCGCATGCTTGCTCATAGTCGGCCTGAGCTTGTTGGTATGCCTTGAACAACAGACTATATTCATCCAAATCTTTACTATCCTGCGCTACGGCGTCGAGCACCTGCATCTGGAAGTTCTCCTTGTTTAGCAGCAGGTTCTGGTGCTGGCTGTGTATATCAATGAGCTGTTCGCCCAGTTCCTTCAGTTCGTTGAGTGAAGTGGGTGTGTCGTTGACGAAGGCACGCGACTTGCCAGAAGCCGTCAGTTCGCGTCGGATGATACATTCCGTCCCGTCGAAGTCAAGTTCGTGGGATGCAAAGTAATTCGTAAAGTTGTAGTTGGAGAGGTCGAATCGTGCCTCGATGGTGCATCGCTGTTCACCAGCTTTAATCATCTTCAAGTCGGCACGTTGTCCTAATAATAGTCCGATGGCCCCCAGCAGGATAGACTTTCCAGCACCTGTTTCTCCGGTAATGACAGAGAAGCCATTCTCGAAGTCGATGTCCAGGTGGTCGATGAGGGCGTAGTTTCTTATAGTTAGGGATTGGAGCATTTATTTTTTAAGCTTGTCCCAATATTCACTTAGGGATGTATTGATTCCATATAGTATGTCGTAGGCAGCGTCTTTTTCCTCACTCGTTCCGTGTCCGCTAAAGATGTTTACCAACTCATCGCGTTTGTATTCGGTGAAGAGGGTCGGCAGTTGACTCATGGTACGTGCGTTCTTAGCCGACTCCAGAAGATTCAAGGCATCGGCAATGGCCTTTCGACCTTCATCGGCGTTGTCAGCCATTTTGTCAAGTCCTTCGCGATGGTATTTATATACCAGTTCGCGATAGTCCTCCATCGACCCGTCGAGATAGTCGTTGAGCAGTCCGAATCGGTTCTTGGAATCGTTGAACGACGACCATCCGGGGAACCCCAGGCTCTGGGCATTGTTGACGATGTTTTCCGCTGTCTGCAAGTAGGGTGTGCCGCCTTTGGGCGACATAGAATCCATGTCGTAACCAATGATCATGTAGGCGTAATAGGCCAGCATAGCCGTAAGGTTGTTATTGACATATTCGGGATTCCACTCCAGTTGGTCGGTGGTTTGGAATGTAAACTGAAAGTCGCCGTCGCGTGTGCTGTAAACGGTGGTGTTGTATGAACTGTTGAAGACAGGACGGCTGCATGTGAGCAGCAGGGTGGACTTAATCATGCTTTCTCCCTCGTCCCAACTGCTGACCGTAATGTTGAAGTTGCACTCAATCTTTTCGTTCTCGCGGAAGTTCATGTCGGTCCATTTGTGATCGTTGAGGAATGTCTCCACCTTCTCCCGCAGTGCATCGAACACCTCCTTCTTGGTGTTCGACACCTGTGCTGTGTTCACTACGACCTTGGCCTTCAACTCTTGTGCCATCGTTTGTGAACCAACTAACAAATGAAAGTTGAAGATTGAGCATTCGGCAATACCAACAAATGCAGCCAGCAAGAGGAACATTCTTTTTACATTCATCATGGTCAATTATTCGTTATCCGTTGTCAACTATCCATTAGCGAGCGCAGTTCGTCCACGATGTCGTGTGCCACCTCGGTTTTGGGTTTCAGTTCGAAGTCCTTCTTGCCTTGTGGCGAGATGATGGTCACTTTATTCGTGTCGTGTTGGAAGCCTGCCCCCTTGTCGTTCAGCGAGTTCAGTACGATGAAGTCGAAGTGCTTGCGCATCATTTTCTCCTGAGCATGTGCCAATTCGTCGTTGGTCTCAAGGGCAAACCCTACGAGAAGCTGTCTGTCACGCTTCATCTGTCCCAGTGCCTTTGCGATGTCCTGTGTCGGCTTCAGGCGCAGCACCAGGTCGTCGCCTTCTCGCTTAATCTTCTGGTCGGCAACCCGTTCTGGTGTGAAGTCGGCAACGGCAGCACACAGGATGGCGGCTTGGCAAGTGGGGTAGGTGAGTGCGGCGGCTTCGTACATCTCCCGTGCACTTTCCACCCGTGTCAGACGGATGTTGCGATGCTGCGGTTTCAGTTGTACGGGACCACTGATGAGTTCCACGACAGCCCCTCTTCGGGCGCATTCTTCGGCCAGCGCATATCCCATCTTTCCACTCGAATAGTTGCCG
>CACZRZ010000148.1 GCA_902783655.1 uncultured Bacteroidales bacterium
CGAAGTAGAGAAGGTAGCAGAAGTGGCTGGATACCTGTGGCAAAAAGGTTGGGCCGAGCGCAATGGTGGCAATATCACCGTGAACGTTACAGAACTGGTTGATGACGAGATTCGCCAGATGCCCGCCATTGGTCCTGTTACCCCTATCGGACTGACGTTGCCCCACCTGAAGGGTTGCTATTTCTATTGCAAAGGAACAAACATGCGCATGCGTGACCTTGCTTGCCGTCCTATGGAAAACGGAAGCATCATTCGCATCCTCGACGACTGTGCATCCTACGAGATGATTGCCGACAATCCTGTTCGCCCCACCTCGGAACTGCCCAGCCATCTGGCCGTCCACAACTATCTCCTGGCCAAGGGCTCGCCCTACCGCGCTTCGGTTCACACCCATCCCATCGAACTCGTAGCGCTGACCCACAGTCAAAAGTGGATGAAGAAGGATGTTGCCACCCGTATGCTCTGGTCGATGATTCCCGAAACGAAGGCTTTCTGTCCGCGTGGTCTGGGCATGGTCCCCTACATGCTTCCCAGCAGCAACGAATTGGCTGAGGCCACCATCCGTGCCATCGACGATGACTACGATGTAGTGATGTGGGAAAAGCATGGCGTGTTTGCCGTAGATGTCGATGTAATGGCCGCTTTTGACCAAATCGACGTCCTCAACAAGAGTGCACTCATCTACATTCAGAGCCGTGCCATGGGTCATGAGCCCGAGGGCATGAGCGACGAACAAATGGCAGAAATGACTAAAGCTTTTGGATTACCGAAATGAAACGATTTGCCTTTAAGATGTTCCTGAAGCCAGGCTTCGAGGAAGAATACCAGAGACGGCATGCCGCCATCTGGCCAGAGTTGAAACAAATGATTAAGGACCAGGGTGTGGGCAACTACAGCATCTACTGGGACCGCGACACCAATATCCTGTTTGCCTACCAGGAATGCTCGAAGGAAGGCAGTTCGCAGGATACGGACAACGTGGATCCCATCACGCAACGCTGGTGGGACATGATGGCCGACATCATGGAGGTGAATCCCGACAATTCACCTGTCACCATCCCCCTGCCCGAACTGTTCCATATGGACTAGGACATTTTACCATTTACCATTTACCATTTAGCCATTTACCATTTAGCCTTAGCCATTTAGTCATTTGGCCAAAGAACGGCAATATATTGCTATCGACCTGAAGTCGTTCTACGCTTCGGTGGAATGTGTGGAGCGAGGCCTCGACCCGCTCTGCGCACGCTTGGTTGTGGCTGATGAGTCGCGCACCGACAAGACCATTTGCCTGGCTGTCTCTCCTGCGCTGAAGGCGTTGGGCATCCCCGGTCGGCCCCGCCTGTTCGAGGTCCGGCAAAAGGCACGTGGCGTTGATTTCATCGTTGCTCCGCCACGCATGGCGCTTTATATAGAATATAGTACGCGCATATACAGCATCTACCTACGCTTTGTTTCGGCCGACGACATCCACGTCTATTCCGTAGATGAGGTGCTGATGGACGTCACCAACTATTTGGGCACCTATAAGACAACGGCCCGCCAGTTGGCCAAGCGCATGGTCCAGGATGTGATGGCGGAGACGGGCATCACAGCCACGGTAGGCATCGGCACGAATCTGTACCTGTGCAAGGTGGCTATGGACATTATGGCCAAGCACGCCACGCCCGACAAAGACGGTGTGCGCATAGCCGAACTCGACGAGATGTCGTACCGTCGGCAGTTGTGGGACCACCGACCGCTGACAGATTTTTGGCGTTTCGGACGAGGAATAGCCCAGAAACTGGGGTTCTACGGTATCGACACCATGGGACGCCTGGCACGCTTCTCGTTGCAAAACGAGGAGCAGCTCTATCGCTTTTTCGGCATTGGGGCAGAATTGATTATCGACCATGCCTGGGGCTGGGAGCCCTGCACCATAGAGGCCATTAAGGCCTACCGTCCTGAAACCAATTCCATCAGCCGGGGGCAGGTGCTCAGCGAACCTTACACCACGGAGAAGGCTCGTGTGGTGATACAGGAGATGGCCGATGGTATGGCACTGAAACTGGTCGGTCAGCGTTTGATGTGCGACCAGCTGGTGCTGACAATCAGCTACGATGTGGTGAACCTGACCGACCCCGCCATACGGGCTCAGTATCAGGGCGAGGTCACTACCGACCACTATGGACGTCAGGTTCCCAAACATGCTCATGGGACGCAGAACCTGACGGCTCCCAGTTCGTCGCTGGCCGAGATCACTAAGGCCACACTGACCTTGTTCGACCGCATTGTCAATCCCCTGTTGTTCGTCCGGAGGCTCAATCTTACGGCCAACCACGTAGTACCTGAGGCTGGCGTACAGCTCGACCTCTTCACCGACTATGAAGCCTTGGCAAAGGAACGCCGACTGCAGGAGGCACGGCTCAGCATACGGGCCAAGTTTGGAAAGAATGCCATCTTGCGCGGCTTGAACTTCGAAGAGGGGGCTACGGCTCGCGAGCGTAACCAGCAGATAGGTGGACATAAGGCGTGAGTCATTGACGATTGACCATTTACTATTTATGGGAGAATACGACGATATCATAAACCTGGAGCATCCCACATCGCAGCGTCATCCACGTATGTCGATGGAACAGCGTGCTGCCCAGTTTGCCCCCTTTGCAGCCCTTTCGGGACATGGGGAGGCCGTGGAGGAAACAGCCCTCTTGCATGAGACCCAAATCGGGTGACGCATGGCAGGGATTTAGACGACGCATGGTTTGAGCTCAATCGACGCGTCGTTGGAGCTCAAACGATACGACGATGAGGCCGAAACGACACGTCGTTTCGGCCTCGGTCTATCAACGCACGCACGTATGCGTATACGTGCGTGCGTATAAATATAGGAATGTTTATCTTACAACCACCTTCTTCCCATTTACGATGTACAAGCCCTTGGTTGGCTTGCTCACGCGCTGGCCATTGAGGTTGTAGATGCCCGTGTTGCGTGTGGGCTGTACGGCATAGGCCTCAGAGATGCCAGTGTAGACACTCGTATCCTGGTTGCCGAAATACATCAGGTGGAAGTAATCGATGAAAGGCATGGAACCATTCTTGCTGGGTATTTCCACGCGGAAGCCAATGGTGATGTCGTCTTCATCGGTGAGGGTGAAGGGCACGTAGCTGTGGAACAGACCCGTCTCTTTCAGCATGTAGTCGATGAGCGTGCCGTTACCATGACGATAGTCGTAGTCGTTGGTCATGGCCAACATGCTCTCCAGGGTCTGGCCCTTTGCCTCGTCCTCATATAGGAAGGGGTGCACGTCTGTGCTGTCGCTGCTTTCGCTGGTGTTGACGTAAACCTTGCAGCTGGTCAGATAATTGGGCAGGTTCTCCTCCTTGTATTCGTCTATCCTGTAATTCATGCCCACGCGGATGGCAGCCTGGACATCGAGCAGATAGTTACCGGCGGGAATTCCGTAGATGGTCTGGTTGAACTCCTGAGTCGTATCATCGGGGCCCGTGCTGCCGAACCACCAATATACACAGTCGGGACCAACAGGCAGAATGCCCGTTACAACATCCCATTCCTCACTTGTCGGGTCGGTGTCGAATTCTGCGTTCTTGATGAACGAGGTGAAGTCGAACCAGTTGCCTTCCTTGGGCGATACGCCGCAGGTGTAGAACTTCTCTGTAGCTTCTTTGAGCATGACGAGCACCTCCTCGATATATTCTTTCGTGGCATCCTTGTCGGTGGGATTGTCGATGATGTACTGAGCCTCGTCGATGGCAATGTAGAGATCTGTGTTCTCCAGGTCAACGCCGTTGGGGTCAACACTGTCGTACAGAGCCTTGGCATCGGCCACAGCAGCCTTCAGTTTCTCCATGCTTTCGCCCAGCACAGCCACGGTGTACTCTTCCAGATATTTGTCCTTGTCGCCTACGAACTGCAGTTCCACTTCGTCCCATGCAATCCAGTTGGCGGTTGCCTCTGCGTCGATGTAGAGTCCGATGGTCAGTTCGCCGCCGACCTCTGTCTTCTCGTAACCCAGACGATAGACTTCGGACACACCATTGCCTGTGCTGACACTTGTTTCCTGATCCTGGAGCTTTAATGTGACACCGGTGACGGGGGTAGAGGCATCTGCTTGCTGAGTAGCCACGACAGCAGCTTTCAGCACGTAGTAGCCCTTGGGCAGGGGCTGGCCGTCGGGCAGGGCGCTGACGGTCTGCTTGGCGTAGTTCTCCTGACCATAGTTGGCGGGTTCGGAAGAAGTACTTTTCACCCAGCACTCCATGAAGGGCTTGCTGAAGCCTTCGACGTTACCCGAGGTGTTGATGTGCAGGCCGGGGTTGGAACCGGGAACCAAAATCTCCCAACCGTCGGTAGAGGACATGGCACCGTTGGAGATGACATTGGCGGGATTGGAGTAGCTGGCGTTGGCAATGCGGAAGGAAGCCTCGGCTTTCTGCAGATCCTTCAGTCCTTCTTCCAGTACGACAATGGCTTCGGTGGGAGAGTCGGCATATCGGAGCGATGTTGCAATGTCTTCCTTGGCCATGTCGATAGCCTCTTGGAATTCGGTCACGCCATTGGTCAGTTCGCCAGCGGCAATCAGAGCCTCGGCATTGGCAATGGCCTTCTGGAGGTTAGTGAAGTACTTGTTGTAACCATTGAAGTCCTTCAGGGCAGCGTCCAGATTGGACTTGGCCAGTTCCAGGGCATCCAGTTCGTTGCTTTCCAGTTCAGCGCTGGCGGCTTCCACGGCAGCCTGCAGGTCGGGACGGCCCAAGGGCAGTTCCTCGACATGTCCCAGTGCCTCGTTGGCGGCATCCAATGATGCTTGCAGAGCCTCGCGGGCAGCAGCAATCTTCTCTGCATTCACGATGCTGTTGTAGTCATCGGGGTTGCCCACGTAGATCAGGGTCACGTTGTCCCAGCCCAGCCAGTTCAGGTTCAGGCTCGAGTAACGGAAACCAATGGTCAGGTCTTGGCCCTCCTCCAGATCGACGTCAACACTGTAGGCTGCAGCATTCGTGAGGTCTGCAACAGCTGTCAGACCCAGTTCCACTGCCTTGTCGTTGGCATAGAGCTCTGCGCCCGATGCTTCCTCGATGATGGTGACATCAGTCCGCTGGTTTACGATGATGAAGTCGGCTGTCAGACGATAATGGCCGGCAGGCAGATTGCTGATGACCTGGTTGATGTCGCCCGTGCCACTGATGTTGCCGTTCGATGTGTTGCTCCACTGTTCTATGAAGTTGGAGATGGACATTTCTACGCCTTCTTCATTAACACGTGTACTGGGATAGGAAACGCTACGACGGTTCTGCTTGAATCCGGCATTCGTCCAACTGGTGATGTTCGTAGCATTGTTTCCATCCTTGTCGAAACTTGGGTTCTGGATGCGGTCGGTGGCATCAACGTGGTCGTTGAAGAACACGAAGTGGTCCACCGCCCTGCGCAATTCGATGGTTACCTCACGGACAGCATCGTTGTCGGCAACTGTCTCTACCTGCCCCTCGGCATTGGCAATGGCCGTTTGCAGGTCGGCCTGTCCTTTGGTGTAGTGACTGTCAGCCACAATGGCTTTGGCATCCTCGATGGTTGCCGTCAGCAACTTTTTGTGTACGGGAGCGGTTTCTTCGCCCTCTTCTTGAGCCTGGACACTGAAACATGCGGTCAGTGCCATGGCCATGAGAAGTAATGTTTTCTTCATGTGTCGTTTAATGATTTAGTTAGTTATTAATTATAGGAAAATATTCATTACAATCGGGTACAAAAGTACGAAAAAAAACATAGAGAAACAAAAGAGTAAGCGAAATTTCAAATTTATTTGGAATATTTGCAGATTGTCCGTACCTTTGTACCATGCAAAGCCTGTTGGGAAAGAATGTAGAGGAACTGCGCGAGGTGGCGGCTGAGGCTGGTCTGCCCCGCTTTGCTGCCGGACAGATTGCCGCGTGGCTCTACGATAAATGTGTGACCCGTATCGACGAGATGACGAATCTGTCGAAGGCCGGTCGCGAACGTTTGGCGGAACACTATGAGGTGGGCCGTCGCGAACCTGCCATGTGTCAGGTTTCCAAGGATGGGACAAAGAAGTATCTTTTCCCGGCTGGCAACGGACATTTCGTGGAGAGCGTCTTCATCCCCGACCAGGATCGTGCCACACTCTGTGT
This sequence comes from uncultured Bacteroidales bacterium, assembly GCA_902783655.1. Classification (GTDB taxonomy): domain Bacteria; phylum Bacteroidota; class Bacteroidia; order Bacteroidales; family Bacteroidaceae; genus Physcousia. The sequence goes on from CACZRZ010000148.1 coordinate 6,145, forward strand.
CTCCAGCCAGATAGGTTGCAAGATGGCTTGCCAGTTCTGCATGACTGGCCGCCAGGGATTCGACGGACAACTCACAGCAGGTGAGATACTGAACCAGATTTATAGTCTGCCCGAACGCGAGCAGTTGACCAATATCGTCTTCATGGGACAGGGCGAACCCTTCGATAATCTCGACAATGTGCTTCGGGCCACCGAAGTGCTGACGGCTTCGTATGGAAAGGCCTGGAGTCCACGCCGTATCACAGTCAGCACAGTGGGGCTGCGTAAGGGCATGGAACGTTTCCTGCGCGAGAGTCAGTGCCATTTGGCGGTGTCGCTGCACAATCCGTTCCCTGCCGAACGGGGTGAGATGATGCCGGCCGAGCGCAGTTATTCGCTCACGGAATTCATCCCCCAACTGGCTCGTGAGGACTGGCACGGGCAGCGCCGTCTGTCTTTCGAATACATTGTCTTTGAGGGCATGAACGACTCGAAGGCCCACCTTCGTGAACTGGTTCGTCTGCTTTCGCCTTTGGGCTGCCGGGTCAATCTCATCCGTTTCCACACCATACCCGACTCGCCCTTCCATGGAGCATCGGAAATGGCGATGGAACGCATGCGCGACTATCTGACTCGCCACGGTGTCATCTGTACCATCCGTGCCAGTCGGGGAGAGGACATCATGGCAGCCTGTGGTCTGTTGAATACGGCTAAAAGAAATGAAATATGAAAAAGTTACAACTTCTGTCCTTGGTGTTTGCCCTGTGGATGATGATGGGGTGTGAAAATGGTCATTTAGCCACGCCTCGTGCCAGCGGCCGTCCCTACGAGGTGCTTGTGGTCATGGACAAACAGGCGTGGGAGGCTCCCGAGGGTCGTGCCCTGTTCGATGTTTTGGACACCGATATCCCTGGCCTGCCTCAGCCCGAACGGTCGTTCCATATTTCACAGGTGGCACCGAAGGATATGAACCGCACGCTCAGCATTTTCCGCAACATCATCGAAGTGGAAATAGACCCCACGCAGTACACCCAAACCCGTATGAAGTTTGTCCGCAATGTCTATGCCACTGAACAGGTGATACTGCGCATACGCAGCGCTTCAAAAGAGGATTTCGCCCGCTATGTTACAGAACATGGACAAGACATCATCGACTTCTTCACGAAGATGGAGATGAACCGCCTCTGCCGCGACCTCAGCAGGAAATATTCCAAACTGACCTACGACCTGGCCAAGGAAATCTTCGACTGCGAACTGCGTGCTCCCGAGGAACTGAAGAACTTCAAGCGGGGGAAGGACTTCCTATGGACCACCAACAATACGGCCACGGGCATGGTCAGCATCATGATGTACTCCTATCCATACGAAGGTCCTGAGACATTCAACAAACGATACATGCTGCACAAGCGCGACAGCGTGATGCGCATAAACATGCCGGGCAGCGACCCCGATATGTTTATGCAGACCGATACGGCCTTCACCTCAGTGCGCCCCATCGTTGTCCATCACAAATATGCAATGGAGGCTCGTGGACTATGGTTTATGCGCAACGACGGCATGGGAGGTCCCTTTGTCAGTCACAGTCGTGTCGATACCGAAAACAACCGCGTCGTTGTGGTCGAGGGTTTCGTCTTTGCTCCCGAAAAGATGAAGCGCGGACTGATGCGTCGCATGGAAGGCTCGCTTTACATGTTGCTCTTGCCCGAGGAACAGCAGTCAGAGATAGAGACGGCTGTGGAGGAGGAAGGTGATAAGGATAAAAGAGAAGAAGAGAAAAGATAAAAGATAAAAAAGATAAAAGAGAAATAATTATGGAACAAAAACGAATTCGAGTAGGCATCACCCAAGGAGATACCAATGGCGTGGGCTATGAAATCATACTGAAGGCATTCTCGGATCCCACAATGCTGGAACTGTGTACGCCGGTTCTGTACGGCAATCCGCGCATTGCCACGTATCATCGTAAGGGCTTGTCCCTGAGCACGAACTTTGCTTCCATCCAGCAAGTGGATGAGGTGCAGGACGACCGTCTGAATCTGGTCGTAGTGGACGACACGGAAGTGAAAATCGAAATGGGACAGCCCTCGGCTGAGGCTGGTCAACAGGCACTGAAGTCGTTGGAGAGGGCGTTGGCCGACTATCGCGCTGGCAAAATTGATGTATTGGTCACTGCTCCCATCAACAAGCACAGCATCCAGAGCGAAGCGTTCCGCTTCCCTGGCCACACCGAATACATTCAGGACCGTGTGGGTGAGGGACAGGCACTGATGATACTGATGAACGAACGCCTGCGTGTAGCGCTTGTCACCACACATCTGCCCATCCGTAAGGTTGCCGATGCCGTCACCACGGAGAACATCCTTAGTAAACTGACTGTCTTGAACCAGTCGCTTTGTCGCGACTTTGCCCTCTCCAGTCCCCGCATTGCTGTGCTGGCCCTCAATCCCCATGCCGGCGAAAATGGTCTTCTGGGCAACGAGGAGCAGGATGTCATCATACCTGCCATCGAACAGGCCAATCAGCAGGGTATCAATGCCTATGGTCCCTATGCTGCCGATGGTTTCTTCGGCACCCGTGCCTTTGAGCACTACGATGCCGTGCTGGCGATGTATCACGACCAGGGCCTGACCGCTTTTAAGACCTTGGCCATGGATGATGGCGTGAACTACACTGCTGGTCTGCCCATTGTGCGTACCAGCCCGGCCCATGGCACGGCATACGACATTGCCGGACAGGGTACGGCTGACGAGAACTCCTTCCGGCAGGCCATATACACAGCAATCGACGTATGGCGCAATCGCCAGATGTTCGACGAAGCCCGGCAGAATCCTTTGCCCAAACTCTATCACGATCGTCGTGAGGAGATCGGTGGCCCACGTTTCAGACTCCCATCGGAACTGACGACTCCGCGTTCGCGTGATGACGCCGGTCAGGAACGTCGTCCGCGCAGTTCGGAGTAATCTTGCATTTGTGCCCACCCGCTATCGCAACATATTCCTTTTCATCGGTGTGGCGGCTGTCGTCGCCATGCTATGGTCTTTCGACATGTCGTGGGAAGAGGTTGTCGGTCACGTACGTCGTGCCGGCATCTGGTTCCCCGCTGTCGTGCTGTTGTGGCTACCCATATATATGATGAACGCGCGTGCGTGGCAGATTATCATAAACGACGGTTCGCCGCGTCAGTTGGGGTACTGGCGTGTGCTGAAGTACACCATTTCGGGCTATGCGCTGAACAGCGTCACGCCGGTCGGTTTGCTGGGAGGCGAGCCCTATCGCATCATGGAACTGTCGCCCCTCGTTGGTCGCGCCCGTGCTGCCAGCAGTGTCATCCTCTATGCCATGATGCACATCTTCTCCCACTTCTGCTTCTGGCTCTTCAGCGTGGGTCTGTTCCTGGTCCGTTATGGTCATAGCCTATCGTGGCCTATGGTCGCAGTGCTTCTGCTCATCATTGCTTTTTGCCTGGCTGGAGTCTATTTCTTCCAGACGGGGTATCGTCACGGATTGGCCATGCGCACCCTGCGCCTCTTCTCCCATTGGCCCTTGATAGGAAGACGCATAGAGCGCTATATGCAGTCCCACACCGAAGGTATTCAGGAGGTAGACAACCAGATAGCCGCCCTTCACGCCCAGCGCCGCACCACCTTCTACGGCAGTTTGTTGCTGGAGTTTGCCGCTCGCATGGTGGGATGTCTGGAGATTCAGTTCATCCTGTTCATCTTCACCTCCGACATCAGCTATTGGGACTGTGTCCTCATGCAGGCCTTCGCCAGCCTGTTTGCCAATCTCTTCTTCTTCATCCCCATGCAGATGGGCAGCAAGGAGGGTGGGTTGGCCATCGTCACCGATAGTCTTCACATGAATGCCGCCTACGGAGTTTTGACAGGTCTGATAACCCGTCTGCGCGAACTCATTTGGGTTGCCATAGGTCTTGCGCTAATACGTTTTGGCAACAAAAATACGCCTTAACCTAATAATTATTAATAGATTTTCTACCTTTAACCTATTGTTTTAGGAACTTTTATTCGGAAAGTTGCAAATAAATTTGCATTTTCGCTCACTTATTCGTACCTTTGCACCGCTTTTGGAGAAAAGCCGCTCATGCAGAGCGTTCGGAGAGATGGTAGAGTGGTCGATTACACCGGTCTTGAAAACCGGCGTGCTGAGAGGCACCGGGGGTTCGAATCCCTCTCTCTC